>CAKTWE010000024.1 GCA_934630385.1 uncultured Collinsella sp.
ACCGTCTGCTGAAACACCTTGACCACGGGGATGCCGCGTACGTATTCGGTGCCGGTCTTGTTCATCTTGACCAGCGCTCCCATGTAGGCCTTCATAAACTCGCCGCCCTTGCCGCTCATCATGGCGGCCATGGCGCCAAGCGAAACGGCGACCGAGATAAGGCATGCCGCCCCTAAACGCCAATCGAGCGCGAAAAGCAGCACGAGCAGACCTGCGACCATGGCGGTGGCGCCGGCGATATCGGGCAGCATGTGCGCGAGCAAAGTCTCGGTAGAGGCGGCGCATCCGTCTACAACACGACGCAGCTCACCGGTGGCGTGCGTGTCAAAGTAGCCGAGCGGTAGCTTAAGCAGATGCTCGCTCGTAGTCTTGCGGATATTGGACGCGCAGCGAAACGCAGACAGGTGCGTACACATGAGCCCCGCGAAATAGACCACGATGCTCGCCAGGGCAAAACCCACTGCCCACCAACCATACATCGCGATATCGGTGGCATCGCTCCAGTTAGGTGCCACGGCGATAAGGTCTCGCGCAACAAACCAGATACACACGTACGGGCCAAAGCTCAGCAGCTGCGAGAGCGCCGAGAGGGCCATGCCCAAATATGTTAGGAATTTACGGTCGCCGGCATATGCAAGCAGCTCGCCGATACCGCCGCCTTCCCTTTTTGATCCCTTTGCCATGAGATTCCTTTCTAACGGCTTGAGAGTTAACCGTAATGAACTTATCATTGACATGTTAGCCATGGCTCACAATCAAGCCAGGCGTGGACGTTTCTGCAAAGGAAAGGGACGCTTTTGCAAATACGGAGGGCAGCGACCGACATAACCGGGCTCTACGCACCGCAGTTTGAGCAGTTTGGCCTGGAGCTTACCGGCAAGGGCGCCGTCTTTACCGGCGAGGTGGCAAACGACCGGGCACACGGCCGCGCATGGATCATGCCCCTCTCCCCCACCTGCATCGTCATGGAGCATTTCATTACCCCGACGCACGATATGTACCTGGCCGAATACACACCCGAGCCGTACGCCTGCGTGAGCGAGGTCAGCGCGCCCACACTTATATGCATGCCCGAGGCCGGCATAACGCCTGCGAACCTTAAACCCTTGCATGGACCGTGGCCAAACAATGCCGTGTGCAGCTTTATCCAAGATAACTGTGGCGAGGAGTTAAGCCCGCTGTTTGCAGGGCAGCTCTATCACTCGCGCTCGGTGCTCTTTTTGCCCGGGTATTTCGACGAGCTGGAGCATCGGTATCCCACTGAGTTCGCGGGAGTCTTTGAGGCGTTTGCCGAGTCGTGGCACGAGGAAGCAACGTCTGCCATCTGCCACGCGCTGCGCTGGATTAACGAGGAACGCGCTCGCACCGTAGGCGGACACGTCTATATGCAAGGCATCGTGGAAACCATGGTCGCGGAGCTCGCCTGTTCGCGCGCAGCCCACAAGCAGGCGCGGCAGGCGGCAGACACACGCGTCAGCATAACCATTGCCGAAGAAGCAACGGCAATGATTGAGCGCGCGCTCGACAAAGGCAGACGTGTGGGTATCAACGAGGTGGCCGAGAGGCTCTACACAAGCCGCTCCAAACTATGCGCCACCTTTAAGGCCCAAACTGGCGAGTCCCTGGGCGCCTACATTCGCAGACGCAGTATGGAACGAGCACAGGACCTTTTGGCCGATAGCTCGCTCACGATAGCGCAGGTCGCAGAGCGTCTAGGCTACCCTCAGCAGGCCGCCTTCGCCCAAGCCTTCAAACAATACACCGGCACCACCCCCACCACCTGGCGCTCCCAACATATATAAAGAATGAGGGCGCCATCGGCGCCCTCATTCACCAAATTCAATCCAGCCCACCTGACCCGAACGGCCGAGTCGTCTGGCCGGGGAAGCCCCGAGTCGCCGGGGTGTTTGCTCCAAATGAGTTCCGCATGCAAAGAAGGCCACTAAATGTGGCCTTCGTCTTGCATAGGACTGTTTGAAATTTGGAGGAAATACCCCGGCGACTCGGGGCTTCCCCGGCCTCGCAGCTACGAGAGCGACGTTCTCAGCAACTCGTTGAAGAGCTTCGGGTTGCCCTTGCCGCGGCTCGCCTTCATGCACTGGCCTACCAAAAAGCCGATGACCTTCTGGTTGCCGTCACGATACTGCTGCGCCTGCTCGGCGCAGTTTGCCAGCACCTCGTCCACGATCGGCTGCAGCGCGCCGGCATCGCTCACCTGACGCATACCGCGCTCGTCGACAATCTTGTTGGGGTCGTCGCCGGTCTGGGCCATGGCCTCAAAGACCTCGTGCGCTTGGTTGGAGCTGATGGCATCGGTCGCCAGCAGCTTAGCCAGCGCTGCCACCTGAGCCGGCGCGATGCCAGACTCGGCCAGCGAGACGCCCGCACCCTTAAGGTAGGCGATCATCTCGTTGACCAGCAGGTTTGCGACCGTCTGGGCCTCCTTGCCGGCCATACCGGCAGCGGCGGCCTCAAAGAACTCGGCAAACTCGGGGTCCCCGGCAATCTGCTCGGCATCGGCAGCCTTAATGCCAAAGTCGGCCTCAAAACGGGCGCGCTTGGCATCGGGCAGCTCGGGAATCTCGCCACGGCAGCGGTCGATGAACTCGTCATCCAAATCGAACGGCGCCAGGTCGGGATCGGGGAACAGGCGATAGTCGTCGGCCGTCTCCTTCACACGCATGACCACGGTGCGCTTGCGGCTGGGCTCCCAGTGGCGGGTCTCCTGATAGATGATGCCGCCCTCCTCGAGCACCTCGGCCTGACGGCAAATCTCGTAGGCAAGGCCGTCGTGCAGGCTCTTAAACGAGTTGAGGTTCTTGAGCTCGGTCTTGGTGCCCAGCTTGGTCTCGCCGCGACGGCGCAGGCTCACGTTGCCGTCGCAACGCATGGAGCCCTTCTCCATGGAGCAGTCCGAAATACCCAGCGTCACAAAGATGCGACGGAGCTTTTCCATAAACAGGCGAGCCTCCTCGGGCGTGCGCAGATCGGGCTCAGTCACGAGCTCAATCAAAGGCGTTCCGCAGCGGTTGTAGTCGACGAGCGACTCGGCCGCGGCGGTAATGCGGCCCTCGGCGCCACCCACGTGGACCATCTTGGCGGCGTCCTCCTCCATGTGGATGCGCAGGATGCGGATGGGCACCGTGTAGGAACCGTCCTCGCGGCGCTCGGGCATCTGCAGGTTGGACGCATCGTAGCTGGCCAGGTGACCGGCGCGCTGATTGCCCTCACGCATGGTCGACGTCATGGATGTGGACAGGCCCTCGGCGTTGGCCGAGGCGCTCGCCAGGCTCTGGGCCTCGGCCTCGCCAAACGCGCAGTCGGGGCGCTCGGCGGCGCCGCGACCGGTCACGTCCAGGTCCAGGTGACCGTACATGGCAAAGGCGACCGGACCCTGCGTGGTCTGGAAGTTCTTGGCCATATCGGGATAGAAGTAGTGCTTGCGGTAGAACATCGAGTGGCGCTGAATCTCGCAGTTGGTGGCGAGACCGGCCTTGACGATACTCTCGATGGCGCGCTTGTTGGGCACCGGCAGCGCACCGGGCAGGCCCAGGCACACCGGGCACACGTTGGCGTTGGGCTCGTCATCGTGGCTGAGCTTGCAATTGCAGAACATCTTGGTATCGAGTGCGGTGAGCTCGGTATGGATCTCCAGGCCGATCACGGCCTCCCAATCCTGCAGGACCTCGGAAAGCTCCTTCATTACAGCTCGCCTCCCTTCCCGGCAAAATCGGGCGCTACGGAAAGCGCGGGCGCACCCGTGGCGGCATCGGCAAAGCCGCGCTCCAGGGCGCGGGCAAACGTGAGCAGCTGGCGGTCCTTAAAGGCAGGCCCCACCAGCTGGGCAGAAACGGGCAGCTTGCTGTCCTCGCCCAGGCCCAGCGGCACCGAGATGCCGCCGTTGCCGCAAATGTTGAGCGAGATGGTGTACAGGTCGGAAAGGTACATCTGCGTGGGGTCGCTGATCTCGCCAAACTTAAAGGCCGTGCGCGGCGAGGCGGGCATGAGGATGGTGTCCACCTTGGCATACGCGGCGTCGTAGTCCTGCGTGATGAGCGTGCGGGCCTTTTGCGCAGCGTAGTAGTACTTGTCGTACACGCCCGAGCTCAGCAGGTAGGCACCGAGCATCTGACGGCGCTTGGCCTCGGCGCCAAAGCCGTGGGCGCGCGAAAGCGAGCTCTGGTCGGACAGGTTGGCGCAGCCCTCCTCCTGATAGCCGTAGCGAATGCCGTCGAAACGGGCCAGGTTGGAGAACGCCTCGGCCGGGCCGATGACGTAGTAGGCGGCGATGGCGGCATCCAGGTGCGGCAGGTCGACCTCCACCAGCTCGGCGCCTTGGTTCTGCAGCTCCTGGGCGGCGCGCTGAACAGCGGCCTTGACCTCGGGCGTCAGGCCCTCGGCCTCCATAAACGCGGGGATGATGCCCACGCGCTTACCCTCGATGCTGTCGTTAAGATGCTCGGTAAAGTCGACGGCGCAATCCTGGCTGGTGCAGTCGTAGGGATCGTGACCCGCGCCGGTAAGCGCGTTCATGGCCAGCGCGACATCCTCGACCGTGCGGCCAAAGGGGCCCACCTGGTCGAGCGACGAGCCAAAGGCAACCACGCCGTAACGGCTCACGGCGCCATACGTGGGCTTAAAGCCCACCACGCCGCACAGCGACGCCGGCTGGCGAATGGAGCCGCCGGTGTCCGAGCCCAGCGAGAGCGCGACCTCGCCCGCGGCGACGGCGGCAGCGGAGCCACCCGAGGAGCCGCCGGGCACGCGCTCGGTATCCCAGGGGTTGTTGGTGCGGTGGAACGCCGAGCTCTCGGTGGAGCTGCCAAAGGCAAACTCGTCCATGTTGGCCTTGCCCATGGGCAGACAGCCGGCATCGAGCATGCGCTGGACGCAGGTGGCGGTGTAAACGCTCTGGTAATCCTCAAGCATGCGGGAGGCGCAGGTGGTGCGTGTGCCCACGAGGTTCATGTTGTCCTTGATGGCCAGCGGCACGCCCGCAAGCGGGGGCAGCGGCTTGCCTGCAGCGCGGTCGGCATCCACGCGCGCGGCGGCCTCGAGCGCGAGCTCGGGCGCCACCTGCAGGAATGCCTGGACCCCGCCCTCGCGCGCCTCGATGGCGGCAAGGGAGGCCTGGGCCACCTCGGTAGCGGTAAAGTCGCCGGCGGCAACACCCGCGGCGATCTGGGCGGCGGTAAGGGAATCGAAGCTCTGCGCCATTACTCGCTCTCCCCCTCTCCCAAAATGGACGGCACGCGGAAGTAGCGGTCGCGCGCGCTGCCGGCGTTTTCGAGCGCGACGTCGAGCGGCAGGTCGCGCTCGGGCTCGCGCAGGTCGTCGCCCATCACGTTGGACAGGCTTCCGATGGGATGGAACGTGGGCTCCACGTCGGGCAAGTCATATTGCAGGACGGGCTCGAGCATCTGGACGGCGTCGTTCATGTAGGACGTCATCTGGGTGAGCTCGTCATCGGTCAGTGCGATTTTTGCGTACTCGGCGATGCCGCGCACGTCTTTCTCGCTGAGTGCCATAGGCGCTCCCTTCCGCATAACAGATAAACCGCTCTAGTATACAAGGCAACGCCGCTTGGAGCAGGTGCTTTACCCAAATGCAGCGAAAACGTAACGAGGGCGGCGAGCACGGGTGGGCGGTTCTGCAGCGAAAACCACATCGCGCATAGCGAATGCCGCATCACCCACGGCAAAAACCATCACAACATTCGACGCTTTTCGTCAAAATCGCGATTTTCATCGAATGTTGTGATGGTTTGGAAGCCCCCGACCACCACAAAGGTGGCTGTCCCCTTTGTGGTGGTTCTGAACGATGTCCTATGCCGAGGCCTTGGCCTTGCGGCGCTTGCGGACCGCGTGGATCACGATGTCCAGCAGCAACAGCACAATGGCTACGACCACGATGAGCACGGCAAACTCGCGCTTGCCCCAGTGGCGGCCGGCCAGCGACTTTTGCTTGTCGACGTCCTTCTTGCTGTATTTGGTGCGCACGCAATGCACCAGCAGGCGATGGTCGTTCACGCCATAGGGCGTGCAGGTAACGAGCGTCACCTTGTCGGCACCGGGCTCGATGGTCAGTGACTCCATCTCCTCGGGCAGCACGACCTCGGAGTCCACCATCTTGTAGGCGAGCGTCTTGTTCATGGTGTGCAGCAGCACCAGGTCGCCGGGCTCCAGCGAGTGGATGTCGTCGAACATGCTCAGGTTGCGCATGCCCGAGTGCGCGGTGAGCACGCAATGCGTCGAGGTGCCGCCCACCGGCAGGCTCGTGCCCTCCAGGTGGCCGACGCCCGCCATAAGGACTTCTTCGCTCGTGCCGTGGTAGATGGGCATGCTCACGTCGATGGAGGGGATCTCGACCCAGCTCATCATGGGGTCGCGGTCAAAGATGAGCTGCTGAGCGTAGGGCTCGATCTGGTCGGCGGGGAGCTCGGTGGCCTCGCCCGCCAGCTGCTCGTTATAGGAGCGCGCCTGCAGCAAGATGCGCTCGCGCTCCTCGGCAGACAGCGCGTCCACGGTGCTGGACACGGTGCTGATCTGGTTGAACACGCCCGAGGCTTCGAGCCGGTCCAAGATCCACGGCCAGGTCATAAGGCCCACGCCAATAAGGATGATGACGATGGTGATGAGGCGGTCGGCCCAGCGCGGCAGCCGCTTGCGACGGCGCTTGCCGCCCGCGGGCTTGGAGTGTTTGTTTGCACGTGACATCGGCCACACCACTTTCGTCAGGTTGCACTAGAGAGCTGCACCAAGCAGGATAGCGCAGCGCGGACTCGCAGATACAAAACGGGGCAAACTCCAGTGCGGAGTCTGCCCCGAAAAGAGAATGGCAAAGCAAGAACGTAGATGGACGAGAAAAGTGTCCGCAAGTCTCATGGCCATCACATCCCACCTGCCAAAGGGATGGGTGAGCGAGTGTTACTCCTGCTCGGACTCCTCAGCCTGCTTACGGCTGCGGATGAGGTGTGCCACGCCAATGCACAGCACCGCGCCACCAGCGATCCAAGTGAAGGTCACGCCGTTCAGGCCGGTGAGGGGGAGGCCAACCTGCTTGGTGTTGCCGATGGTGATGTTGACTTCACCAGTTTGGACATTGGCAGCGGAATTATCCGTAACGGTCAGCGTATTATCACCCGGAGTGTTGTCAAGGGTTCCGAGGGCGACATCGGAACGACGCTCGTCATTCTGAGAAGGACTAACCGTAATCTTCTCAAGCTCCGCCGCATTATCCTTATACTTTGCCTCGATAGTAAATGTGAAGGGATTAGCGACGGTATATTTTTCGTTCGGTGCCTTAATCTCAGTCACTGTGTAGGTACCGGCATCGAGACCTTTCACAGCGATCTTGCCCTCGTCCGTAGACTTGAACTTTACATACTCGGGAAGGTCGCTGTTATCGGCAACGTCCACAAGTTCGCCTGCGACAAAACCATTCCCGTCTTTTGAAGCAACATATTTGTTGTTAGACTTGATGGTAAAGACGGCATCCCCAAGGCCCTTCTCGGTGCCCTGATCGACCTTGTTAATGTTGAGCTGGAAAGTAAAGTCTCCGGCACCGCCCTCGACGGACGTTCCCGTTCCCTCGGTATAGGGGTTGTTGGAGTACTCGAGCTTAACAGTATTGAAATTGCCCTTCTTCTCGCCATTTCCGTTACCGGTAACGGCATTCTTGTTGAGCTTCGCCTTATAGAAGACAACGATCTGGGTGTTGGCGTCTACGCCCTGAACATCCTTGAGGCCCTTGTCACCGTCGCCGACCTTGAATTCCACCGTGAGGGTGTTGCTGCTGCTGGCATCAGCATTCGTCACGAAATAATTGTTCTTATTAATTTTAGTGTAGGTGGTGCCGTTCAGCGCATACACCTCTACCGATCCGTCAACGTAATCAAGGCCGCTGGAAAGCACATCGGTGAACTTATATGCATAGGAATCGTAGGTGGCATAGTTATCGGCGACCGATCCGGTAAGCTTGTAGGTCACTTCCTGTCCGATTTGAGAGTTAGCAACGCCAGCCCAACCAGTTGCGCTCGTGGGATTATTCGGCGCCGAAGCAAGTACCTGCTTGCCGACGGTAGGGATACTGGTCTTCTCAGTTACAGTTACGGCATTACCGCCAACAACAGCAAAAATCGGGGACGTGCCGGTATCCTTCTTGGACGAATCGCTGAGAGCATTGGTCACAAACAGGTAATAACCGCTACCGTTCGAAGCTTCGGGAGTCCAAGCAGTGCCAGCGACGATATCCGACTTGACCGGCTCCTCATCCCTGATGGCATTCGCAACTGCATAGAGAATATTATCGGTCGCGATTCGTGTTCCTTTGGTCGATTCCGACCCCGCGGTGCAGACTCCCGCATGCGCAGTGATGAAATCCGCGACTTCCTGAGGCGTAGGCTTCGCAGGAAGCTTTTCAGAATCACTTAAACTGTTATAAGCCTTCCAGTCATTCCTAATGGCTGTAATTACCTTCTCGCCAACCGAACTACTCGCCCACGTAATGTCCTGAGCAGTCTTAACTCCATTCGTATCGGTCACCGTGGCCTTAAAGATCTGGTACGCCTTGAACGTGGTGCTCTCGTTGCCCGCGATCTGGCTAATCGTGATGCTGCCCGCCGCACCATCAGCAAACGCCATGGTCACCGGGGCCATGACGCCGCCGAAGCTCAACGCTGCTGTGAGGCCGGCGGTTACTGCCAGGCGTGCGATGTTCTTGCGCATGCTCATCTTCTTTTCCTCCGTTTTCCGGTTGGTTCTCATTCGATCGGTCATCATCTGTCTGTGTCTTAGCATCTACTTCGCTACGTCTCGCCCCGCTCTCTGTGGGGCTGCCAGCTACTCTTTATGGCTGCCACCTCCCCTCTTGACCAGGAGCGCGACCACGAGGAGCGCGGCTCCGGCGACCGCTGCGGCGGCCGCGGCGTACATTGCCATATCGCCAGTCGAGGGCATAAAGCCTCCGGTGGTAATGCTAGGGGGTGTTCCGGTGGGCGTGTTGATGAGCGACGCCTCCAGGCTGCCCGTCGACCCGTCCGCGCTGTCGGCGCGCAGGGGCGACTCGGCCGTGATGGTGAGTTTGGGCTTGGCGGCGGCCACCTGGTCGACGTCCAGGCCCTCGGCCTTGACCGTCACGGAGCGCGTGCCCTCAAAGGCGGTGTAGCCCTTGGGCGCCTTGAGTTCGCGGACCTCCAGCTTGCCCGAGTCCACACCCGAGACGGTCACGCGGCCGTCCTCGCCCGTGGTGACGGTGGCCTTGCCCTCCGCATCCCACGTGCCGTCGGCCGCCAGCGTGCGACCGCGGTCGTCGGCGATGCTCAGGACCGCCCCGGCAAGCGGCTTGTCGCCGTCGCTGCCGCGCTTGGTGAGCGCGAGATCCCAGGTGTAGGCGCACGCATCGTCGCTCGGCGTGCGGGTGAAGCCGGCGTCACCGGACTGGTCGGCAAAGGGAGAGCGCGGGTAGCGCAGGTAGACCTCGTTGGGGTTGCCCTTCGCGATGCCGTGGTTGCACGCGCTGTTGAGTGGCGCATTGTACACGGCGACCACGCGGGCGCCCGCGGTGAAGGCGTCGACCCCGCCGAGCGCGGCGATAAGGTCACCGGTGCGCACGGTGAAGGTTCCGTCCGCCGCTACCTTGGTGGCGCACTGGGCCGTGATATCGGTCCAGCCCTGCGTGGGCTCGGTGCCGGCGTGCCCGTCCTTACCGGCCGAGACGGCGTCAAAGCCGCCGTCCGCGCCCGCCGCCACGTACACATGCATGCTCGCGGCCACCTTGGAGGGGTCGAGCCCCGCGCTCATGGTGTCAACGAACCGCACCGTATAGGTGTCGTAGGCGGTAAGACCCGCCGGAACCGTGGCAGAGAGGCGCCAGTACAGGTTGTCGGCGACCGTGGCGTCGGCGGCCTTCTGCCAGGCGGCGGTGCTGTCCTCCAGCACGTGCTTGGCGACCTTGGGGGTCGCGGCCTTGGGCTTGACGGTGACGGAGCTGCCGCCGACCAGGGCCATGATCGGCGCGGTGCCGGCCTCGTTCTGGGAGATGGCGTCGTCTTTGGCGACGATGAGCCAGTAGCCGCTAGGCAGCTCGGCCGCCGTGCCCGCGTTAAGGGCCACGGACTCGGCGGCAGAGCTCTGGAGGGAACGAGCGAGCTGTGCGCTCAGCGTGCTCGTAAGGTGGGAATCGGTGTTGAGCCACTCGGCAGCTTCCTGCGCGGTGGTCTGGGAATTGGGCATGCCGGCGCTGTGCAGCACAGGCAGTGCGGCGTCGCGCACGGCGTCGCTTGCCCAGGCAAGGTCGGTGGCGATCTTGGCGTCGTTGTCGCCGTCGACGACGTTGGCGCTAAAGATCTGGTAGGCGTCGTAGCTGCGCGCTATGTTGCCGCTCACCGTGATGGAACCGGTCGAGGTCGGCGCGGCCTGCGCGGATGCGGGGAACACAACCGCGCAGATGCCGATCAGGAGGGCAAGCAGCGCAAACAAGATCGGGAAGGAGCAAACTTTCTTATTCACGACGCTCGCCTCCCTTCGCATTCGCCTTGCGACGAATGTGCATCCAGGCCACAGCAGCGCAAAGCACCGCCGCGCCGGCAAGGTACGTCAGAGTGACGCCCGACATACCAGAAAGGGGCAAAGAGGTGGAGTAGGTGTTGGTGAAGGTGGGGCCGTGCTCATTGGGATTGTTACTGTTAAAGACAATGGGCTTCTGGTCGTCGATAGGATTACCGCCAGCGTCCTGGATCTTGGTGTAGGTTACCGTGGTGGCCTTGATTGTTCCGTCTTTTTGGTCCGTCATTGTGACATCAAATCGATAGACCGACTCGTCGTACTTGTACTTGTAGTTCTTAAACGGCGTGGTCGGCTGCCGTTCGCGAACGTAATAAGTAAAGGTTTTGCTCGCACCGCGACCCGTGGAGTCGGACGCGAGTTTTTCGAGGTCTTTTAGTTCGTACTTAATCTCGTCGAAGCTTAAGGTCTGGGACTTACCAGCGTCGGTCTTGGTCGACTTATTCTGAACGTTCTTCGTGAACTCTTTGTCGGTCGCAAGCTGAAGCGTAAACTCCTTCATCTCGCCGCCCTCAACGACCTTAGTCGCCTTAGGAGTCCAGGAGCCGCTGGAGGTGTACGGAGTGTACTCGTTGGTGAAAGTCGTTGAGTTATCTTTGCAGGCAATTGGATAATAGTCATCGCTCTTCTGCAAGTTGTCCCATGATTTTGTGACACTCCACATCCCAGATGACTTGTCGAGTTCATGCTTGGTCACTTCGACCTTTTCAATCGTGTAGTTATGGATTTTGAGAGCTATCTGTACGTTCGACTCGTCCTTTTTCGGAACAGTCATGAGCTCGGTCGGGTTATCCTTGGCGCTTACCACAATCTCATACACAGCGGAGTCGTACGTGATACCGGGTTCAGCGCCGGAATCTTCGACCAAGTAGTATGTGATAGTGGTTGTGTCAGCTGTACCACTAGTTGCGAACTGTTCATCAAGATCAAACGTGATGTTACCGCTTGCGTCATTTTTTGCAGTTCCAACCTCGGTGCAAACGTTACGATTGAATGTCGCGCTAGCCAAAGGGTCGGTTGAGTCCTTGCGGTAGACCCTAAAGGTAAACTGATTCTCTTCGAGCTTCTCGTTCACATTTGTCTGCGAATTACGTAGTACCTTGGTCGCCTTGAGCTTGAGGCTCGGATAGACATACGTGTCCTCAGGCGCGCCCATGTACAGGTCGCCGTTCGACATGATGCCGCCGCCATGGTCCCAGGAATAGTTGCCGGTGATGAACGTTGTCGCAACTTTTTGCGCATTGATCGCGGCTTCGTCTTGAGCTGTAACACCCGAGCTCAGGCCGATGCTTTTATATACCTGCACGCCACCGTTAGCGGGGATAGTAATGGCTTGCGTAAGCTCTTTACTTCCCTTGTATTTGGCGTCACCGCCGCCAAGCATTTTGCCAATCACCGCCGCGATCGGGGTCTTATGATCCTCCGCCGCAAGGAAGAAGTCCGCGTGGCCGTTTTCGCGAAACTCTTTGGCATTGTAGGCGTCAGTATCCTGGTTCTTTTTGTGGTCAAGGCCTTCGTAGCCACCAGCGGATAGGTGAGGGGTGCCTTCGTTACCGCTATTCTTTTCAGAATTATAATCAGCTTTTGCGTCCTGCTGATCTTTGGCAGACGAATTGCCAAAGATTGCTGTGCCCTCAGTGTTCGTTACCAACGTCTTGCCCGTAGGGCAGACTGCAACGCCACCGCCATAGCCGCCAGCGGTATTGGCGCTAACGTACGAGTTATATATGAATAGCCTACCAGCAGTCTTCTCCTTGCCCAAATCCGAGTTTCCCTGGACAAAGATACCGCCTCCGCCCCAGTCAAAGCGAGACATGCAAGAGTTATTAGTGATGTAGACTGGGCTATCGTTTGACGACCCATTTATCATCGCGTCAACCATCTGGCCCACTCGAATGCCAGCACCTTCAGATCGGTAGCTCACGTTAGAGGCAATAATTCCTCCCGTGATTTTCAGCCACGCCATACCCGTACGGGATTGCTCATTACGGTCGACATCCGTGACATAAACACCGCCGCCGGCTTCCTTGGAGTAGTTGCCGGTAATCTGGCCGCCCGAAATGGTGACATGAGTACCGTTTCTAGCGGCAAGTCCAGCGCCGCCATGATCGCCATAACCATCATGGCAACAGAAATTGGCATATTTATTGTTAGTGATGTAGCCACCGGAAACAGTGACGCTGCCGTTTTCGGCCATGATGCCGCCACCAAAGCCAGCAGAATCAAGCGTGCTGTTGCCGGAGATTACGCCATTAGTTATAGTGACCGTGGAGCCTTTAGCATACACACCACCGCCACTATAAGCGCTGTTGCCGGCAATTACGCCACCGGTCAAATTAAGGGTCGAGGCACTACCTTTCTCGTTGGAAACCATAATGCCCGCGCCCGCGGGCGAGCCAGAAGCGCCACACACATAGCCGCCGCTCATGTTGACAGTAGAGCCGTTCTCGGCATAGACCAAGCTGCTAACGCTGCCACCTTGTTTTTGCGTGATCACGCCGCTCACAAGGTTAAACGTGCCGCCCTTGCCGTTGTTGTTATACAGATTGATGAGCTTTAGATTTGCGTTGCCGCCGCACGCCACGATGGCACCCTTAATATCGACGCTATGACTGACAAGCGTCTCGATTGTCCCTGTACCACTCGGGGTCGATTTGGTCACGTAGTAGGTAAGATTAGACGGAATGCCATCAACGTAATTTAGCACGGCTTTCTTGCCATAATTATCGGGATTCAGCTTCTGCCCCTGATCAGTCAGCTGTTGGACATCGTTGACCGTCTCAGTCACCGGCGCGGAGTCCTTAATTTCGTCCTTAATTGTAAGTGTTGCGCCATTAGCAACATCAAATAACGGCTTATCGGTGTTCAAGCACTTGATCTTATGACCGTTTAGATTAAGGGTGATCTCGCCAGCTTGATCAAGCCTAATCTCATCTCTGCATTCAATATCGGCAACAAGCGTAAAAGTAGCGGAGCCTTTTGTATCTCGAAAGTTCTTGTCAGGAAGCTTCTTACTGAGATCAGACCCACTTGTGATTTCGTAAGTCGATTTATTCTCTGCAGCAAGTGCGCTTGAATCCTCGCCGTTAGCACTATCATCAGAAGGCTGCGCATCCGCAGGCTGCGCGTCACCCTCTGCCTCCGTGTCATTGGACGACGGACCCGCGACGTTAGCATCGACAGACGCTTCGCCACTCTCGACATCGTCGCTATTCAGGTTCTCGGCGTCTTTGCTCGTGGAATTGTCCGCACCGGCGCCCTCGGCCGACGTGTCCTCGTCCGCAACAACCTCCTCGGCGACAACCGCCTGGGAGTCATTGGCAATGGCCTGCGAGATTGGAGGCATGACGAGCGACAGTACCAGGCTCAAAACGGAGGCTCCGCACAAAACGCCTGCCAGTACACGGCGCGTCGCTTTATTACTCTGCTTAGATTTGTCCGAATTCGCTTTCATCGATGTCTCCTCCCCAAGAGACCGCGATCTTGCTCTTTCACTATCAAACGTATCTGCGCAATCTGTAATTGCGCTCGTTTAGTTTACATATTGTAACGATTGTTTAGACATCTGAGCAACAAAACCAACATTTTTGTAGCGGATTCTCAATTCTCTTGACATTTGCTCAGATTTACCTTCGTTTATTCGCTATCTATTATTTGTTTCTACTGGTAATTTAGCTGCACATCATTTTTTAATGGCATTAGATTTATTTGCACAAATTTTTGCTCAAGAGCAAACATACCGCTCACGGTCGAAAATCGGCCGTGAGCGGTAGGTCATCAACCGGAAGGAATATCCTACCAAATTGATGAGAATATCTTTAACCCATCGGCGGTTAGAAGCGTAATGCTCAGACAACCATATTTGAATTTACGCGCAGATTTTAGGCATCAATTCGCCTAAATCGCCTGAGACTACCACAAAGGTGCCTGCCTCCCTGTGGTGGTTCTCCCCCTGCGCTACAGCAGATGCTCCTCGATAAAGATCGCGATGCCGTCTTCGTCGTTGCTTGCGGTTACAAAGTCGGCGGCGGCACAGGTGGCGTCGCTGCCATTTGCCATGGCCACGCCCACGCCGGCGTCAGCAACCATGCGAGTGTCGTTATCGGCATCGCCAAACACGCAGATGTCCTGGAGCTCCATGTCGTTGAGCTCCGCCACGCGCACAAGGCCGCGCGTCTTGGACACGCGCGGGTCCATGAACTCGTAGAGCCACTGCGTGGTTTGCAGAGCCGCCGCCTTAACAGTGTCATCGGCAAACGTCGACGCCCGCTCAATCACCCGCGGCATTACCTCGGGCGCCATGGTAAACATCACCTTGGGCTGCGGCTCGCGCAAAAACTCAGCAAAATCGACCACCTGGTAGGGCGCGCCGTCGACGCGCGACAGGTGCTCGACGAACGCATTGCTCTCGGGCACATAGAGCACGCCGTTTCGGGGGCAGACGGGCGTTGCCGGCAGGCCCGCCATGTGCTTGCAGATGCGCGCGATGGTCTCGCCCGGCAGCGGGTAGCTCAGCTCGTTGATGCCGTGCGCACGGTCGATGACCTCGGCACCACCACAGCCCACCAGCACGTCTACCAGTCCTTCGATGCCCCAGAGCTCGTACATGGCCTCGGTCGCGTGGGCGTCGCGCCCGGTGCACAGGCCAAAGAGCACGCCGCGCTCGCGCAGGGCGCGGATCGCCGCAACGGTGCGCGGGGACACCGTGTGCTGGCTCGTGAGCAGCGTACCGTCGATATCGCAGAACACGGCTTTGATGTGGCTGAAGGTGGCGTCCATGGGGGTCTTTCTGGGTTGTGCGGCGGTGTGGGGTGTATTCGCAAACGGCGTACATGGTATACCAAGGCGCAGGCGCGGCCCGTCAAAGCAAAAACCGCCACAAAGGTGCCTGGCCCCTTTGTGGCGGTTGCGACGTCTACGGGCCAAACCATCACAACATTCGATGTTTTTCGGCAAAATCGCGATTTTCATCGAATGTTGTGATGGTCTTTACTGCCTTGCGGCACGATCAAAATGCCGGCGTCCAAACAGCAACAGCGCCGCGGGAACCGCCGTCACGACCATGCCTGCCCCCACGAGTGTCCGTTGTACGCCAAATGTCGCCGCCAGCCACGGGGCAATCGCCAGCGGGGCCACGCCGGCGAACATATTGCCAAAGCCCATGACCGAGTTGACGCGACCGAGCTGCTCGAGCGGAGCCGTCGTTTGTACGATGGTGTTATGAAGTGGGTTGACGACACCCCAGGCTATGCCCAAGGCAATCTGGCCGACGAGGGCCACGCCCACGTACGGCGTCCCCACATAGAGCAGACTTCCCAGGCCTACAGACATAAGCGCCACGAGCAGCGTTTTAAGGTTGACCAAGTGCGGCGGCAAGCGAAGCGCGAGCACGGCACCCAGCACCGCGCCCACGCCCGAGGCCGACGAGAGCCAGCCCATCCACTCAACGCCGACGTGCAGGACATCGCGGTAGAAGAACGACTCCAGTGGATCGAAGGCTCCGTAGCCAAAGTTCGAAAGGAAAATAATGCAGAACAGCAGGGCGAGGACGCTGTTGGTGAAGACTGTCTTGATGCTGGCTGCGAAGGTGGCGCGGGCGGACGTGCTGGGGTTGGAGCTTTGTCCCGCACGCTCCCCTTCCTCTGCCGAATCGGCATCCGCATGCCCGGCGACATGGCTGGTCTGCGGCCTAAAGCCCCAACCGACGACGAACGCCAGCACGGTAAAGAGCATCATAAGCACGAACACCGCGCGCGACGACGCAGCCGCCGCGACAAAGCCGCCCAGCGTGGGGCCAACGATGATACTCACGTTTGAAAACATGGCGATGGCGGAGTTGATGTCTTTGAGCTCGACAGGATCGTTGGTGAGGTAGGCCGGATAGGACGTGGCAATGGGCTGGGCGAACCCCATCGCAAAGCCCAGAAACACCGCGCCGAGTAGGACGACGCCGGTCGCGCTACCAAAGGCGATGATTGCCGTGCCAGTTGCGAGAGCGCCGATGATGCTCAGCAAGAAATGGTGGCGCGGACCCCAGGCGTCGAGCTCCGCGCCACCCGCAAAGGATCCCAGGATCACGAAAACGTTCATGAACAGGACGGCCAGCGATGTCGCCACGACCGAAGCGCCGTCCGCATAGGTGAGCGTTCCGATGACGCCGATAAAGTAGCTGGTCTGAAAACCGGTGTAGATGAGAAAGCGCATCGCCACCAGGCGCTTGGCCTGCGCGGACAGCGATGATTGAGGCTTTGAGAAAAGGGAGGCGAGCATGGAGACTCCTTGTTTCATACGAATGCGGACGGCGGGCATTCGCCACCGTCTGTCAAATCAATCCATCCGCATGAAACATTAAGGACGCATCAAGCCCCTTTTCTCCGTTTTTCGCCCGTCATGAACTACTTGGTAGATTGTAAGGCATGTCCCACACATCTACCAAAGCAAAAACCACCACAAAGGAGCCTGGCCCCTTTGTGGTGGAAATGGCGTTTGCCCAGATAAAACCTGCCAAAATAAACCTGTCCCTTTTGGCAGGTTATGGCAGCGCAGCGAGCCGGCCCCAAGCCTTAAAGGTGATCTTGGATCAGATCGCAGATGGCTCGGGCGTCGTTGATGTTGATGGCTCGGGTCGCGAAGCCGGCATCGAATGCCTGGCGCGCCAGAGCCTCGTTGCAGGCAAGGGCCAGCGTGTGACCATCGACCAGATCGAGCGAGCTCTTGCCGCGCAGACGGTCGACACCGGAGCGCGCGACCACGATGTTGTCGAAGCCCTCGGTCTTGTAGCCCTCGATGATCACCACGTCGACATCGTTGTAGCGCGACAGCAGCTCGCGCGCGGGCATCTCGTCCTCCTCGCGCGTGTCGGCGTACTCTGCCCAGCGCGTGGCGCAGATAAGGCCCACGTGCTTGGATCCGGCCTGGTGATGGCGCCAGGTGTCCTTAGCGGGCACATCAATATCAAAGCCGTGATGTCCGTGATGCTTGAGCGAACCCACGCGCAGGCCGCGGCGGGTGAGCTCGGCAATGACCTTCTCGACGAGCGTGGTCTTGCCCGAATTTTGGTAGCCGATAAACGCGATCGCGGGGACAGCCGGAGTGGGAGCTGCGGGCGCGACGGCGACGGGCGCGCTCGCGGGCGCGGCACCGTCAGCGGCCACGGCCTCAACAGCAGCGGCCTGACGCTCTGCGCGGTCCCACACACCCGAGCGGCCGCCCTCCTTGTGCAGCAGGCGCACGTCGACGATCTCCATGCCGCGATCGACGGCCTTGCACATGTCATAGATCGTAAGGCACGCGGCACTCGCGCCGGTCAGAGCCTCCATCTCGATACCCGTCTTGCCCGTCACACCCGCCGTAACCAGCACGTGAAAGCCGACCTGCCCGTCCGCGCGCGCCGGCGCCCAGCCCTCGGGCACGTCCTCGGCAGGCATCCCCGCCGGAGCGATGGGCGCAATGTCGCACTTGCTCTTGGTAATGAGCAACGGATGGCACATGGGGATGATGTCGCTCGTGCGTTTGATGGCCATGATGCCCGCCACGCGCGCGCAGGCAAGCACGTCGCCCTTCTTGGCGCGGTCCTGCAGCACCATAGCCTGCGTCTCAGGGTGCATGAGGATGGTGCCCTCGGCGATAGCAATGCGATGGGTCTCAGCCTTGTCGGACACGTCAACCATGCGCACCTCGCCCTTGGCGTCCACGTGCGTCAGCTCGTCGCGGCGGGCGTCGCGGGCGGGCTCGGCGACAGCACTGGCAGTCGGCTGTGCGGACGCGTCGGCGTTACCTGCATTCGCCGCAGCCGTGACTTTGTGGGCAGACATCGCGGCCCTGCGAGCGGCCTTGGTGGCATCGGCGTACCTGCTCTTGGCCATATGATCATCCTCCGATTTGGGACATAAATCGTTGCGTGCCCTCAATTATCGCGTGTTCCTGCGGTTTGTGGGCCACGGCATCGCGCCAAATCGAAAGTACCTGCATATCATCACCACGGCGCAGCGCCTCACGCACCGAATACTCGGCATCGCTGAACAGGCACGGACGCACGTTGCCATCGGCCGTCAGGCGCAGACGGTTGCAATTCGCGCAAAAATGGTTGGACATGGCGCTAATGAAGCCGACCGTTCCCGCCGCACCCGGAAAGTGCCAGTAGCGCGCAGGGCCCGCGCCGGCAGGAGCGTCGTTGATGTCGAGCGGCTCGAGCTCGCCCAGACCCACCGCGGCGGCCCCGGCATTGATGCGCGCCCGCAGCTCGTCACTCGGCACGGTATCGCTCGCGTCCCACAGCGCCGGATTGAGCGCGGGCGCATGCGGGTCCACAGCGCAATGCGAGCTGGTGCGCTCGTCGCCGATGGGCATGTATTCGATAAAGCGCAGGTGGATGGGGCGGTCGACGGTCAGCCGCGCAAGGGCCGCCACATCCTGGTTGAGTCGGCGCACCACAACGCAGTTGACCTTAACGGGCTCAAAGCCCCAAGCCAGCGCCGCGTCGATACCAGCCATGGTCTGCTCGAGTCGACCCAGGCGCGTGATCTTTCCAAACAGCGCAGGGTCGAGTGTGTCGAGCGAAATGTTGACGCGGTTAAGCCCCGCGTCTTTGAGCTGCGGCGCCAGCTTGGGCAGTAGGGCGCCGTTGGTGGTGAGCGAGATGTCCTCGATCTGCGGAATCGCGCGGATGTCGCGAATGAGCGGAATGATACGGCGGCTGACCAGCGGCTCGCCGCCCGTCAGGCGCACGCGGCGAATGCCCTCCCCCGCTACCAGGCGCACAAAGCGGGCGATTTCCTCGGCACTGAGTAGCTCATCGTGCGCGCGGGGCGCCACGCCATCGGCCGGCATGCAGTAAATGCAGCGGAAATTGCACTTGTCAGTAACGGCAATGCGCAGGTAGTTGATATCGCGGCCAAAGCCGTCATGTTGCACGCGCCCGTCCACGCAGCCCTCCCCTCACGCGGCGTTTTATTCTTCGGAAAACATAATACCCCACGAGAGAATCATGCCGACACCCGTACGACAGGA
The DNA here is from genome assembly GCA_934630385.1 of uncultured Collinsella sp. Taxonomy (GTDB): domain Bacteria; phylum Actinomycetota; class Coriobacteriia; order Coriobacteriales; family Coriobacteriaceae; genus Collinsella. The sequence continues at coordinate 19,572 of CAKTWE010000024.1, forward strand.
CAGGTCGCTTCGACCAAAACGGACTTTCCAAGCCCATCCTCAGCACAGACCATCACAACATTCGATGCTTTTCCCGATTTTGGCAAAAAACGTCGAATGTTGTGATGGTTTGCCTGCCCACGGCACCCCGCAGAAGGGCCAAAGCGCCCCTAAAGGCCGCCGTCCCAGTGCCGGATCACGAATTCTCGCAAGTCGTTCTGCCGCTTTTGGAACGCTTCGCTTCGGTCGCACTTAAGGCCCATCGCGAGTGCGATGGCGTTCATAGCCCGGTGCAATTGCAGCTGGTGGGCAAACTGAGTCCCGGTGAGGACGATCATCCTAAAGCCCAGCGCGCTCAGCACGGTCATACGCTCCGCATCAGATGCGCTGCGCTGTTTATCAAGATGGTCCGAGCCGTTGTATTCAATCCCCGTACCGCTCGCAGGTGCATATACGTCGATCTCGAAATACCCGGCCTTTGCGAGATACTTGAACTCGTTGGGAACATCGACCCGATGGTTGAGCTCGATCTTGGCGTATCCCAGCCCTCCCTGGGAACGTTTTGCTACGACCATGATTGCGGTGGCCGTCTCCATGGGCGATCGCGCGCCATCGTGCACGCGCCTGAGCACACCGGCCGCGCGTATAGCCCCCTGACGAGATCGATTCTCATCGCAATAAGCAATCAAGTCGGCAACGGTATACCTCTGCCCCATCTCGATATAATCGTCTGTCGACAGATGATTCAAATGGTATCGGGCGCAGATTTCATACCCATATTCCAGCTGCTCGGGCTCGCTCATCCACGAACCCGCTTGGACAAAGCACATGACCTCATCAACCACTAGAAGGCCCTCTGCCACCTCAAGAAGATGGTCTGGAGGTACCGGCGCCCCAAACACGTGGCACCTAAATCCAGCCGGCGTCGAGCGCTCAAAATCGAAGTTGACGAGCGTGTCGATATGATCGAGCTCTTCTCGTGGAATACCAAGCGAAACCAGATAGTCGGTAACGATCCCAACTGCCGTTGAAGCCCTCAGCCCCTTGGCATCGAGTCCCAATTTGGGCAGGCTCGCGGTCGGCTCCGCCTCGTTAGCAAGCGAGTCCTCATCGTATAGGCTGCTTGCTCGCGAGAGCGGCTCGGACGGGCGCGCCACGTTGTGGTACAGCCAGGCAGCCTTATGGGACAGGACGATCGGCAGGTCCATGAGCCCTCCAATGGAGTCGGATAACCATCCTTATTCCCCTGCCCACGGGTCCGCACACCTTCGTGCGCAAGAAAGCGATTCCACCCGATTGAGTGGTAGAAAAACCATCACAACATTCGATGCTTTTCCCGTTTTTGGCAAAAAACGTCGAATGTTGTGATGGTTTGAGGCGAGGTGAAGAGCACGGAGAGGTCAAAGCATCGTGCTCGAACGGGTTAATCCAACTCTTTTAAGCCATGCGCCAGCTGCCAGTACTCGCCGTGCTGGGCGAGCAGCTCTTCGTGGGTGCCGCGCTCGATGATGCGGCCGTGTTCGAGGACCATGATGGCGTCGGCGTCGCGGACGGTGGACAGGCGGTGCGCGATCATAAAGGTGGTGCGTCCGCGCATGATGCGGTCCATGCCGCGCTCGATAAGCTTTTCGGTACGCGTGTCGATGGAGCTCGTGGCCTCGTCCAGGATGAGCACCGGCGGGTCGGCGACGGCCACGCGCGCAATGGCGAGCAGCTGGCGCTGGCCCTGCGACAGGTTGGCGCCGTCGGCCGTGACCGGCGTGTCGTACCCTCTAGGCAGGCGGCGGATAAACGAATCGGCACAGGCGGCCTCGGCAGCGGCGCGCACCTCCTCGTCGGTCGCGTCGAGCTTGCCAAAGCGGATGTTCTGTGCGATGGTGCCGCTAAACAGGTGCGTGTCCTGCAGCACAATGCCGAGCGATCCGCGCAGGCTGGCCTTGGCAATGTGCTTGACGTCAATGCCGTCGTACGTGATCTCGCCGTCATCGACCTCGTAGAAGCGGTTGATGAGGTTGGTGATGGTCGTCTTACCTGCGCCTGTGGAGCCCACAAAGGCGATCTTTTGGCCTGGCTTGGCAAACAGGTTGAGATCCGTGAGCACACGGGTGCCTGGCACGTAGGAAAAGTCCACGGCATGGAAGCGCACGTCGCCGGCAAGTGGGACCAAGCCGCACGTGAGCTCGGTGCCGTCGGCAGCCACCGCACGGCCCGACTCATCAACGGCTGCCACGTCATGCAGATGCCCGTACGAGCCCACGCCCTGGCCCTCGGGAATCTTCCATGCCCACGCGGCGTCGCCCGTCTGCACCAGCTCCACGCGGCCCTCGTCAACCTCGGGCTTAAGGTCCATGGCGGCAAACAGGCGCTCGGCGCCGGCCAACGCGTTGAGCAAGAAGTTGCCGAGCTGCGTAAACTGGTTGATGGGCATGGCCGCCTGGCGTACAAAGACCAGGTAACTTGCAAGCGCGCCCACGTCGGCGAGTCCCTTGATGCAGAGCATGCCGCCTGCCACCGCAACGATGGCGTAGTTGGCATAGCCGATCACCACGGTCATGGGCACCATCGAGTTGGCGTAGGCCTGCGCGGCACCACCGGTGCGGCGCAGCTCTTGGTTGCGCGCGTCAAAACCAGCCACGTTGGCCTGCTCGTGATTAAAGACCTTGATGACCTTTTGGCCCGAGACCATCTCTTCGATATATCCGTCCAGGTCGCCAAGCGACGCCTGTTGGGCGGCAAAAAAGCACTTGGAACGCATGCCCGAGTAGCGAACGTACAGCACAATGGCCACATCGCACACGAGCGTGATAATCGTGAGCTGCCAGTTGAGGATGATGAGCATGGCCGTGGTGCCGACCACCTGGATGCTCGCCTGAATCACGTTGGCAAAGCTGTTGTTGAGCGCCTCGGAGACGGTGTCGACGTCGTTGGTAAAGAAGCTCATGATGTCACCCGAGCGCGTGCTGTCGAAGTAGCTCAGCGGCAGCATCTGGATGTGCGCGAACAGGTCGCGGCGAATATCGGACACCACGCGTTGGGCCGCGCGCACCATGATCTGCGAGTAGCCCAGAGCCGAGAGCACGCCCGCGGCGTAGATGGCAGCGGTAAAGATAACCTGCCTAGCGAGCAGTTCCTCGCCGCCCGTTGCCAAACCGTTGACGATGGGGCGCACCATGTAGGTACCGGCAAGGCTCGCGATGGCGGCCACAGAGGCAAGCACACCCACCGCGAGCAGCGAGAACTTGGCATGCCCCATGTAGGAGAGCAGGCGGCGAAGCGTCTGCGCCAGATTGGCGGGACGGGCCTGAGCGGATGTCTTAGGCACGATGCTCATCTCCTTTCGCAGCCTGAAGCGATCCACTGGGGCCAGAGGAAGACAGGGCATTTGCGCCATCCACGACGCCCGCATCCCCCGCAAACTCCATCTGCGAGGCATAGATCTCCTGATAAATGGCGTCGCCCGCCAGCAGCTCCTCGTGCGTGCCCACACCGTGGACACAGCCGTCGTCCAACACCACGATGCGGTCGGCATCCATAACGCTCGCAATGCGCTGTGCGATGATGAGCACGGTCGTATTGGGAATCCGAGCGATGTGCTCGCGAATCTTAGCGTCGGTCGCCATATCGACCGCGCTGGTTGAGTCATCAAAAATGAGCACGCATGGATGCTTGAGCAGCGTGCGCGCGATGCACAGGCGTTGCTTCTGGCCACCAGAAACACCGGCGCCGCCTTGGCCCAGCTCGCCGTCCAGCCCGCCGATGCGATCAAGGAACTCGTCCACGCACGCCGCGCGGCAAGCCGCGAGGAGCTCATCGTCCGACGCCTGCGGATTGCCCCACTGCAGGTTCTCGCGCACGGTACCCGTAAACAGCACGTTCTTTTGTAGCACGATACCCACGGCGTCGCGCAGGGCGACCAGGTCGTAATCGCGCACGTCGTGTCCGCCCACAAGCACGGCGCCCTCGGTGGCGTCGTACGGGCGCGCAATCAGCTGCACAAGCGAGCTCTTACCCGAGCCCGTGCCGCCGAGGATGCCCACCGTGGAGCCTGCCTCAATGCAAAGGTCAATATGCTCGAGCACATCCTCGGCAGCATCCGCGCGGTACTTAAACGACACGTCGCGAAACTCGATGCTTCCGTCGGCCACCCCATGCACGGCAGTGGCAGCGTCGGGCGCCTGGATAAGCGAACGCTCGTCGAGCACCCGCGAGATGCGTTCCACGCTGGCAAGTGCGCGGGTGAGCAGCAAAAACACGTTGGAAATCATCATGAGCGAGTTCATGATCAGCAGCACATAGCTCATAAAGCCCGTGAGCGAGCCCACGCCGAGCTCGCCGGCAAGAATCATGCGCCCGCCGATCCACAGAATGGAAAGCGCCGCCACGTACATCGACAGCTGAAACACCGGCAGGTTGAGCACGGCGTTGCCGAAGGTCTTGGTCGCCGTGCCGGCGAGCTCGGTATTGACGGCATCGAACTTGGCCTCCTCGTGCTCGGCGCGCACGTACGCCTTGACGGCGCGCACGGCGGTGAGGTCCTCCTGCACCACACCGTTGAGATGGTCCATCGAGGTCTGCAGTTGGCGGTAAAGCGGACTGACGCGATAGGTGATAACGCCCAGTACGATTGCCAACACCGGCAGGATGATCGCGAATACCGTAGCAAGCGGACGCGACAGCACCAGCGCATAGACCAAGCCGACGATGAGCGTCACGGGGCCGCGCACCATGGGGCGAAAGCCGTTGCCGATGGCGTTTTGGATGACGGTGATATCGGTGGTCATGCGCGTGACGAGCGAGCTGGCATCGTAGTTGTCCAGATTGCCAAAGGCGAGCGTCTGAATCTTGCGATACTCCGCCTCGCGCAGGTTAGCGCCCAGCCCCGAGGCAACGCGGGCAGACGTGCGCGCATAGCCCAAGCCAAGTACCAGCGAAAATGCAGCGCATATCAACATATACGTGCCCTGCAACAGCATATAGTTGATGTCGCCCGCGGGCACGCCCACGTCGATGATATTTGCCATGATGACCGGGATAAACAGCTCGAGCGCCGTCTCGGCCGTCACAAAGAGCACGCCGAGCATGGCATCGCGGCGGTATGCCCCCAGATAGGAAAACAAAATCTTGAGATTGCGCACGCAGGTTCATCCCCCATCAAACGTTGTTCGCAAACCCACGTATTATGGCGCGCCGTGCGGCGGTGTCAAGTGATGCGAAATCGATTTCTGCAAGGCTAGTGCAGACGCCATGCTCACAGGACGCGCCCCTGTATTCAATTGGAAATGAACGCGAGCGTGACTTTTTCGCCCCGCCGCCAACACAAACCTTGACTCTACAATCGTTGTAGGGTTTTCACTACACTGGTACGTAAACAGACCAAGTCAGAAAGCCCCGCCCATGGAACACGACCTCACACGCGGCAATGTCCTTAAGACCATCGCGGTCTTTGCCCTGCCCTATATGCTCTCGTACTTTTTGCAGATGCTCTACGGCATGGCCGACCTGTACATGATGGGGCAGTTTAGCGGCGCCGCCGGCATCACCGCCGTGGGCAACGGCGCGCAGACGCTCTATATCATTACCGTGACGCTCGTGGGTCTGGCCATGGGAACGACGGTCATCGTCGGCCACGCCGTGGGCTCGCGCCGCTTCGATCGCGCCGCGACCGCCATCGGCAACACCGTCACGCTCTTTATGGGTGTCTCGGTGGTGCTGGCCGCTGTCCTGCTCGCACTGTGTCCGCAGATTGTGGCACTCATTGGCACGCCAGCCGAAGCGGTCGAAGGCACTGCCGCCTACCTGCGTATCTGCTTTATCGGCATTCCCTTTATCGCCGCGTACAATATCCTCTCTGCCATCTTTCGCGGCCTGGGCGATTCGCGCTCGCCCATGTACGTGATCGGCGTGGCGTGCATCATCAACATCGCGCTCGACTTTCTGTTTATCGGCCACATGGGGCTCGGCCCCGTGGGCGCGGCGCTCGGCACGGTCATCGCGCAGACGGCGAGCGTGGCCCTCGCGCTCGTGTGGCTCAAGAGCCGCCGTACGCACATTCACCTCAAGCGCAGCGACCTGCGCCCCCAGCCCGAAGTGCTCGGTAGCATCCTTAAGATCGGCGTGCCCGTGGCTGTGCAGGACGGCTGCATCCAGGTGGCGTTTATGTTTATCACCGTCATCGCCAACCACCGAGGGCTCGTCGACGCCGCCGCCGTGGGCCTGGT
>CAKTWE010000025.1 GCA_934630385.1 uncultured Collinsella sp.
CGCGAAAGGCGGCCCATGGCCCTACGTGAATCTGGAGAAGACTATCTCGAATCTATTTATGTGCTCTCGGAGCGCCAAGGCATCGTTCGATCGATTGACGTCGCCGAATATCTGGGCGTAACCAAGGCAAGCGTCTCTAAAGCCATGGCGGCCCTGGAGAGCACCGGCTACGTGGAGATGGGCAAACGCGACGTGCAGCTGACGGATCTTGGTCTTGAGGTTGCCCGCCAAATGTGGGAGCGCCACTGCTTTTTCGTGGGGCTGCTCGAGGACGCAGGTGTTGCGCCCGAGGTTGCCTCGCAAGAGGGTTGCCACATGGAGCACTGCCTGAGCGAGGAGAGCTTCGAGAAGCTAAGATCGATGCTGAGGCGGGAAGATGTAGCGGGTTCAACAACAGAAGCCTAACTGACCCACACAGTAGCGCGGAGTTCACGCAAAGCGCGAACCAGCGACCGGGACCAGCGGCCCTTTCGGCCAAGTCCATTTCAGCAAAGGAACCCCGCCAGCAAGCGATGCCCAAGAACCGCCAGCTGTGTCAATGCAGGCCGGGGCCGGGTTTGGTTTTGAAAACACTCCGCAGCGCGAGGCCCGCCTTTCCGTTGCTCCGCAGGAGCAGGAAAGACGGGCCTCATGCGCGAGGACGTTTTCAAAACCAAGCCCGGCCCCGGCCGGACTGCCCACGAACGCTACAGGTTCTTGACACCCATCGCACGCATGGCGTTCAGGATGGCGATGATCGCCACGCCCACGTCGCCAAAGACGGCAAGCCACATATTGGCGATGCCCAGCGCCGCAAGCACCAAAATCAGCAGCTTAATACCCAGCGCAAAGATGATGTTCTGCCAAACAATCGACATGGTCTTGCGCGCCACGCGGATCGCGCGGGAAATATTGGACGGTTTGTCGTCCATGAGCACCACGTCGGCGGCCTCAATCGCGGCGTCGGATCCCATGGCGCCCATGGCAATGCCCACATCGGCACGGGTGAGCACGGGCGCATCGTTGATGCCGTCGCCGACAAAGGCGAGCTTGCCCTTGCCGCTTTCGGCCGCGAGCAGCGCTTCAACACGCTCGACCTTGTCACCCGGCAGCAGTTGCGCATGGAACTCGTCGAGGCCGAGCTGCTTGGCCACCGCAGCGGCCACTTCCTCGCGGTCGCCCGTGAGCATAACGGTGCGCTTGATGCCGGCGGCGTGCAGGTCGCGGATCGTCTGCTCGGCATCGGCCTTAACGGTGTCTGCAATCACGATGTGGCCGACATACACGCCGCTCACGAGCACGTGGAGGATTGTGCCGACAACCTCACAGTCCGGTGCTTCAACGCCGGCCGCGGCGAGCATCTTGGCGTTGCCGACGACGACATGCTTGCCGTCGATGGTCGCCGTCACGCCGTGGCCCGCGTCATTAGTGGAATCCGTCACGCGCTTGGGATCGAGCTCGCCCTGGAAGGCGGTGCGCACCGACTGCGCGATGGGGTGGTCGGAGAATGACTCGGCGAGGGCTGCGACTTCAAGCAACGATTGCTCGTTATAGCTAGCCTCGGGGTGCACCGCGACGACCGAGAACGTGCCGTTGGTGAGCGTGCCGGTTTTGTCGAAGACGACGGTGTCCACGTCGGCGAGCGTCTCGAGGTAGTTAGAACCCTTGATGAGAACGCCCAGCTTGGACGCGCCGCCGATGCCGCCAAAAAAGCTCAACGGTACGCTGATCACGAGGGCGCACGGGCAGCTGACGACCAGGAAGGTCAGACCGCGCAGGATCCAATCGGACCAAGCGCCAGTCACCAGGCCGCCGCCAAGCGCGAGCACCGCGGCCGCGCCGGTGACGGCGGGGGTGTAGACGCGGGCAAAGCGCGTGATGAAGTTCTCGGTGCGCGCCTTCTTTTCGCTGGCATTCTCCACGAGCTCCAGGACGCGCGCGACGGTGGACTCGCCAAACGGCTTGGTGGTGCGCACGTGGATGAGGCCCGTCATGTTGATGCAACCGCTGATGATATCGTCGCCGGTCTTGGCGGGGCGGGGGACTGACTCGCCCGTGAGCGCGGCGGTGTCGAGCTGGGTTTCGCCCTCGACGATGACGCCGTCGATAGGCACGCGCTCGCCGGGCTTGACCACGATCACGGTGCCGACGGCGATGTCATCGGGAAAGACCTGATCGAGTGTGCCGTCGGCTTGCTCGACGTTAGCGTAGTCGGGCGCGATGTCCATCATGGCACTGATCGACTTGCGGCTCTTGCCCACGGCGTATGCCTGGAACAGCTCGCCGACCTGGTAGAACAGCATGACGGCGGCGCCTTCGGCCATGTGCGGGTCGGTGTCGGGGAAGAGCACCATGGCAAACGCGCCGATAGTCGCGACGGCCATGAGGAAGCTCTCGTCGAAGGCCTTGCCGCGGCGGATGTTATTGAAAGCCTTTTGCAGTACGTCGTAGCCGGCAATCAAAAACGGCACGAGGAACAGCACAAAGCTGGCGTAGATGTCGCCCGGGGTGCCGAATGCGGCGGTGAGGGTGCCGAGCTCATCGAGGGCGTACACCACGGCAAAAATGCTCAGCGCTACCAGGATGCGGTTGCGCTTATGCTCGAGCGACTCTTTTTTCTTGCGCTTTTTCTTTTTCTTTTTGGGGTCGGTGGTGGCCATGACTCGTATCCTCCCATTTGAATGTATGAACACGCGCTCATATAATTTCGCGAGCGAAGGCCGCAGCAAGCGCGGCCTTGCAGGTTGGCGTAAACCTGGGCTAGAGAATGATCTCGCAGTCCGGCTCGGCGTCGGCGGTGAACTCTACAACGCGGTTGAGCACCTCGTCGAACTCGGTGTCATCGGCCTCGAGCGTCAGCTTCTGGGTCATAAAGTTGACGGACACGGATTTGACACCCTCGAGCTTGGCCAGCTCGTCCTGAAGCTCGCGCGCACAGTTGGCGCAGTCGATCTCGTCGAGTTTAAACTGCTTTTTCATGGTGGGCTCCTTTCCCTGTTTTGCGGCTTGGGTGCAGGCCGCGCTGGTACCGTGGTTGGTTGCTATTCGCAGATATGGCTCATGCCCTGGTTGAGCATGGTGTAGACGTGATCGTCGGCAAGCGAGTAGAGGATGTTGCGGCCGTCACGGCGGAACTTGACCAGGTGCGACTGCTTAAGCGTGCGCAGCTGGTGCGATACTGCCGACTGCGAGGTTGCGGTCGCCTCGGCGATGTCGGCCACGCACAGCTCGCGGCCCATGAGGGCATAGAGAATCTTGATACGCGTGGTGTCGCTGAAGACCTTGAACAGGTCGGCGAGGTCGTAGAGAAGTTCCTCGTCGGGAAGGTCCTCGGGCGAGCAGGTAGTGGGGATCGAGGGTTCGGTGGCCTCGATGTCGGGCTTCGTTTCATCAACGCGGATGCTCATTGCAATATCCTTTCATATGAACATGCGCTCATATAACTTATTTCCGATTATATGAGCGCATGTTCATATGTCAATATCGTTTAGGCAATCCGTCGTACAAAATGATGAGGAAAAGCGGACGAGATCCCGGACTAAAGCGGTTTTGATAGGCGATGCCGGGGTGGGTGCCCCTGCGCCGTGCAAAAATTGGAGTATTCTGCAACGATAGGGGGTCTGTTAATTTATCGCAGACCAAATAATGCAGCTAAAGAGTTATCTTATGGTGTTAAACCGATGAGTTCTTCCTCAAATGTTGCCTAATGTTCTCACGCAAGAGTGATTTCGCTTCACTTTTTGATCCACTCGAGGGTGATGGACACCCGACCCTGCTGAATACTCGCAATTTTGCACGTCGCTAGGGTACCCACCTTGTTAGTCAGCCTAGTTTCCGGCCCCGAAGACCCTGCCCTCGGGTGTGAAGCTGCTTATTCGGTTGAGTGACGGACTGTCGGGTTCGACGGTTTGCATGTCATCGATTGCCGGAGCCTCGTTAATCGTCGGATCGTCTAATGTGATGCCTTCGAGCATTGCTTTTTCGAGGTCGATTCTTTGACGCTCTTCGGAATCCTGGCGAAGCTCATCCTGGATTCGTTTCTTCTCCTCAATAAACCTTCTGAGCACAAACAGTCTCAGGTCCTCTTGCATGATTCGAAAGTCTTTTGGTAGACGCGAGGGGCGTATACCTTCTTTTCGTTGGATTGCCTCCATGACCCTAACGAAAGAGCTGGCATGCATAAAGGAATAACGGCTGACGGTGATGATTCCGTACCCCATGGACGCAAGTGCGTTCTTGCGTTCTTCGTCGATGGCGCGGTCTTCTTCCGCGTCGTGATAAAAACCGTTGTATTCAATATCTGTTCGAGATCTCTTCAGATATGCATCCATAAAGAACTTTTTGCGTCTCGTGAGATTTTTTGCGGCGGCGGTGACCTTCACCTCGTAATCGGTCTCAATTCCCTTAATACCAAGTCCACCTTCGCTTTTGGGCAGCGTAAGCATCATGACAAAGGCCGTTTCCATGGGAGACCGGCATCCATCGCGTACACATTGAATCGCCTTTCGGGCAAGGGCCAAACCGTCACATCTGGTAATGGAATTAAAGAACTGCTTTAGCCTCTCGGTCGAGGTAAGTGGGAAACACTCGGTATAAGAGGTGGAAGAGCCGGTTCCTAGGGAATAAGCGCCGCACAGCTCAAAGTAGTATTCCACCAGTTCGCGAAAAGGGAGATAGGTGGCGGCCTGAAGTGCGCAAAGCTCAACGCCAACAATGTAGATGCCATCTTCTAGCTCTATAAAACGCGAGCATGAGAATCGCTTTGACGAAACGTGGCATCGACAGTCCATCGCGTAGCGCGCGTTCCTGCGATCAAACACCATTACCTCGAGGGAATCGTTTGCGTCGAGGGCGACATCATGTTTGTCAAGCCATTCTGCGGCTGCGTCGAGGAGTGCTCCGCTGGGGCATGATTCGTAAATTGCGGCAGAGCTGCAGGACTCGATGTCTTTCGCAGACACCGAATGCGCGGCCTGGTAGACCGCTTTTGCAGTGGTATGTGACAATACGATACTCATGGTATATATCGTGTCAGCTAATGCCGTGTTGATGGCGCTGAGTGGAAAAGTCGTTTTAGAGGTCTAACCAAATGCTGTCCAAAAGCTTGACGCAATTTTGGGTTGGTACGCCCTAAATAAATGTTTTCGCAGCTCGGCTATAGCATAGAAATACTCAATTGCTGCACATTTGTTATCGATGCATCGCCATCCGAGTACAAATCACGTGTCGGGAAAGTGCTGAAATAAGTAAAAAAATAGGGTTCAGAATTTGTGAAGAGCGGGCCTGCTTATGGAACGTGGGGCGGCCCCGCTGCGGGGTTTCCCGCTGCGGGGCCGCCCGTGAGCAAGCGGTGTTTGTCGCAGGCGTTGCTATTTCGCAAACAGGTTCTTGAGGTTGAACTCGGCCTGGACAGTACGGAGCATGAGGTCGGTGTCGTCGAGGCCCAGGTGCTGCTCGTTGGCGTCGGCGGCGAGGGTGCCACGGCGGCGCGCCCAGTTCTCGAGCGCAGCGGGCGCGGACTCGCGGGGGAGCGAGCGCACGTCGGCGTCCAGGCTGCGGCAGATCTGGCGCGAGTCGATGACGATGATCTTGCCTGCGCGGCGTGCCTCGGCGTAACCGTCTAGGTGGATCTTGAACCAGCTGTCCTCAAAGGCGGCATTATGCGCCATGTACGGGTACTTCTTCATGAGCTTGAGCAGCTGCTTCTGCAGCTCCTTGTTCTCGCGGAACGGCTTTTTGCCGTCGATGCCGTCCCATGTGATGTGATGGATGTTCGATAGCGGCACATCCTCGCCGCGGTAGATGTCGGGCAGGCCGCAGTAGTGTGCCTCGGCGTCATGCGGCACGGCGTCGCTGGTGAGATCCATGATCTCCCAGCCCACGTTGATGATGTAGCCGCGCTCGGGCGCGCGACCGGTGGTCTCGATGTCGATGCCCAGCACCGTGCCTTGGATGGGTTTGCGGGCATAGGCCACGCCGAGTGCGTCGCGGTCACCGCGGATCTCGCGCATGACGGACGCGGCGGTGCGCTTTTGCATCTTGCCGATGGCGGCGCAGGTGTCGGCGTCGGATAGGCCGCGCGAGAGCGTCGCGGGCGTCACGTTGCGCAGGCGCGCCTCGCCAATCTGGTCGCACAGGTCGCGGTTGCGGTCGGCCAGGTCGCGCACAGTGGCAAAGTCGAAGCCGGGGTCGCCCTCGGCGGTAAAGTACTCGGTCTCGAGCACCTTGAGGGCCTCCTCGCCCTTCTGGCGCTCGGACTCCATGGCGCCGTGGTCGCCGTAGATAAACATGGGGATAAATGGCTGGCGCTCGTATTCGAGTGCTTGCGATACGTTCATATGCTGCTCCTTGGACGGGCCGCGTCGCGCGGCTCGGGGTTACTGAGTTGTGGCGAGATGATAGTTTACCATGGGCAACTATTGGCACCGCGCCTGGGACAACTACAATACCCTAGTTGACCGCTAGGACTTTTACAATGTTGCCGAAAGACACGAAAGGTTCCATCTGTCATGGATTTACTGATTGACATTCTGCTCGACGCCGGCAAGGACACGCTGTCCCTGGTGCCGTTTTTGTTGGTGACGTATCTTGCCCTCGAGACACTTGAGCATGTTGCGGGTGACCGCGTCAACGGCGCTATCAAGCGCGCCGGCGCCGCGGGTCCGGTTGTCGGATCGTTGTTGGGCATGGTGCCACAGTGCGGGTTTTCGGCCATGGCGGCGACGCTGTACGCTGGCCGCGTCGTGACGCTGGGCACGCTGGTCGCCGTGTTCCTCTCGACCTCCGACGAGATGTTGCCGCTGTTGCTCGCCGAGCAAGTCCCCGTGCAGACCATGGCGATGCTGCTCGCCTCGAAGGCGCTGATCGCTCTGGTCACGGGCTTTATCGTGGATGCGGCTATCCGCGGCCTTCGTCGTAATGCCCGCGCGCATGCGGCGATTCGCCGTACCGTGCTGGGAACCGCGGCCAACCTTGCCCACGTGAATTGCGCGCACGACGACCACAGCGGCGGTGACATCATCGACGAGGTTGCCGAGGCGGGTGTGAGCGCCGACCATATCCACGAGCTGTGCGAGCGTGACCATTGCGGCTGTGATGAAGACGAGGACGAGCGCGAACACGGACACGACCACGGTCACGGGCATGCGGGCGAGCATGAACACCACCACGGCCACAGCCATGGCCACTCCCACGAGGGCGCGCCCGTTCTGTCGATCATCCGCAGCGCGATCTCGCACACCGTGCAGGTGTCGGTATTCATTTTCCTGGTGACGCTGATTCTGGTCGCTGTCCTTGAGACCTTTGGCGAGTCCGCAATCGAGCAGTTCCTGCGCGGTAATGAGACGCTCGCCGTCCTGGGCTCGGCGCTTGTTGGCCTGATCCCCAACTGCTCTGCCAGCGTCGTTATTACGCAGTTGTACCTCGAAGGTGCGCTGCAGCTGGCCCCGATGCTCGCCGGCACGCTCATTTCCGCCGGCGTGGGCTACCTGGTGCTGTTCCGCACCAACCGCAGCGCCCGCGAAAACGCCGTGTTCCTGATCATGATGTACGTCATCGGCGCCGGTTGGGGACTCGTTCTCTCCGCCTTTGGTCTCTAAGCCCAAAAAATCTACCTTGTTTAGCGTAACAGCTCGGTGAGGTTGCGCTTAAAGCGGGCGCGGTCTTCGCTGGTGAAGGCTGCCGGCCCGCGGGTGCGACCGCCAGCACGGCGTACCTTCTTTTCCTCGTGACGAATAAACAGCTGCATATCGATGGTAGCTTTGTCGTACACGCGCCCGCGCACGCCGATGGCGGCGGCATCGCGGCCGAGCACCATGCTCGCCAGGCCAATGTCCTGCGTCACGACCACATCGCCTGCCTGCAGGCGCTCGACAATGGCGAAGTCGGCGCTATCGGCGCCCACGCTCACGTCGAGTGTCGTGACCCAAAAGCCGCGTCGCGCGTGCTCGGCATCGCGCGGATCGTCGCGGCGAATGTGGCGTTCCAGGTTCTGCGTGCTGTTGCCGGCGATAACCACGGCGACGCCCGCCCGCCGCGCGCAGTCGATCGACTCGCGCGTAACCGGGCAGGCGTCGGCATCAATAAAGAGCGTTCTTGGCATCTAGTGCACCAGTTTGCCAAACTGAATGGCGCGGACAATAAGCGTCACGCCAAACACCAGGAGCGCGGCGCCGCTAAAGATAACGAGCATCTTTGCCGACCACAGCGGATAGATAAACACGAACATGCCGGCGATGATGGAGAGCGCGCCGCTCAGGATGGCGAGGGCGCGGTTAGACGAAAGCTCTGACTCCAGAATGGACATGACACCTTCGACGATCCAGCCAAAGCCAGCCACGACCACCACGAGCGTGGTGAGCGTCGCGGTCGAGAAGGCCTGATTGCGCAGGATTATGACGCCGCCCAGAATGATGAGCAGGTTGGAGATGATGCTCGTCACGCGCCAGCCGGCGGGCAGCAGCGGCTCAAAAATGGCGGTGAACAGCCTAATGGCTGCCGTGATTATAAAGTAGAAGCCCAGGACGGTCGTCAGGAAGATGAGGGACTTGGTGGGCGCAAACAGCAGCGCGATGCCGGCGATGAGCGCGATCACACCCGTGATGGCGTAGATCCAACGCACGGCTTTTATTGCCTTGCCTGCCATGCTTTTCTCGTCAAATCCAAACAGATTCGACTGCTGGTCGTTGTTCTTAAAGATGCCCATGAGGTCTCCTTTCCGCGTGGCGTAAGCCGTGATCATTACAATCAGTATCGCCTAAAGGCGCCGGCGTATGGGTCGGGGAGGGCGAAGTGTAACCCAAAGGTCCCGATTTGTTTCCGTTGTTCCCTATGTCGTGACATTCTATTCAACAGGTGTAGAACATTGCAGCTCTGTTCGTTATTGCCTGCATTTTAGGTTAGATTTTCCTAAGAACAATTGCCTTATATTGGGGGTCTCTATGAACGAAGCTGTTCCCGCGGCGCCGTCGAGCGTGGAGTCGATGGCAAAGCAAGGTTGCGAAAAGCTCGGTCTGGAATCGTTTGACGCGCTGGTCCGTCGTGCCCGCACATGCCGCCGCTTTGACGAGTCCATGCGCGTGCCGCGCGAGTTTTTGCTCGAGCTGGCAGAGCTAGCGCACCTGGCTCCCTGCGGCGCCAATGCTCAGCGCCTGCGTTTTCACGTGGTGAGCGGTGCCGAGGACTGTGCTCGCGTGTTTGACGAGCTTGCATGGGCCGGCGCGCTCAAGGACTGGACAGGCCCTGCCGAGGGTGAGCGCCCGACCGGCTACATCGCAGTTCTTGCTGAGCGCACCGTTCCCGGCAAGCCCGCCGCGCCTATCACCGAGGTTGACACGGGCATCGCGGCTCAGACGATGATGCTCGCCGCGCGCAGCGCAACGCCCGAGGTGGCGGCTTGCATGTTCAAGGCCTTTACGCCCCACGCGATCGATGCGATGGGGCTCGACGGCGACAAGTATGAGCTCAAGCTGATCATGGCGTTTGGCGTTCCGGCCGAGACGCAGGTGATCGATGCGATCGACTCCAACCCGGATGGCTCTATCAATTACTGGCGCGATGAGGCACAGGTGCATCACGTGCCCAAGCGTCCGCTTGCCGACGTGCTGCTGTAGTTACGCGTCGTTGCGGTGCAATCCGGCGGCAAAACCACCACAAAGGTGCCTGTCCCCTTTGTGGTGGTGCGAGGGGAGGGCGTGTGGCAGATCTGTATTTGGTGCGGCATGGGCAGACCGAGCTCAATGTGCAGAACATTTTGCAGGGCTGGCAAGACTCGCCGCTCACGGAGCGCGGGTGCGAGCAGGCGCTGGCGACGCGCACGGCGTTTGAGGCGCGCGGCATCTCCTTTGACCATGCGTATTCGTCTCCGTTGGGTCGGGCGCGGCGTACGGCCGAGCTGATCGTTGGCGAGGGCTGTTCCATTGAGCTGGTCGACGACCTGCGCGAGTGGCATTTGGGTTCGCTGGAGGGCACATCAAATCGCGATATGCCGCCGCAGCCTTGGGGTGATTATCCGGTGGCCTTTGGTGGCGAGTCGGAAAGTGAGCTTCGCGCACGTATGATCGCGGCGCTGTCCCGCATCATGGCCCAGCCCCGGCACGACTGCGTGCTGGCCGTCTCTCACGGCTCAGCCTGCCAGGAGTTTCTTAGATGCGTGACTGGCGGGGGAGAGCAACCCGACAACGGTGCCGTGCTTCATTTTGGCTATTGCGACGGGGCGTTTTCGCTCTTGGGTTGGTAACAAACGAAAGGACCCCCTATGAATAAAGACCTGTATCTGGTCCGTCATGGACAGACGATATTTAACCTCAAGCGCATTATTCAGGGCTGGAGTGACTCGCCGCTTACGCAGCTAGGATGCGACCAGGCGGCGCGTGCCGGCATGTTCTTGCGTGCGCGCGGCATTGAGCCCGATCATGCCTACGCCTCCACACTTCATCGTACCGAGCAGACTATCGCCAACTTGTGGCCTGGCTTGGCGTATGAGCGCCTTGATGGCCTGCGCGAGTGGTTCTTTGGCGACTTTGAGGCCGAGCGCGTGATGCTTATGCCCGAGCGCCCGTGGCGCGACTTCTATTGCCAGTTTGGCGGCGAGGGCCAGATGCAGGTGCGCGAGCGCATGGTGGCGACGTTGACCGAGCTTATGCAGCGTCCGGACCATACGTGCGTGCTCGCGGTAAGCCATGGCTCGGCTATCAAGGAGTTTATGGATCACGCGAAGGGCGTGGCGGCAGACGAGCGCGACCGTGTGCCGGGCAACTGCTCGGTGCTGCATTTTGCGTTTGATGATGCGACGGATACGTTTGAACTGGTTGAGATCTTTACGCAGGAAGACTACGCGCGCGAGCTGGGGCTTGAGCCGCTCGTGGCGGCAGCAGGCCCGCAGCGCGGGTAGTGCGGGCACGGCGGTGCGGGTCGCCGACTTACTTGCTCGATGCGAAAGGGGCGGGGATGCATGCGCATGTATCCCCGCCCCTTGTTTGTTGAGCTGCCGAGTCTTTGTGCTGGGCGTTTAGGCCCTGTTAGAACCGTGCGATCTGGTGGGTGAGCAAACCCGTCGGAACCTGCGGTGCGCCGCCGGCGACCTGCGCGGCGGGGAATAACACGGCCACGGTAAAGTTGAACGGTTCTTTGCCGGTGTACGTTCCGGCTGCGCGGGCCTCGTCTGCCAGGAGCTGTGACGCTCCGGTCAGAGCGGCGGCGTAGGCGGGGTCGTCGGCCAGTGCCGGCTCCGGTGCTTGGTCGAGCATAGCGCGGATGGCGGCAACGGCGTCCTCGCGCTTGACCTCCCACACACGATGTGTAATGCCGGCGGGGTCGGTGACGGCGTAGAGTGATGCGCCCTCTTTGGCGGCGCCCAGGATGATATCCATGACGGGCGAGGCCTCGTAGGCGAGCGTTACAGGGCGCGGCTGCACCTTGAGCTCGGCGATCGCGCGCGCGGCGGCGAGTGCGTCGACGCTCTCGGCGGCAGTCTCGTCTCTGCCCGTCAGCACGTTAACCGGGCAAATCGCCACGACACCCGTCGCGCGACCCGGCTCGCCCGAGCATTCGTACACGTAATACGCCGCGCCTGGATCCTTGAGCATTAGGCCGTCAGCAATGGCGCCGCGCAGTGCGTCGTTGCCGCTCAGGATACCGCCCATCTGCGGCAGCGCTTCGAGCACGCGGTCCTGAGCTGGGCGGATGCAGGGAAACGGAAGAGCTTTCATGGGCGGTCCTAACGTGTGAGTCGGTTTGTTCGCGGCTTATTATGCCCCAACTTGGTCGCATGCGTCCCAGAGCGTGTTGTCGGCGAGCGCGATGAGCACGTTTTGGCAGCGAACGATATCGGCATGGGGCACATATTCGTTGGGCTTGTGCGCGAGCGCGAGCGAGCCTGGGCCGTAGCTCATGCAATTGCGGTTGCCCGTCTTGCCCGCGATGACGGCAGTGTCGGTGTAGCCGGTAAAGAAGCCGACGGTCGTGTCCATGCCCGTAACGCTGTCGGCGGCATGCTTGAGTGCCGCCAGAAGGGGAGAGCTTGGATCGCGCTCGATGGCGGGGCGGTCGCCTGTCACGGTATAGCTTCCATGGCAGCCGGGGACCGCGGCCTCGGCGCTGGCGATGGCCTGCTCTACCATGCGCGTCGCGGTGGCCGTATCAGTCGGCGGGGTCAGGCGCATGTCGACCCAGACCTTGGCGTGGTCTGGCACGACATAGGGACGGTAGCCACCCTCGATTTGTCCAAACGCGATGGTCGATGGCCCCAGCTCATCGTGTACGGGCAGCGCCATGAACGCGCGGCGCAACGCGCAGACGACCTCTGCCATGGCGGCGACGGCATCCGCGCCCTTCCAGGGCTGGCTTGCGTGCGCCGTGACGCCGGTCATCTCGATCTCGAACCACGTGCGTCCCTTGTGCGCCACCTGAATCTGTCCGTCGGTGGGCTCGGTATCTAGCACCCATTCGCGCGAGCCGACCCATCCGGCATCGATGGCGGCCTCGGAGCCGCGCATAAAGTCCTCTTCGTCGACCGAGCAGATGAGCGAAAAGCCACGGCGGGGCGGCACGCCATCCGCCGCCACGCGCTCGAGCGTATGGACCAACGCGGCAATGGCGCAGGCCAGGCCGCCCTTCATATCGCAGGCACCGCGGCCATAGAGTTTATCGTTGCGCACGGTCGCCCCGAGCGGCGGCGTGTCCGCGTCCCAGCCGTCGCCCAAGGTAACGGTATCCATATGGCAGATATAGACCAGCCGCGCCTCGTCGCTCAGTCCCGGCACGGTGACCATAAGGTTGCGGCGCCCGGGGAGTACTTCGAGTTCCTCAACCCGTATGGCATCGAGTGCAGGATGGCTCAACTGCTCCAGCCGTTCCTCGACCAGCGCTTTGATATACCGCTCAATTTCATCCTCATACGCGCCCGGGTCTGAGCTGTCGATCCGCACAAGCTCCTGCGCAAGTCGCCAGGCAAAGTCCTTGTCAACCATATGCAACCTCACAATCAGTCTGCTTTCCAAACCGATTGTAAGCCTCCTGAGAGATCCGCGGCGTGCGCGTGGCAGTATTTACCGTTCGCAGGCCGAGCCAGCGCGTTTGCCGTCCGAGCGGGTTCACAAACGGCGCAGTGGGTACGTAGCCTCTATGGACGACATGCTGTGCGACATATCTGCCTTTCGGTATCACCGGATACCTCCACAGGTCTTGGCGATAATGCCGGACCTGCCCGATTCTGCGGACGATCCGCGCAGGGAGCGCCTTTGCGAGCATCCACTCGTCAAGCATTTCCTGGGCACCCCGTTACACGTGTTGGCGCAGGGCGCCTGCGGGCGCAAGGGCGATCGCATTGTCAGGCATGTTCGGAACGGGGAGAGGCCGTTTGGCTCCGTGCGGCAGACAGAGTTTGGCCTCGATGTCGCGTCCCCGCTCTTTACCCTGCTGACCCTGGCCTCCTCGGTCTCAAATGAGCGTCTGATCATGTGCATGTATGAGATGTGCGGCACCTTTGCCGTGTGCAAGATTGCGCCTCAGGTAAAGTCGGCACTTGTGCAGGCGTATGGGAGCCGGTGGGGTGACGCGCGGTCGGGTTGGGAAAACGTAAAGGATGTCTCGGGGAATCCAACGGACTTGTGGAAACGACCGCCCTTGATCGAGCTCTCTGAGCTTACCGAGTACGTCGATAAGATCCGGGGGCTCCGCGGCGCTAAATCGTTCACACGTGCCGCGAAATGCATTACGGGGGTGGTGGCATCGCCGCTCGAGGTCCAGGCATCGATGCTGTTTGGCCTTACGAGGTTGCGCGGCGGCGAAGGGCTGCCCCTTACCAATAACGTTGAGATTCGTATGACGCGCAGCGCCCGCCTGATTTCGGGGCTTGATAGGCGCTACGCCGATATCCTGCTGGCAAATAAGGACGGCAGCCGAGAGTGCCTTGTTGAATGCCAGAGTAAAGCCATACACGGATCCATAGAATCCAAGATTTCTGACTCCGACCGAACGACGGCCTTGCAAGCGATGGGATATCCCGTCGTTTTGATGACCTATGGCCAACTGGCCGACTCCGATGCCTTCCGCGTGGTGATGGAGCTCATCATGTCCTATCTCGATATGCCGTTGAAAGACAAGACGCTGCGGCAGCAGGAGCTCGAACGGCGGCTTCGTGAGGAGATTTTTATCGATTGGGCGGGAATGTAGTCGTGCAGGTGGAAAGCGGTCGCGCGAACTAGAGTTTTGGGCGCGAAAAAGGCTTCAGTTTCGCCTTGGAAGGGCATTAAAAATGCTATCCAGAACAAATTGTTTCGGAAAATCGACAGTCAACTTGGATCGGGTATATAGAGATCGATTTATACCTACTAAAGCCCCTGATAAAGCTGTTTATCAAAGCGACTGCGCTCAGTGATTTGGGTGGGACTGTCGATTATTCGAAAAAACTTATTATGGGTAGCATTTTCAAAACCAGCCGGAGCAACGAAATCGGCCCCCGTTTCGTTAAAACGGGGGCCGAATGGGCTTCATGGACTGCCTCGCAGGCTTGGCACCGGCGCTATTTGATCACGCGCACGCGATACATCGACGGAATCTGCTTGAGCGCCTCAATGGTGCTGCTGTCCAGGTGCTCGTCGGTGTCGAACATAGTGTAGGCGTTCTCGCCAGCGGACTCGTTGGTCATACGCTGCACGTTGGCGTTGTCCTTGGCCAGGATTGCCGTGATCTGGCCGATCATGTTGGGCACGTTGGCGTGCAGGCAGGCGATGCGGCTTGCGGCGCGCGCCTTGCCCATGCTGCAAGCGGGGTAGTTGACGCTGTGCGCGATGTTGCCGTTCTCCAGGTAATCCTTGAGCTCGCTGATGGCCATATCAGCACAGTTGGCCTCGGCCTCGCCAGTGCCGGCGCCCGAGTGCGTGGTGATAAACGTATTGGGCATCTTGACCGTCTTGGGCGTGGCAAAGTCGCAGCTAAACCAGCTCAGCTTGCCCGCGCGCAGGGCGGCGTCGACGGCGTCCTCGTCAATGATGGTCTCGCGCGCGTAATTGATGAGCACGGCGTCGGGCGCTAGCAGGTTAATCTGCTCGGTGCTGATCATGCCGATGGTGTCTGCCTTGCTGGGCACGTGCACGGTGAGGTAGTCGCAGCCGCGGCACAGATCCTCGAGCGTGCCCACGCGCTGCACCTCGCGGCTCAGCACCCACGCGTGCTCGACGGAAATGAACGGATCGTAGCCGTAGACGTCCATGCCCAGGTCGACGCAGGCGTTGGCGACCTTGGAGCCCACGTTGCCCAGGCCAATGACGCCGATGCGCTTGCCCTTGAGCTCGCGGCCCACAAAGGCCTTCTTGGCTTTCTCGGCATCGACCTGGATCTCGGGGTCGTCGGCGTTGTCGCGCACCCAGTTCATCGACTGCACTACGCCGCGGCTCGAAAGCACCAGCATGCCCAGGACAAGCTCCTTGACGGCGTTGCTGTTGGCGCCGGGGGAGTTAAAGACGACGACGCCCTTCTTGGCGTACTCCTCGACGGGGATGTTGTTGACGCCGGCGCCGCAGCGGGCGATGGCGCGGATGCCCTCGGGCAGCTCGTAGCCGTGCAGGTCGGTCGAGCGCATCAGGATGGCGTCGGCCTCCTCGGCGGTGTCCACAAACTCGTAGCCCTCGCCAAATTCGACTTTGCCGTCTTTAGTGATGTCGTCGATGGTCTTTATCTTACGCATGGAAAAACTCCTTAGCAGGTTTTTATCTAAACAGGGTGGTCTGAGGTGGCTGGTCGGCCCGCGTGCTGCGGGCTAGTTAGATCGCGGGCTCAAACTATGCTGCGCTTCGAAGTCCTTCATGAACGAGGCCAGTGCCCGCACGTCTTCCATGGTTACGGCGTTGTAGACGCTGGCGCGCATGCCGCCCACTAGGCGATGGCCCTTGACGTTTTGAATCTGGTGCTCGGCCGCGCCTGCGACAAAGGCGGCGTCGAGGTCGGCATCGCCGGTACGGAACGTGACGTTGGCGATGGAGCGGCTGCCCTCCTGCGTGGTGCCGTGGAACAGCTCGCTGTTCTCGAGCAGGTTGTAGAGCAGGTTGGCCTTGGCCCAGTTGCGCTCGGCCATGGCAGCAAGTCCGCCGGTCTCCTCGACCCAGCGGAATACCTTGCCGCACACGTAGATGCCAAAGGTGTTGGGCGTGTTGAGCATGGAGCCCTTGGCGGCTTGGGTCTTGAGGTCCATGTACTGCGGTGTTTGCGCAAAGGCGGGGCCATCTGCGATGAGGTCGTCGCGCACAATGACTACGGTCACGCCCGCGGCGCCGGCGTTTTTCTGTGCGCCGGCGTAAATGAGCCCGTAGCGCTCAACGTCGAGCGGCTGCGACAGAAAGCAGCTCGAGACATCGTCGACAAGCGTCACATCGCCGCAAACGGGAAGCTCGTGGTACATGGTGCCAAAGATGGTGTTGTTCTGGCAGATGTAAACGTAGTCGAGCTCGTCGCCCGCGGCCTCGGCGGCAATGCGCGCGTTGATGTCGGCCATGGCGGGTATGCGGTCGAAATTGGTGTCCTCGGAGCTCGCGAGCAGCACGGCCTCGCCGTACTTGGCGGCCTCCTTGTACGCCTTGTTGGCAAAGTTGCCGGTCACGACGTAGCCGGCGCGGCCGCGGCGCATGAGGTTCATGGGGATGCCCGCAAACTGCAGCGTGGCGCCGCCCTGCAAAAACAGGACACGGTAGTTGTCAGGGATGCTCAGCAGGCGGCGCAGGGTTGCCTCGGCGTCGTCGATGATCTGCTGGTACATACTAGATCGATGGCTCATCTCGAGCACGGACATGCCGCAACCGCGGTAGTCCATCATCTCGTCGGCGATCTCGGCGAGCACGCTGGTGGGCAGCGCGGCCGGGCCAGCTGAGAAGTTGTGCACACGTGCCATCTTCTAGTTCCCCTCGTAGTCGTTTGAACGTTCGGGATACTTTAGCACAGTGGAGCGTCAGGCGCGACCGAATCACGGTAAAACTCGAGTGTGCCGCTATGATTTACAGGATGGTTACATGGGGCAGGGGCCTTACTCCGCCGGCAGGTCCAGGTCTGCGAGCGACGGCATCAGGCTTTCAAGGCGTTTGATTTCTTCGTCGAACATGGCGTTGAGCTGTTCTTGTTTGACTTCGAGCTCGTTTTGCATGTCGACTTCGGCTGCGGTCGACTTGTCCGCAAAGGCGTCAAAGTCGCCTTTTTTTTCGACCGAGAATCGACATGATGCGATCGTCGATCGTATCCTTGCACAGCAGACGGTAGACCAGCACGTTGCGCGACTGCCCCATGCGGTACGCGCGCGAAATGGCCTGATTTTCGATCGAGGGCTTGTACTGTGGCTCGCACAGTACGACGACGCTCGCCGACTGAATATTAAGACCCGTGCCGCCCGACTGAATCTGCGCCACTAGGATAGAGCCTGCGGGCGCCGCGTCAAACGAGTCGATAATCTGTTGGCGTTTATTGAGTGGGGTAGAGCCGCTAATGGGGCCGTAGCACGCACTTCCAAACGCCGAGCGCACCACGTCGATGGTGTCGTGGAAGAACGAAAACACCAGGACCTTGCGGTTTTCGTCTTTGGCATCAGCGACAATCTCGCGCAGGCGTTTGAGCTTGGACGATTCGTTGGGGTTCGGGGCATTCCACGACAGCTGGCGGATCTGCATTGGGTTTCTCATTCGCAGCGTCTGGTAATACCTCTGGAGTTCCCCAGAGCCCATCTGGCACCACTCGCTATTTTCGATAAGGTCGGGCAGCTCCGAGAGCACGTCCTCGCGCTTACGGCGGTAGTAAACCGGCGCCAGGGCATCTCTAAACTCCGCCGAACTAAATCTGCTGGCGTATTTGCCTGCTTCACGCGCGGCCTTTTTATTGAGGTACGACACGAGCCCGATCATCTCGTCGACCTTGTTTTCGAGCGGCGTACCCGACATAAACAGAACGCGCTTGGCCCGCTTGCACAAGTTGAGCGTGTTGATGCTTCGCTTGGCGCTTGGGTTTTTAATGTAATGGGCCTCGTCGACTACGACCAGGTCGAGTTTCACTGACGGATCCAGCTCAATATAGCTTGTGCTCTCATAATTGGTGACGCCCACATCCAGTCCGTCCAGCCATGTCCTTGCTTGGAGATCCTTTGCGGGCCCGTGGATTTTAATGCACGTAAGGTCGCTGTGCTTGCGCACCTCGCGTACCCAGTTTTCGAGAACACTAGCGGGGCAGACGACCAAAAACTTCTCGGCGCCCTTGTTTTTGAGTGCGGTCATTGCGGCGATGGCCTGGACCGTCTTGCCCAGTCCCATCTCGTCACCCAGCAGCACGTTGTTCTGATGCAGAATGTAACGAACGCCCCACGTTTGGTACGTACGGAGCTCGCACTTAAGCCCCGTGGTATCAAACGTCGTCGTTTTAATTTGGTTGGCGAGCTTCTCGGGCAGGCCATAGCCATTGGAAGTCGAAGAAAACGCCTCGGGCATCAGCTTTTCGAGTAGGTTATACACGCGGATGGGATCGGCCCCGAAGAGTTTCCACACGGTCTTCTCGTCCGGTTCGGTTAGGCTCTGACTCGCATAGCCATTGACTTTCTCGAGCTCTGCGCCGTTTATAAGATCGTTGAGCTTTTCGTATGCGCCGTAAACCGTGTCGCGATCCTTGTAAAAGAGCCAGGTGTACGCATCGAGCGCCGGCAGAATCTGGCCTTGCAGCTCCGAAAACTCTTCGGTAATGCGCGCGAGCGCAGCCTTGGCCCCGCTGAGCAGATCTTCGAGCTCAAAGTACTTATAGACTTCCTGGAGAAGTGCTGTGTCTTCTGGCTTTTTATTGTCGGGGGTCAGTTTTATCTTGCCGCTTTTGGCAAGCATGTCGACTTGCTGTTCAATAGAGGCAACGATTCTCTCGGCGGCACCATCGCTAATGCCGTTGACCCTGCTTAATTCCCGACGTTGGCCCCAGTTGTCCCTGGGCTGCCTTTCGCGCCCGCGCAATCTTCCGTACATAATCTTGCCGAGCGTTGTGTACCCGGCGTCTTTAAGGCATTTAACGCGAACGCCGGGAACTAGATCCTTAAGCATGTCTACCGATTGCTCCGAAACGTAGCGCTGAGCGTCGGCGTAGCGGACTTTGTCTACTTGTTTACGGATTTGGTTTTGGCTGCGTCCAAGCTCTTTTTCCAGTTTGGTAATCGCGCGCTTGGGCATTTTGCCTTCGGCGCCATAGACCGCTGCTTCAATTTCGTTTCTGTTGGGCTTAGCGTCGGATGAGAAAAGGTTCTCGCCGGCGTCCTCGGCGATAACCCTTATGGCTCTTTGCTTGGTTTCCGGTCCAAGTGGGATGCTTGGGTCCATGCCGAGGATGCCGTTCGCCTGAAGACGGCCATCTTTTATAAACTTGCTATTGGAGTTGTCCGTAAATTGCACGAGGCGTCGATACGCCGCTTCCGTCGTCTGCTTATCGGTGGCATTCAGCAGAAGCCAGCGGAGCCTGCCACTGTTTTGGCCTACAAGGTCGCAGGCATTCGGAATGTCGTGGACGTCACGTATTGCGGATTCGTAGAGTTCGGCAAGCAAGGCGGACTTATAGTAGCGGGCGGCTAAAAAGAGCGCGTCGCGCATATGGGTGCTCTTCGGCTTGGGTCGATAGAGCTCGCGGATTGCGTCGGCGCATTCATTTGCCAGGCGGACGAGTATTTTGAAATAGTCATCATCCCTTGCCAATTCACCGTGGCAGTAGATATCGTATGCCGTATTTATGTTTAGAGCCGCGAGCTTCTTTTGCGCGCCCTTCGATGTTTTCAGGTCGCTGAGCTTTATCTTTCGAAGTTCCTTGTTCAGCGTGTCCGTTTTGGCTTGTGCGATCGCGTCCCTAAAACCATCGGGCCCGAATACCGTGGCCTTCGAAATAACCTCGATATCGCCCAGTAGCTCCTGGGCCTTCGAGACGACTGCTTTTGCTTTGCTGGGGCTAAACGGTCTTGCCATTACGGACTCCTGAAGATATGCGGATAAGTTGAGACGCGTTAGACGCGCGGCGTGACCGCGCGACAGGTCCATTTTAATTGCCTTGGTGCCAAGGAAAATGAAAGGGCCTTCAAGCGTGCGCGATTGCCGTTCACCGATTAAAACTACCGCTCATCTGCATATGCACAGTTGATTTGTTGCGCAACAAAATGTTGCTAAACAAAAACACGCGCAAGTGGCGTATCAAGTAATCATTGGCATAGTTCTTCCTTATTTCCAATGCGGCCAGTAGGTTGTTTGGGGAATCTTGGGGGTCGTTTCTGTATGAATAAAAATGCTACGAGCGCTGCAAACGATTCGATGGACGTAGTCGCGTACTACGAGTCACTTATTTTAGATGCGGTCGCGCAGGCCGATGCTCCGCTTCACGAAGCGCTGGTACGTTCGAGCGTGTATCGCACCATTAATGACTCATACGAGCGAGCGCTAGCCCAACTAGTTATAGATGGTGAACTTTTGTACGCCAACGGCGAGTACAGCTTGGCGCCTGAAGCGGTCGCGGAGGTGGCGGAACCTGCAGAGCTTGAGGCCGTTGAGTGCGATGCCGCGGAACCTGAGGCTGCCGAGGTCGCAGCTGAGGAGCCCGTGACGGTTGAGCCCGCCACGTTCGAGGCTACCGTGGACGACGTGACGGAAGCCGAAGCGGTGGAGCCTGTGGCCGAAGAGCCCGAAGCGGTGGAGCCTGTGGCCGAAGAGCCCGAAGCGGTGGAGCCTGTGGCCGAAGAGGGCGAGGCAGTTGAATCCGTTACTCCTGAGGACCCTGCACCTATGGCTTGCGGCCCCATTTCGTTGCGTGCAGATTCGACCCTTGTGCAGTTGAAGGTTAATGAACGCAGCTGGCCTATCCCCGTTGCCGTGGGCGTTTCGTATGACAGGAAGCCGGCCGACGGTCTGTCCCTCATGGGATACGAACTGCTGACTGAGTCGGTAGCGACCGCCGAGCAGTCGGCTGAGCAGCAAGAGCCAGTGCAGGCAGAGCAAGGGGAGTCCATCCAGCCTGGCCGTCCCGAGCTTACGCTGTCTTCCGAGCCGCAGCAGCTGACCATTTCCTTCCCGGATGGCCTTGAGGCTGAGGTCGCCGCCGAGTCCGAGCCCGAAGCCGAGACTGCCGCCAAGACCGAGGCCGAGACTGCCGCCGAGCTCGAGCAGCCCACGCTTGTTTTTGAATCTGGACCCGAATCCATTAAAGAGACCGCGACCGTCGAGGACCCCGAAGCCGAGAGTGCGCCCATTTTCGAATCCGAACCAGAGCACGAACCCGAGTCCGGCGCCATGGCTGCATCTAAGTTTGAGCCTTCCGAGGATGCCGTTAAAAAGCTCGAGCGTCCCAAGTACCTGAGCGGTTGGGACGACCCGCGCTGTGTGTTTGATACCGAGACCCAGGTTGCCTTCCTCGACAAGCATGAGATTCACGATGTGTTTTGCCTTGTGCGCAAGCTAGGCAAGGCTGAGGACGAGGCCTTACGCATTGCTTTCGAAAAGCATCTTACCGCCTATGCTTTGCCGCTATCTCCGCAGTATCGCGCGCAGGCGCCAGAGCTCGGCAGGCTCTCGGGCAATGCGAGGCTGGCGTTTGACATCTATGGTAATCTGCGCAGCATTGGGCGTGATTGCCGTGCCTACGCGAACATTAAAGGACCGATTAGCGAAACACTTAGCACGGTGTATACGAGTGGCGGCGCGCCGCTTTCGCTGTGGAACCTTTCAATTACTCCGGCAATTCAGCGTAAATTAAAATGGACACTTAAAATCTACGACCTGCCTACGCTGCTCACCTACAACGCTACGGCGTTACGGAGAAGCGGCCTCATATCTTCTGAGGTTGGTTCGATTATCGATGCCTTAAATGAGTGGCCATCGGGTCGTTTGCAGCTGGGAAAAACCAAAGACGAAATGGAACTTGCCCGTCTGGCTGCAATAGGGGGCTGGTATCCGGCTGCTGACACGCCGCTCGAGCGCGTCGAGGCTGTTAACCGTCTTGTCGGGGATACCATTAACCGTCTGCAGCGCGAAGGCCTTGCCGTAAACGAGCCTTCGTTCCGCCTGCTCTTTTGTACCAGGCTGGCGGGTAGGCTTGCGACGGGCGCTAATGAAGAGGACGCCGTCAATTCGGCGCTCGTGAGTCTCAAAAGTGAATATCCCGCCTTTAGTGCAGCGGTAAAAACGTTTGAGCGCCTGGAGTTTGAACTGCCTCAAGATCGAGAGGATATTGAGGCCGGCGATATGGAATCTACCTGCGAAAATGCCAATTCGGCAGACGACGTTATTGCGTCGGTCGATGAGGTTCAACCGGGCGTCGAGGTGGATGCTCAGACAGAAGTGCTTAAAGCGCAGTCCGCTCACGAGTCTGAGCAGCCGCCGGTGCAAGATTTTACGCTGGAACAGGCGCTTAAGCTTGCCGTGGGCCAGGACATTGCTAAGTTCAACAGGTGGTTTACGGACCTCGCATACCAGGACCGCATCCTGATGGGCTATATGCTCATCGATGACAAGCCGGCTCGCTGGATGGATAACCTTGGCAAGTCTGCTTGGAAAATACGCGAGCGTTACGATGCCCTTATGGCGGGGCGTCCAACGTTTGAGGTCGATACATTTGGCCCGCTCTTTCATACGTATAAGATATCTGCCAAGGAGTTTTACGGCCTTACGCAAACCGCGCAGCCTGCATTCCTTTATATGAAGCGCGTATACGGACAGGGCACCATCCCGCTTAAATATGCAAGGGTCGATAAGGACCTTGCGCCGACTGTTTGCGATGTGGTTCGTGCGTACTTTGCGAGCATGGAAACCGAAAACGCTGACGAGCCGGCCGAGGAGAGGGCCGCGCCTGCGGAGCAGGCTATCGCGCCGACACCGGAGCCCGAGCCGACACCGGAGCCCGAGCCGACACCGGAGCCCGAGCCGACACCGGAGCCCGAGCCGA
>CAKTWE010000026.1 GCA_934630385.1 uncultured Collinsella sp.
AGTGGGCATGAAAAAGGCACGGCATAGACCTTCTGGTCATGCCGTGCCTTTTGAATGACAAATTGTCGCTCTGGGTGGCGCGCAGCGTCGACCGGCCCGCCGTTCGTCAGAACGGCGGAACCTTTAGAGCAGCGTAACGCTAAAGCTGCGAACATCCGTCTCGCCGGGGACCAGCGTAATGGTGTTGACCTTGTGCTCAAAGACGTCGTCCTCGGTGTCCATGGTGGTGTGACCGGTCCAGGGCTCGAGCGCCACAAACGGAGCGTCGTTGGCGGCAGACCACACGCCGATGTACTTAAAGCCCTCAAAGTCGATCTTGACGCCGTGGCCCGACTTGCGACCGCGCAGCGTGAGCGTGGAGCCCGGGGTATCGGTGAACATGATGGCGTCATTATCGAAGCTACGGTGCGTGATGGGCAGCACGTCCGAGTTATCGGGAGCCTTGTAGCTACCCTCGAACGTCATGAGACCGTCGGGCGTGATGATGGGAGCCTCGTTAGTCCAAGCCTCGGTAAAAACCAGCTCGTAATCCTCGAATGCCTCGCCCTCGGCACCGGGAGCCGGTACGTTAAACGCGGGGTGGCCGCCCACCGAGAACGGCAGGTCCACGTCGCCGGTGTTCGTAACGGCAAAGGTCTGGGTAAGCGTGGCGTCACCAGTCAGGGCATAGGTCATGTTGAGCTTAAAGTGGAACGGAAAGGCCTTGAGCGACTCAGGCGTATCGGTGATCTCGTACGTTACCGAGGAGCCGTCCTCCGAAACCTCGACCAGCTTGTGCTCGACGATGCGCGCGAGTCCGTGGCGCGGCATCTCGCAGGTGCCGGCCGCAGATGTTGCCGTGTTGTTGCGCAGTGAGCCCACGATGGGGAACAGGATGGGCGCATGCTTGCCCCAAAAGGCGGGATCGCCCTGCCACAGATACTCGTTGCCGTTGAGAGCAAGGCTCGTGAGCTGGGCACCCATGGAATCGATGGCCGCGGTGAGGCCGCCGCGCTTGATGGTAGTGACGGTGGACATGCTACTTCCTCCAAAAATGAACAACAGTATCGAGGGCTATTGTCCCACTCTTGGCGGCGGGGTTGAGCGTCAGGCGCAGTTATTGAGCAATAGCGTAAAGGTCAAACCCGCCCTGCGGCGTGCTATCGACCGTATCGGGCGCCCGTGAATTAAAACTCACCGGAACCATGCGCTTTGAGGCGCGGTAACGCGTGCCGTCGGTGGCGACGGGCGGCTCATCAACCGTGAGCTCGTAGTCGCCGGGCTTGAGCTCGATACCGTCACCTTCGGAATTGACGTATTGATACTCGTCGATTGCTTGTCCCCTGAGCGTGCGGCCCACGATATGGACGAGCATTTGGCTATCGCCGCGCGCGGTATCCCATGTCGCGCCGTCCTTAACCTCGACCGACACATGCACCGAGCGCGTGCGGCTGAGCGATTGCTCGACGGACATCTCGACCTTGGCGGCGTCTTTGCGCTGTTGTTCAACATGGCTCCAGACGTTTCCAATTGCCGAGCAAGCGATGACGCCGGCCATGAAGGCGATGAGGATGGGGCCGAGTGGTGAGCGGCGGGCCGCGTCTTCCTCGCGAGCCAGGTTGGGGCGATGCGTGGGGGCGGGCGCCTGGGCACCCCGCGCGGGCACGTCGAGTATGCTGAAGGATGCCGTGCTGCCGGGGTCGATGTTATGGCGCGGCTGCGGGGTCTTGGCCGGCGAGATGGACATGTCCGCCGGCTCACCGAGTGTGGCCGTGGCATCGGCCTTAGCCTCATCGGCCTCAGCTTGGGCCCAAGCCTGCTCAAAGGTCAGGGGCTCGGCGGCATCGGAGGCGGCTTCAGGCTCGACACCGGCATCATTGCCGACCTCGTCCTCGTCGCTCGACACGTCACACGGAGCGGGCTCGTCCCACTCTTCGTCCGGAGCCTCGCCCTCGCTATACCACCATTCAAAGTTATCGATATCCATACGGGGCGCCCCTTAAGCCTCGCAAATAAACACTTGCTAGCCTTATACCCCCATATGACACGCCCGCTCGCACGGAATGTGACAAAGGGACTGTCCCTTTGTCACACGGCCAGACGTGAAAACTTATAAACTTGCAGATTTTGCAAGTTTATAAGAAATGAGCGACCCTCCTCCGCTTCAAAACAAGCTTGCGATGCTATTCGGATGTGACAAAGGGACTGTCCCTTTGTCACATCTGGAGGGCGACGGGGATTTGGATGCAGCAGAAGTCCTCTTGGTGGGACTCGTCATAGCTCGTGGTATCGAGGTAGCAAAAGTCGAAGGCGTTGCCAACGGGCTGGAGCGCGTGCTCGTCCATGCAGGCCACAATG
Source organism: uncultured Collinsella sp. (assembly GCA_934630385.1). Classification (GTDB taxonomy): domain Bacteria; phylum Actinomycetota; class Coriobacteriia; order Coriobacteriales; family Coriobacteriaceae; genus Collinsella. The sequence goes on from CAKTWE010000026.1 coordinate 2,338, forward strand.
GCGCGGATGCCTTCGGGCTCGTACGGCATGCCCCAGCGGCTCATGCACAGGTATGTGCCCTCGGGCAGCACTTCGATGCCGATCTCTGCCAGCTCGGCAGCGTCGCTCGGCAGCAGCTCCTCGGCACCGCGCGGCAGCACGGCAAAGGAGCCGGCGCCGGCAATAGGGTCGTCGGAATGCAGCGCCTCGCGACGCAGCATGGCACCCCAGCCGCGCATGGGGCGCGTGCCCGTGAGCGCACGCATGCGCAGAATCGCGCGCATGAGCGTGGGGTGCAGCATCGAGCGGCCGCGCTCGATATCGGCCGGGAACTCCTCAAAGACCACGAAGCGGCGCTCGAACTGCTTGAGCTCCGGCTTGCCCTCGCGCTCGCGCCAGTAAACCGCCTCGTCGTAAAAGCTCAGACGCTCCTGCACGCTCGCGCGCTCGGCTTTGAGCTCGGCGATCTGCTCATCGAGTGCCTGCACCCGTGAGCGCAGGTGATCGGTCATCTCGCCAATGTCGAACGTCGAGGTCAGGCGGTCAATCTCGTCGAGTTCGAGCCCTAGGTCGCGCAGCATGCAGATCAGACGCATGAGCGGGATCTGCGTGGGCGAATAGAAACGGTAGCCTTTTTCGTTAACCACGGCGGGCTTAAACAGGCCGATCTTGTCGTAGTAGATGAGCGTTTGGCGCGAAACGTTAAACAAGCTCGCCATCTCGCTAATCGCATACATGCCCGTCTGCATAGATCCTCCCGACACACCAAAGCCCGCCGCCCACAGGGGCAGCGGGCTTAAACACTATTCGTATCCTACCCTAAAGACGCCTATGACCAGCGCTTATAGTTTGCACATGGCACGCCGACGGCCTCGAGCGCCTTGGCGGCGATGTGATGCACCGCGTCATCGAGCGTGGCGGGGCCGTTGTAAAACGTGAGCATAGGCGGCATGAGCATGATGCCGGGCACGCGCGCCAGGCGCGCCATGTTATCGACGTGAATGGCGCTGAAGGGCGTCTCGCGCACCATGAGCACCAGGCGGCGATGCTCTTTCATCTGCACGTCGGCCGCACGCAGCAGCAGGTTTTCGCTGTAGCCGCTTGCGATGCCGGCGAGCGTCTTCATGGAGCACGGGGCCACGATCATGCCGTCGACCGGATAGGTGCCGCTTGCGATGGCGGCGCCGATGTTCTTGTTGTCGTAGACCACATCGGCATGCGCGGCAAACTCGTCGAGCGTCATGCCGAGCTCCTGCTCGATGGTGATCTCTCCCCCACGCGTGACGACAAGCGCCGACTCGGCACCGGCCTGACGCAGGCACTTGAGACACTCGAGGCCCAGCGCAGCGCCGCTGGCACCAGAAACGCCAACGACAATGCGACGGGGACGAACAGAAGACTCAGGCATGACAACTCCTTAACTACTTGGTAGGGCTACTTACTAGAAAGCAATCTCCTTGGCCCACTTGTCCAGGTCAATCTCCATGAACTGCGAGCGGATGAAGTTCTTCTTGAGGTTGAACGGGACCGTGCAGTCGAAGATGGCCTTGCAGGCGATGCCGTGCTCGCGGATCGTGGGGTCGAACGCGGGATCGTTGGACGGGTCGAGCACGTGGCAGTGGCAGCCGGGGATGGTGATGAGGTCGACGTCGGCCTGGAAGCGCGTGGTCATGGCCCACATCACGTCGCTCATATCGAAGATATCGACATCCTCGTCAACAAGGATGACGTGCTTGAGCTCGGAGAATGCCGAGAAGGCGAGCATGGCGGCGTTGCGCTGACGGCCCTCGTCATTTTTGCTCGACTTCTTGAACTGCATGATGGCAACGAACTTGCCGCCGCCGCAGGGGGCGGCGTGAACGTTGAGCAGGCGGCCCGGGATAGCGGTCTCGACCATCTTGTAGATGGAAGCCTCGGTGGGGATGCCCGCCATGGAAACGTGCTCGTGCGAAGGACCGATGCAGCTCTCCATGATGGGATTGACGCGCGTGGTGACGGCGGTGATCTTGATCACCGGGCAGACCTTGGCGCCGCCGGTGTAGCCGGGGAACTCGGGCATGGCGTAGCCGTGGCCGTTGACGTCCTCGTTGATGGTCTCGTCGTGCATGAGGTAGCCCTCGAGCACGTACTCGGCATTGGCGATGCACTTCTGCGGAACGGTGACGCAGTCGGCAAGCTCGACGGCGTGGCCGCGCAGGGCGCCGGCGATCTGAAGCTCGTTGAAGCCGAGCGGCGTGGTGGGAGCCTCGAAGCCGCAGCACATGTACACGGCGGGGTCCAGGCCGATAGAGATGGAGATGGGCATGTCCTCGCCGCGCTGGCAGTACTCGTCAAAGAACGCGCCCAGGTGACGGCTGCCGGGGGTAATCCACATGGCGAGCTTGTCCTTGTCGACGCAGGAGAAGCGGTGGATGGTCACGTCGGACTGGGAGCCGTCGGGGCTCGTACCATAGGCGAGACCCATGGTGATGTAGGGGCCGCCGTCGACGGGCGTGTTGGTGGGGGCGGGAACGATCTTGCGCAGGTCAAAGCCCTCGTCGGTCGCCTTGTACACGACCTCCTGGCAGTCGACGTGCGCACCCTCGGCGATCTGCTCGGGCGCGATCAGGTTCTCGAAGCGCTTGCCGATCTCGAGGCCCAGGTGCTCCTCGTCCAGGTCGAGCAGGGCGGCAACGCGCTTGCGGCTGGCAAGCATGCCGATGCAGACCTTGGCATCGTCAAAGCCCTTGACGTTGTTGAAGACCATCGCCGGACCCTCTTTGGTCGGACGCATAACGGTGCCGCCGGCGCCGACGTGACGATAGACACCCGAGACCTCGGCGTCCGGGTCGACCTGGGTGTCGGTCTCGAGCAGCTGGCCCGGCATCTCGCGCAAAAAGTCGAGCGCGGAGCGCAGGTCGTGGATCTGGGAAGCATCGGTAGTGGACATAGCATGCTCCTTTCGGGAGAGTGCCCGGCGGCGGGGATGCCGCCGGGCTGGGTAACGTAGTGGGGCCGCAGCGCTTATAGATGGAGCGCTTGGCAACTCGCGGTTCAAGCACTCGGCTGTTTACAGCCCAAGCGCTCGGCCGCTTACATCAGGCCAAAGAGATGGAACCAGGCGGCCTCGACCAGCACGACGATAAAGACGACCGCGGTGAGGGGAATGCCCATGCGCATGGCCTCTTTGGAGGTGTAGCCGCCGGCGTCCTTGCCCTCGCCGATAAGGATCGGCAGGTTATGGAACGGCAGGATGTAGTGGATGTTGATGGACGTGAAGACGATGAGCGCCACGGCGAGCGGGCTCACGCTGGAGCCGGCCGCGAAGCTGATGAACGCCGGCACGCACACGCCGAGCACGGCCATGACCGAACCCATGAACATGTGGATGATCATGGAGAGTGCGGCGACAAGCAGGGCGAACAGGAAGATGTTCTCGGGCACGGAGCTGGGAAGCACGACATCGGCGATCCAGGCGTTCATGCCGGTGGCACCGCCCACGGAACCCACGGCCATGGCGGCCGTCAGGAACATGAGGGACTTGATGTCGACAGCGTTCCAGCTGGCGGGGGTAAGGACCTCGCCGATGATGGGCATGGCGAGCGCGACGCCGATGGCAAGCGTCACCCAGCCGATGTAATCGCCCGAGACGGTGAGCCACAGCGCGATGGCGATGACAAGCCACACGATGGTGCGGATCTCCTTGACGGAGAGCTTGCCGAGTGCGGCCTGCTTGGCCACGATCTGCTCGCGATCGTAGACGAGCTCCTTGCTGGGCTTAAAGAGGAAGAGGCCCAAGAACAGGGTGCACAGCAGCGCGACCAGCATGGGCACGCTCATGTACAGGAACCAGTCGATAAAGGACGGGCTCATGCCGCCGGCCTCGACGCTGTACTGCGCAACGAGCGGGTTGAGCGTGGAGTCGCCCGTCAGGAAGAACATGGAACCCGGGGCGGCAGCGGCAAACACGAGGAAGCCGAGCTTACCCTTGTCGTCGTCCCCGTAGCCGGCGGACTCGGCGATGACCGAGACGACGGCGAGGATGAGGAAGGCGCGGGGAAACGGGTGCGGGATCAGCAGCGACAGCACAAAGGTGAGCGCGAAGATCGAGATGATGAGCGACTTGGCGTCGCGCACGAACTTGAGCATAAACGCATAGGCGATGCGCTCGCCCAGCCCCGACTCCTTGACCGCGCTGGCGATGAGGTAGGCGCCGATGACGAGCCACATGGTAGCTTTGGTCCACGAGCTAAACGTGGAGGCGACCGTCGCCGAGATGCTCGCGGCGCCCGTGTCGTCCACGCACACCTTGAACAGAACGAGCAGCGCGCAGTAGAGCAGGCCCACAAAGCCCGGCTGTGCCACGCCACACGCCCAGAACACCACCGTGGCGAGCGTCAACGCCAGACAGGTCTGACCGCCGACCGTAAGCTCGACCGTCGAGCTCAGCTCCGCCAAAGGAAGAAACTTCACCAGCAAAAAGACAATGATACCCAGCACAAAGCCAATTTCGCGCTTGGTGATCTTAAACGCCTTCTTTTCCGCTTCCATCTCCCCACCTTTCTTGTTGGGGGCACCCGGCGCCGCGGCGTGTGCCGCTACAGCAAAAGGGAGTGCCCGTTATTGGACACTCCCTACGTTGCGCTGTGTTGCGGCAATACAGTCAAGCGGATTTTTTTGGATGAGAAGCGATCCCCTGGACAAAAACCATCACAACATTCGACGCTTTTCCTCGTTTTCGAGATTTTCATCGAATGTTGTGACGGTTTGGATGCGACAAAGGGGCTGTCCTTTTTACATAGCGAGGGCCGTACGGATGGATGGGTCGCTGAGGGCCTCGCGGAGCCAGGGGGCCAGCTGCTCGGGGTGACCCTGCAGGTAGCCTTTGAGCTCGGACGGGGCCACGCGGCGCACTTCCGAGATCTCCTCTTGGTTGATATGCAGCTCGCCCGGCTCAACATGGGCAAGGTAGACCTCGCACCATTCGCACTCGCAGCGACCGTCACCGTGGTCCTCGCGGTACACCACGTGTCCGAGGTGCTTGAGCTGATCGGGCTCGCGCATGATGCCAAGCTCTTCTTTGATGCGGCGCGCCGTCGCGGCGGTAACGTCCTCCCCGGGGAGCGGATGGCCGGCACAGCTATCGGCCAGTACCCCGCCCCACAGTCGTTTGAGCGGACTGCGGCGACAGAGCAGCAGGTGCGCGTCTTCGCCCCGACCCTCGACCAAAAGCGTCAGAAATGCCTGATGCAAGATTCCCTCGCCGGTATGGGCCTCGATGCGGTCGACGGGGCCAAGCGTCTCGCCGGTCGCGGCATCGACCGCCACGACCTCGGCACCTGCTCCGCCCTCATCCCAGCCGGCGCGCAGAATGCGGGCTGCGGCTTCCTCGAGCGCGGCGATGAGCCCCTTGGTGGTGTCGAGCACGCGCTGCAGGTCGTCCCCGCTCGCCTGTTCAACATGAAAACCCGTGCTTGCAACGACCGGCACGCCAAAGCGCGTGGCCAACGCCGCCGCGATATCGTGCGCCGGGATCTCGTCGCGATGGCACGGAACGGCCAGGATGCTCACCGTCGCCGTGCGGCCGGGCTCGGGACGCGGAATGGCCTGCGCCGTGGCGCCCAGATGCGCGTACTCCGGCGAGCAAGCGTACACCGCCATGCCCCGCGGCGTCACCGTCAGCTGGGCCTCGAGCGCAAACTTGCCCTCGCCCACTGAGACCTTTGTCGTGTGCATACCCATGGGATCTCCTGTCGCCCGCGATGTACCTGAGACCATTTTCGCCTGTATTGCGACTATACAGGCAAGCGCAGCCTGCGACAAAGGGGGCAGGCACCTGACACATTCTGCTAGAGTTGCAGGGATTGAATCCCGCTTATTCATGCGACATTGGAGTGACAACCTTGACCGCCGCAACCACGTCTAAAAGTAAATCAACCGCCACCGCGCTCTCCCCCGCGCGCACCAAGCTCTGCCTGGCGCTGCTCGTGCTGTTGGGATTCTCACTCGGCTGCTCCGAGTTCGTGGTCATCGGCATCGAAAGCGACTTGGCAACGGAACTCGGCGTATCACTTGCTACTGCGGGCCAGCTCATCAGCGTGTTCGCGCTCGTCTACGCTATCGCGACGCCGGTGCTTGCGCTCAGCACGGGCCGCTTCCGCCGCTACCAGCTGCTCGTGTGCTACAGCATCGTCTTTGTGCTCGGCAACTTGGTCATGGCGTTGGCCCCCAACTTCCAGGTGCTCTTTATCTCGCGCATTGTCCTGGGCTCCGTCTCGGGCGCACTGCTCGCCGTGGGTGTGACGTACATCCCCGAGCTGCTGTCTCCGCAGCAAACTTCGCTTGCCATCTCGGTGGTATATGGTGCGTTTTCCGTGGCGATGGTCTTTGTGACCTCGATTGGCAAGTTTGTGGCCGACACACTCGATTGGCACGTGGCCATGTACGGCACGCTGGCCTTCGCCATTTTAATCTGCGGAGCGCTCGTGGCGTTTATGCCGCGCGCTGAGCAAACCGACGAGCCTGCCACCTTTCGCGAGCAGGCGGGTCTGCTACGCGAGCCGAGCATCATCACCGGCATGCTCATCTTTTTGTTTGGCGTGGGCTCGGTCTATGTGTTCTACGGCTACGTGACGCCTTATCTTGAGCAGGTGCTGGGTATGGGCACCGTTCAGGCAAGCACCACGCTTATGGCCTATGGCGTGTTCTGCCTGATCTCGAACATCCTGGGCGGATGGATCGATGCGCGCTTTGGCATGAAGGCGCTGCTCGTGACGTTTGTGTTGCAGGCCGCGGCGTTACTCGGGCTGTTTGCCGTGGGCGGCACCATGCCGCTCGCGCTGGTCTTTGTCTTTAGCTTGGCGCTGCTCATGTACCTGTTCTCGGTGTCGTGCATCACGCACTTTATGGACGTGGCACGCAGCCGCCATCCCAAGTCGATGGTGCTCGCGAGTTCGGTTGAGCCCATGGCGTTTAACGTCGGCATTTCGTTTGGCACCGCAGTGGGCGGCGCCGTGGTAAGTGGAGTTGGCATTGCCTACGTGGGCGCCGTGGGCGCCGCGTTCTCGTTTGTGGCCTGGGCACTCACGCTGGTGACGATTAAGTTGGCTCGCTGGGAGCGCCGTCGTCAATCAGCACAGCCCCGGATGCAGGCATAGGGGCGAACATAGCCCAAGGTGACGAGCAACCGGTGAAAACCGTCCCATACGAGTAGTGTTTATCCGCCTGCAAGCTCCGACAGTGCAATTTCGTGTATTTCAGATACACGCTTTTCTACTATTTCGTGTATTTCAAGTACACGAAATGCGCGTGGAGCAACTCAAAGGCGGCGGCAGACGCATTGTCTGCCGCCGCCTTTTATACCGGATTTTATAGATATGTGGGGCGTTTACTCCATACCCAACAGCTCACGCATCTGAGTTGCGTAGTTGGACGCCATATTGCCGTAGACAATCTGCACGCCGCCGTTAACATGCACGATGCCACGCGCTTCGAGCTTTTCGGTAAACTCGGCGTCGTCAACCACCTTGTCGCAGTCATTGAGCTGGATGCGCAGACGGGTGAAGCAGGCCTCGACAGACTTAATATTGTTGTCGCCGCCCACTGCCTCAACGATGGCGGGAATGAGGTCGCTGATCACGGTCTTGGGAGCCTTTGCAGCCTCATCGTCGGACTCTTCCTCGCGGCCGGGAGTCTTAAGGTCCTTCTTAAGAATGATGAACTTGAAGACGAAGTAGTACACCACGAAGTAGATGGGGCCGAGGAACAGGATAACCTGCCAGTTGGAGCCCTTGGCTGCACCCATAATGCCGTTAAAGATCAACGACAGGAGCGGGCCGCCGAACGACGCGGAACCGGCCACGTTGAACTGCAGGATATAGGTCAGCGCATAAGCAAGACCAGCCATGAGAGCGTGGAACACGTAAAGGATGGGCGCGATAAACAGGAAGGAGTACTCGAGCGGCTCGGTAATGCCGGAGAGGATGCAAGGCACCACGATGGCGATCATGAGCGCTGCGGTCTTCTTCTTGTTCTTGGGAAGCGCCGTCTTGTAGAAGGCGAGTGCAGCGCCGGGCAGGCCGAACATGGCGAAGATAACCTTGCCGTTCATGACAAAACGGCTGACCTCGATGTTAAACGGCGTGCTGGGAGAGCCCAGGATCGCGTTGTAGATATTGATAGCGCCCTGAACAGTCTGGCCGTCGATGGTCTCGACGCCACCGAGCGACGTGAAGAAGAACGGCAAATAGACAAAGTGATGCAGGCCAAAAGGCAGGAGCATGCGCTCGCCGGCGCCATAGACAAATGCTCCAAAGGCACCCGTAGTCTTGATGAACTCGGACAGCGCACCGAGAGCGTTCTGAATAAACGGGAAAACAAAGGACATGACCAATGCGAGGATGCTGCATGAGAGCAGCGTCACCGCCGGGATAAAGCGCGTACCGTTGAAGATGGAGAACACGGCAGGCAGCTCAATCTTGTAGTAACGGTTATGCAACCATGCGACGATTGCACCCACCAGAAGACCGCCGATAACGCCAGTGTCGAGCGTGGTGATACCGAGGATCGTGCTCTGGCCCGTCGTAAGATTCGCGGGATCGATAACGCCAGTCGCCGTAAGGAACGTGCCCATCACGGAGTTCATGCACATGTAGCCCAAAAAGCCACAAAGCGCCGCGGTAGCCTTCTCGGACTTGGCGAAGCCATAGGCGAGACAAATCGAGAAGATAACCGGGATGTTGTTCATAACGATGCCGGCAGCGGCCTTGAGAATCGAAAAGAAAATCGCAAAGCCCGGAGCAGCAAGCCAGGGAACAGCTGCCGTAAGGGTAGGACTGGTAAAGGCATTGCCAAAGCCCTGAAGGATGCCGGCGATTGGCAGGATCAGGACAGGCGTCATGAGGACTTTGCCCAGGCGCTGGAACTTTGCCAGTAGCTCATCTTTGTTCATGGGATACCCCTCTTAAAGAAACGGGGCGTGCAGTTCTACAACCCACACGCCCCATAACAATTATCAAGCGCTATGGAACTAGTTACTTAAGCTCCGGCCAGTAATCCTTATTGGCCTCGATGAGCTTATCGAGCACCTTACGCGCCTTCTTTGCGTCACCGACCAGACGATTAAGCGTGAGTGCCTGCAAAGCCTTCTCGTAAGAACCTTCCATCCAAGCCTCAACAGTCAGGCGCTCATAGGCATACTGGTTCTCCATAAGGCCGCGATAGAAGGTACCGATCTTGCCAACAGCATAGGGCTGCGGGCCATTGGCGCCCACACTTGCCGCGACCTCGACCATGGCGTCATCGGGCATGCCCTCGATAATGCCGTTGTTGGGCACGATGACAATGAAGGTCTTGTTGGTGTTGCGATAAATGGCCGACGTGATTTCCACGATCATATCGCCGTGAGCATCGTTCTGCACAACCGAGGAGTTCTTTGCGGTGCCGACTTTGGCAACACGCTCGCACTCGGCGAACACGCGCTTCTCACGACCGTTGATAACCTCGTCGGAGCGAGTGTAGTCGGGGTCGAGGTGAGCGACCTTGTACTCGGGATACAGATAGTACTGCAGATAAGTGTTGGGCAGATAGTCGGGGAAGTCCTCGAGCATGTCCTTGACCATGGCGTAGGTATCAAGCCAGGACTGGTCACGCTGCTCGGCATCGGCAGGAAGGAAGCCGTTCTTCTCCGTGTACTCCTTAATCTGCGGGACGAGGTCATGGCCCTCTTCATCGTAGATGTGCTTGAACCAACCAAAGTGATTGAGGCCGAAGTACACGGGCTCCGTTTTGCTCATATCGCGACCGAGCAGGCGACCGTAAGAGCGCATGAGGTTGACAGGCTGGTCGCAGATGTTGAGGACGCGATGCTCATCGGGCAGGACGCGCTCGAGACCATATGCCACAATAGCAGCCGGGTTGGTGTAGTTGATAATCCACGCCTCCGGGCTATGAGCGCGAACGTCGTTGACGATCTCAACCATGTCATGCATGGAGCGCATACCGTAAGCCATGCCGCCAGGGCCCACCGTTTCCTGGCCGATGATTCCCATATGCAGCGGAATCTTCTCGTCCTTGCTACGCATCTCGTAGCCGCCGGTACGAATCTGGCAGAGCACAAAGTCAACGTCGGTGTAAGCCTCGTCCTTATCGGTGGTGTAACCAAACTCCACACCGGGCTCCTCCTCGGCGAAGAGGATCTTGCCAAACTCGCCGATCGGACGCTGGCGCTCGGCATCGATGTCATAGAGCATCACGCGGTTCAGCGGCAGAATGTCCATGTGCTTGGTCAGGGCTTTAAGAATGCCAGGGCACCACGTGGAGCCGCCGCCAACGATCACAATATTGAGCTTATCCTTCATGTTCCGTCCCTCCAGGGTTGGCTGATCGGTGTTCTCGAAGACCTTGGGCTCCGCGGTTGTCCTCGGCTTGCTTCGTTTCGATTGACATTTTGCGACATAAGGTCATTTGCGAGTCCCCGTGTGGGCCAATACGAAACGGGGACACATGATTTCGCCCACGACACAGATATGTGTAGGCAAACACGCGCGTTTGCCCAGTTCATGGGCAATAGGCAATCTTGACCGATTACCGATTTCTCACCTGGCTACACAAAGCGGTACCATATGTACGACGAGGTGCGAGGGGCTGAAACATCTTATGAAAGATCAAGAATCTTTTTATGATCATGTGCGAGCTGGCGAGAGCAAGCTCAACGATCTCGAAAGCGAGATCATGCGCTACATCATCGAGCTGCGTGATGATATTGACGATGTCACGCTTAAGAGCGTTGCTGAACGGTTCTTCGTCGCCCCCAATACAATCGTCAGGCTTGCTCACAAGCTTGGCTTCTCGGGGTTTACGGAGCTCAAACAATCGTATTCCGCCTCGCTCGACCGCAATCGATTCACTATCGAGACGCTTCCGCTCGACACCCAGCTTGTACAGACCAAAGATCTGCTTAACGACCGGGTCATCGATTCGGTTGTAAGTCTTATCCAGGACGCCTCGCATATCGTGTTCTTCTGCTCGGGCTTTTCGAAATACCCATGCCTCGAGATGGCTGAAAAGCTCAAAATAATGGGCAAGAATACCGACACGCTCAGTGAACGCCACGTCATGAGGCATTACGCAGAGCTCCTCGGCAAAAACGACCTGGTCTTCAGCGTTTCCGTAAGCGGTGAGACGCAGGTGTCCATTGACGCCACATCGATAGCCAAAACGCGCGGATGCAAGGTCGTCACACTCACCGGCTTTTCTCGAAATTCTCTCTCGAAACTAGCTGACTACCCCATCTACACCGTGCAAAAAGAAATCCGCTTGGGCAGCATGGACCTCGACAGTCGATTGATGTTCTATTACGTTTTCGAATTGATATTTGAGCGCTACTTCAAACTGGCCAAGAAATAAAACTTGGCATGCGCCCGGCTTCGACTCTTTAGCAGCCTTCTATATGAAAGGTATCGTCCTATGCAACGCGTACTATTTATCTGTCATGGGAATATCTGTCGCTCGACGATGGCTGAGTCCGTGTTTACCGAGCTGGTGCACCGCGCTGGGCGCGCGGGCGAGTTTGTCATCGATTCCGCCGCGACTTCGACCGAGGAGATTGGCAACCCGCCACACCACGGCACCGTTGCCAAGCTGCGCGAAGTCGGAATTCCCGTCGTTGCGCACCGTGCCCGCCAGGTGTGTCGCACAGAGTATGGCAACTGGGATCACATTGTTTATATGGACGCCGAGAACGCGCGCGGCCTGCGTCGCATCTTTGGCAACGACCCCGACGGCAAGATTACGCGCTTGCTCGATTGGACCGAACGCCCCGGCGACGTGGCCGACCCCTGGTACACCGGCAACTTCGATGCCACCTACCGCGACGTGCTCGCCAGTTGTACCGCTATGCTCGAGCAGCTGTAGGCAAGCGAGGTCGCGGGCCACGCCTTCGGCGCGAAATGAGCGTGGAAAATCTCCCACTTTGAGCGTTCGAGTGCGCTCTAAACGGGAGAAAACCCACGCTCAACTACTCGTCGACGATCTCGGCGAGCCAGACGTTCAGCGTATCGGCCTCGGGGCAGCAGAACTTTGCCGTACCGGGCTCGTTGCCAGGCACGGTTCCGCCGTAGCGCAGGATATCGATATAGGGAAAGCCCACATGGCAGGCCATGGCACACATCTTGCCGCGATCGCGGTCGAAGTCAAAAACGTCGCCCGGCTTGTGACCATGGTGGCAGCGGCACGCACCCAGCTGGTCCACGCAGCTCACGCGGATACGCGGACGCTTGCCCCGCGGCGCGCCGAACGGCTTGCTCTCGCCCGCAGACTTGGCGCCGCCCTCGCCGGCGTTACTCATGGTCAATCACATCCAGGCAAGCCTCGATGGGAAGGCCGGCCGACTTGTCCTCTTGGCCGGCATTGCGCTCGATTAGCTCGGCCACTACACGCATAGCGTCGGACGTCGCGCGCTGCAGACTCCAGCCTGCCATAACGCGGCCGACGAGCACCGCCGAGAATGAGTCGCCCGTGCCCGGGAAATAGACCGGAATGAGCTCAAAGGGAATCGTAAAGTACTCCCCCGCCACATGGTCGTAACCGATAACCGCGTTCGTGCCATTGACTACGGCGCTCGTAATGACCACCGACTTGGCACCCAGCTCACGCACGGCGTCAACAAGGGCGCGGGCCTCATCGGGCGTAATTTGCTCTGCGATAGGCCTATCGGCAAGCAGACAGGCCTCGGTGTAGTTGGGAACCGCGTAATCGGCGCACTCGAGCAGGTGCCTCATGAGACCGATCGTGGACTCGGGCACGCCCGCATAGAGCTTGCCGTTGTCGCCCATGATGGGGTCGACGAACACCTTAGTGCCCTTTCGCGCGCGGCGGTGGCAAAAGTCCGAGATGATGCGCGTCTCTTCCTCGGTCACGATAAAGCCGGTCGAGATGGCGTCGAACTCAAAGCCGAGCTCCTCCCAGATGGCAAGACTCTGACGCACGTACTCCGTGGTGTCGTGGATGTAGAACTTGGGGTAGTTGAGCGTGTCGGAAACGAGCGCCGTCGGCAGGTTATGGATACGGTAGCCCATGTGCGACAGCACCGGCAGCATGGCGGAAAGCGCGACCTTGCCGTAACCGCACATATCGTTGATCAGCAGCAGCTGAGTATTCTTCATGAGGGTCTCCCTTGTTTCGGGCACAGCGCAGCAGCGCCACAGTGCGACTAAGTGTAGCGCAGGAGGCGTTGTGGGCGGAGGCGAGCGGTACGAAGGGCAAATTGTTGCGGAAAGGTTTCGGAAATGGGGACTGTTTGCTCCATAGCGGCCTAGTTGATGCTACTCATATAGCGCCATTTCAAAACTATGCCTATTTACTACGTTTAACCGCCCGCCTCCAACCACAACGAATTTCTCTCCAACAAAACCGCAGGTAGATAGCTTGCGTTTTTTCAGAAACTGCTGTTGTGGTCAGCGATGCTGGATTCATCGTAGTAATTAGGCATAGTTTTTGGCAAGGCCGCTTCGAAAGGCATCATCGCAGCCCAAAACGATACCTTTTCCTTCGTCCCCAAGGGATCAGATTGCCGCTTAGGAGCGTTTGCAGCGTCGGCCGGTTACGCGGTTTGGTAAAACCGCGTAACCACTAGTTTGGTACCTTGACATTTATTTCTTGCACTCCTAAATTAGTTAGGCACAAAACAATTTCACTACCTAACTAAAGAAAGGAGCGACACCATGTGCGATGACCACATCGGCCTCTGCCCCCACACGCCGGGCGGCGACCCCCATGAACCCGCAGATGCGCCCGCGGCACAGTCCCAATCAGACGCGCTCGCCAAGCACATCCTAAACGGGCTGGGCTTCTGCGGCCACTTTCTGCACTTTCACGGCGGCGGCGCCTCGGGAAAGGCCCCCATCGTCTGCTTGCTCGCCAAGCAGCCAAACGGCGAGATGTCACAGCAGGAACTAGGCCTGCACTTTGATCTTAAGCCCGGTTCGCTTTCCGAAATTCTCTCCAAGATCGAATGCGCCGGCCTTATCGAGCGCAGCCGCAATCCCAAAGACCGGCGGCAGCTCACCATTCGCCTGACCGAAGCGGGATGGGAAAAGGCCCACGTAGAGCAGGCGGCCCGCATTCGCTTTAGAGAGCAGGCCTTTAGCGCGCTCACCCACGACGAGCGCAAGGACCTCGCCGAAATGCTCGATAAAATCCGCGTAACCTGGGAGGAACTGGATGATTAAAACCCTTATGGGCAGCATCCGCGATTACATGAAGGTCACGATCGCCACACCGCTGCTGGTGCTTGGCGAGGTAATCTGCCAGATGATGATCCCGTTTATCACCGCCGACATGATCGACGCCATCAAGGACGGCACCGCCGTTACCGAGATGCTGCCCACCGCCGGCCTTCTGGTGCTCATCGCGCTGACGTCGCTCGCCTTTGGCGCCGCCGCGGGCATCACCTGCAGCCATGCGAGCTGCGGCTTCGCCAAGAACCTGCGTCACGACCTGTTCTACAAGATTCAGACGTTCAGCTTTGCCAACATCGATGAGTTCTCGAGCTCCTCGCTCGTCACCCGCCTCACCACCGACATCAACAACGTGCAGCAGGCCTTTATGATGATCATCCGTATCGCCGTGCGCGCGCCGCTGGTATTGATCTTCGCCTTTACCATGGCGTTTATCATGGGCGGCAGCGTTGCCATGGTCTACCTGGTCATCATTCCGCTGCTGGGCTTTGGACTGTTCTTTATCATCTTTAAGGTGCGACCCATCTTCTCGCGCGTCTTCCACAAGTACGACGCGCTCAACGAATCCGTTGAGGAAAACGTCACCGGCATGCGCGTGGTCAAGAGTTACGTGCGCCAGGACTACGAGAAGGAGAAGTTCGCCACCGCCGCGCGCGACGTCCAGATGGACTTCACCCGCGCCGAGAAGCTGCTCGCCTTCAACAACCCCATGATGAACATCTGCGTCAACGGCGCGTTCGTCGTCATCATCTACCTGGGTTCCAAGCTCATCATCACGAGCCAGGGCACCCTGTTCGACGTGGGCCAGCTCTCCTCGACCTTTACCTATGGTTTCCAGATTCTCATGAGCCTGATGCAGCTGTCGATGATCTTTGTCATGGTAACCATGGCCGACGAATCGGCACACCGCATTACCGAGGTGCTGGCTGCCGAGCCCACGATCGCCGATCCCGCCGAGCCCGTGCTCAAGGTTGCCGACGGCTCCATCGACTTTGACCACGTGAGCTTTAAGTATTCCGAGTACGCGAAGCGCCAGGCGCTCGACGATATCGACCTGCATATTAAGAGCGGCGAGACCATCGGCATTATCGGTGGCACCGGCTCGGCCAAGTCGACGCTCGTAAACCTGATCGCCCGCCTGTACGATGTCACGGAGGGCACCGTGCGCGTCGGCGGCGTGGACGTGCGCGACTACGACCTGGACGCGCTGCGCCACCAGGTAGCCATGGTGCTGCAGAAAAACGTGCTGTTTAGCGGCACCATCGCCGAGAACCTGCGCTGGGGCGACCCGAACGCCACCGACGAGGAAGTCCGCGAGGCCGCACATCTGGCCTGCGCCGACGAGTTTGTCGACGGCTTTCCCAAGGGCTACGACACCTGGATTGAGCAGGGCGGCTCCAACGTTTCCGGCGGTCAGAAGCAGCGCCTTTGTATCGCGCGTGCCCTGCTGCGTCGCCCCAAGATCTTGATCCTGGACGACTCCACGAGCGCCGTCGACACCAAGACCGACGCCAAGATCCGCGAGGGCCTGGCGAGCTATCTGCCCAACACGACCAAGCTCATCATCGCCCAGCGTATTAGCTCCGTGCAGGATGCTGACCGCATCATCGTCATGGAGGGTGGCCGCATCAAGGACATCGGCAACCATGACGAGCTGCTCAAGACGAGCGAGATCTACCGCGAGACCTTTACCTCGCAAAACAAGATGAGTGCCGAGGGCGAGGAGGCGGCCGAGACCGTCGCAGCCGACACCGAGGCATCCGCACCGCAAGCTCAGACCCAGGAAGGAGGCGAGGCACATGAGTAAGGCAGCTACCGCCGAGCGCGCACGCAACCGCAAGGGTGGCACCATGACGCGCCTCATCAAGATGCTCTTTGGCTTCTACCCGGTGCTTTTGCCCCTCGTCCTCGCCGGCGTGGTGCTCTGCGCCATCATCAATTCCATCGGCGCGACGTTTCTCCAGAGCGCGCTGCAAGTCATCAGCGAATCATGGCAGTCGGGCGACTGGACGGCCGCGCAGCCCAAAATTCTGAAGCTTGTGACCACCCTCGGCTGCATCTACGCCGTGGGCGTCGCGTCTTCGCTCTTCTGGAACCGCGCCATGGCCGTCATCACGCAGGGCTCGCTCGAGAAGCTGCGCGAGAAGATGTTCAACCGCATGCAGGACCTGCCGATTCGCTACTTCGACACGCACCAGCGCGGCGACATCATGAGCCACTACACCAACGACATCGACACGCTGCGCCAGATGATCAGCCAGTCGCTGCCCAACCTGCTCATGACGATCATCGTCATCGTCACCGTGTTCTTCATCATGCTGTATTACAGCGTGTGGATGTGCCTGGTCATCATCGCCGGCGTCACCTTTATGGCCTTTATGACCAAGCTGCTCGGCTCCAACTCCGCACGCTTCTTTATCGCGCAGCAGACCGAGCTCGGCGTGGTCGAGGGCCATATCGAGGAAGTCATGAACGGCCAGAAGGTCGTCAAGGCGTTCTGTCACGAGTCCGCCGCCGAGGCCGATTTTGACGAGCGCAACGAGAAGCTCTTCGAGGTCTCGCAGAAGGCCAACATGTACGCCAACATCCTCATGCCGATCCTCGGGAACCTGGGCGACCTGCTCTACGTGCTGGTCGCGCTGGCCGGCGGCATCTTCCTGGCGCTGGGCGTGCCCAACCTGAGCCTCTCGGGCATGGCGCTCTCCATTGCCGTCGTGGTGCCGTTCCTCAACATGACCAAGCAGTTCTGCGGCCAGATCGGCCAAATCTCGATGCAGATCAACGCCGTGGTCATGGGCCTTGCCGGCACCGAACGTATCTTTGAGCTGCTCGACGAGGAGCCCGAGGCCGACGAGGGCTACGTGACGCTTGTCAACGCGCAGGTGAACCCCGAGACCTGGGAGCTCGAGGAGGCCAACCACCACACCGGCATGTGGGCGTGGAAGCATCCGCACCGCGCGACCGGCGAGATCGAGTACGTGCCGCTGCGTGGCGACCTGGTCATGGACAACGTGGACTTTGGCTATACGCCCGACCACGAGGTGCTGCACGGCGTGTCCGTGTACGCCAAGCCGGGTCAGAAGGTCGCGTTTGTCGGCGCCACCGGTGCCGGTAAGACGACCATCACCAACCTCATCAACCGCTTCTATGACATCGCCGACGGCAAGATCCGCTACGACGGCATCAACGTCAACAAGATTCGCAAGTCCGACCTGCGCCGTTCGCTGGGCGTGGTACTGCAGGACGTGAACCTGTTCACCGGCACCGTGATGGACAACATCCGCTACGGCAACCTGGATGCGACCGACGAGGAGTGCATCGCGGCGGCCAAGCTCGCGGGCGCAGACGACTTTATCACCCGCCTGCCCGACGGCTACGACACCATGCTCACCGGCAACGGCGCCCAGCTGTCGCAGGGCCAGCGTCAGCTGATCTCGATCGCGCGCGCCGCCGTCGCCGATCCGCCGGCAATGATTCTGGACGAGGCCACGAGCTCCATCGACACCCGCACCGAAGCCATCGTGCAGGCGGGCATGGATAAGCTCATGGAGGGTCGCACGACGTTTGTCATCGCGCACCGCCTGTCCACCGTGCGCAACTCCGACGCGATCATCTGTCTGGATCACGGCCGCATCATCGAGCGCGGCAACCACGACGAACTGATCGCCAAGCGCGGGTATTACTACCAGCTCTATACCGGAGCGTTTGAGCTGGAGTAGGTAGGTTTGTTCCACGGGGGTCTCCCAGGCGGGCCGGGGTGTAACCTCCATGCTCAAACATTCTCGCTTCGCTGCGAAACTGCGCGCGGAGGTTACACCCCGGCCCGCCTGGGAGACCTCCTGCGCGCAATCAGCCCGTCGTTTAAAACGGAATAAAAGTTAGTGAGGCCCTGGCCGGTTGGCCAGGGCCTTGTTTTGTAGCAGTCTTTTTGGGACGGGGCTTTTTAGCTTCCAAATTAGCCGTCCTCTGTTACAAGCTTACCGTTGCTCGCGTTGCGGCCCGGCCGCCTCGGCTGTCTTTACGCGGTTCTTGTCGATGTACATGTTTTTGTCGGCCTGGGAAAAGAGCTCGCGCATCGTAGGCGGTTCATCAAAATCACTGGAAAGTGCGTAGCCCACCGCATAGCTAATAGGCATGTCGGGGTGAGCCTCGGAATACTCGTTCACGTTCGCACGAACCCGAGCGAGACAGGACTCCACGGCAGCTCGATCGGTATCCCGCAGCACCGCAATAAACTCATCGCCGCCGTCGCGGCCCACAAAGCAGGTCTCGGACGCCACGCACCCCAGCTGCTGGGCAAAAGAACGGATGTATTCGTCGCCCTTTTCGTGGCCAAAGCTGTTATTGACCGTATGCAGATTGTTAAGGTCGAAAACGCACACCGCAACGGGCCCCTCCGCGGAGACAGGCTGCTCCTGCCCCAAGATCTCCTCGCACTTGTTCTTGTTGGGCAGTCCCGTGGCTTCGTCGAGATAGACTTTGTTCTGCAGCTCGCGATTGAGCGCGGCAGTGCGCACCGCGCGAACAAGTTCGACCGCAAAGGCCGCCACCAAGCCCACGATGTCGATGATCACCAAGCCCTCGAGATAGTTGAGCGCCGACGCCTTCTCCTGAGAGTAGTCCTCTGCGAGTCGCGTAGCATCGTCGCAAATGCCAAAGAACTCCTCGCTCATGGAGATGATGTCGGTGTTCTCGTAGCCGACTTCGCGCACGCGGATGATCTCGGCGCAAAGCTCATCAAAATAATTTGCAAGCTCGGTCATCTTTGCCTGATACTCGTCGTCATCGAGACGGACGAGGTTAAGGTCGTCACTTCCGTAGCGCAAACCGTTGATGTATGAATCCACGGCTTTGAGCAGTTCATCTTGAGGCTGGCCCGCGTCCTCGAGCTTAACGATTCGCTGCGTGGTACCGCGCACCAGACCGGCGTAGTTGACCACGCGCGCCGTGCCCTGGATATCGGAGACGAGCAGCATAACATTAATGAAGAAGAAGATGAGAACTGCCGTGAGCACCATCATGAGCAGGCGTACCGCCCGGCTGGCTTTCTTGGCGACAGAAGTATTCACAAGTTCACTCCCAAAATGACAAAAGCACAGGTAGTACGCAGTGTGCTGAAATTCACGTGAGGTCAACTCTACCAGATGATTTTTCTAGGGCGGGGATTAAAGAATCATCGACACGATAGCTATTTGAGAAGTTGGGCCATGGCGTTGACGAATTTTTGGACTTGGAGGGTGGGCTCGAGCGGGTAGTGCAAATAGACCGGCACCTCGCGGCCGCATAGGAACGGCACGCCCACAAAGGCCGGGTGCACACCCGACCATGCGCCGCAGGTGAGCACCGCGTCGCCCTTTTCCTCGGCTTCGTTAAAGAGCGCAAAGTCGAAGCTATCCACGTCGATCACGTCCACGCCGCCGTCGGCCAAAAGGTCAATGCGCAGGCTGTCCATGGCGTCGTTGCCGTGGCGCAGTACGCGCAGACGCATACCCTCCAAGTCGGCGATCGAAATACGGTTCTTGCGTGCCAGCGGGCTCGTGCGCGGCAGGTCGATATAAAACGGCACGTTGACAATGCGGAGCTTTTGGCAGGCATCACCCCAGCGCGGGGTCGAAAAACTCGACTGCACCACATCCACCTCGCGCCCCAGACCGCGCATGACGGTCTCGCGCTCATCGTAAAGGTCCCCCACCGGCACAATCTCAAAACGCAAGCGCGGCTCCATGTCGTGCACCTGCGGCCACAGCGCGAGCGCGTGGCGCCCCGGGCACATCATCGATACGCCCAGGCGCACCGCACCGCCATCGCCCGCCGCTCGCCGGGCGCGGCGCAACGCATCCTCGGATTGGCGCATGATCGAGCGCGCGTCGTCCACCAACAGCGCGCCCGCCGGCGTCACCTTGACGCCCGAGTGCGAGCGCTCGAACAACGTGATGCCAAACTCTGCCTCGAACCCCGACACCTGTTTGACGAGCGCCGGGGTCGACACGCGCAGCTTTGCCGCGGCACGCGAGAAACTTCCCAGCTCCGCGGCGGCCGAAATAGCGTCAAGTCGTCGATCGTACACGTCAATCTCCCGTTTTCGCGCCTGTGACCGCATGGTGCCGCAGGGGGTTGTTTTCGCAGGTCACGCGCTCAATTGAGAATAACCTGCATCGCACAGTGTAAACCTACGGTTAACGCCATTCTAACAAATATGCAATTCACCTGCGCAAATGCAAAGCATACGATAACCAGCGAAAACCACGTGGGTCGATTA
>CAKTWE010000027.1 GCA_934630385.1 uncultured Collinsella sp.
TGGATCGGCGACGGCTTGAGAGGACTGCCCTCGATATCGTTAAGCTGAATCAGGTTAACGTGGCACAGCGTGCCCTCGCAGAAGTCGCAGAGCGCCTGCATCTCGGGGTTTGTGTCGTTGACGCCCTCAATCATGGCGTACTCATAGGTTGGACGGCGACCGGTCTTTTCAGTGTAGAGCTGAAGGGCCTCGTGGAGGCGCAGGAGCGTGTACTTCTTAACGCCCGGCATCAGCTTGTTGCGCGTCGACTGGATAGCGGAGTGCAGCGAGACGGCGAGCGTGAACTGCTCGGGGATATCTGCAAACTTGCGAATTCCAGGGATAACGCCGCTGGTAGAAACAGTAAGGTGACGTGCTCCAATGCCGATGCCATCGGGGTCGTTGAGGATACGCAGCGCCTTGAGGACCTCGTCGTAGTTGGCAAACGGCTCGCCCTGACCCATGAACACGACACTCGTTGCTCGCTCGCCAAAGTCGTTGGAGACATGGAGCACCTGGTCAACGATCTCTTGTGCGGTCAACGAACGCTTAAGGCCGTTCAGGCCGGTAGCGCAAAATGCACATCCCATGCCACAGCCGGCCTGGGTGGATACACAAACGGAGAGCTTGTTGCGGCGAGGCATGCCGACGGTCTCGACGGAGATGCCGTCGTGATACTCGAGCAGGTATTTGCGGGAGCCGTCCTTGGAGACTTGCTTGGTGAGCTCGGTCGGCGTGTCAAAAGCAAATGCCTCTTTGAGCTGCTCGCGGAATGCCTTCGGAAGGTTGGTCATATCGTCAAACGAACAAACGTTCTTCTCAAAAACCCATTCAATGAGCTGTTTGGCGCGGAAGGTGGGTTGGCCGAGTTCGGCAACGAGCTCGCGAATATCGTTTTGGCTCAAGTCGCGAATGTCCTGAGATTTAGTCCTGGGATTCATGGAAGCCTTTCGATTTTGGGGAAACGTAGACGGTATCGCTACAATATGGTATCAGCTGCAGAAATTATAGAGGAGGAGTCTGCCCATGCCGGGTAAAAGCCTAGAGAACATGCACGTAGCGGTCTTGGCGGGCGGTCATTCCGCTGAGCGCGAGATTTCGCTCGATTCGGGAAAAAACGTCGTGGTTGCCTTGAAGGAGGCTGGCTACACTTCGGTGGAGCTGCTCGATACGGCCGCCGATGACTTTATGGTGACTATGGCGACCGGTGGCTTCGATGTGGCGTTTATCGCCATGCACGGTGCTGGCGGCGAGGATGGCGCCATGCAGGGCGCCATGGAGACCTTAGGTATCCCCTACACGGCATCGGGCGTTCTTGCCAGCGCTTGCGGTGCGGACAAAGAGGTGTCCAAGCTCCTGTACGCCAAGGCGGGGATCCCCATCGCCCCCGGACTGGCGCTCGAGACGGGTGACGAGGTCGATATCGACCATATCGTCGAAGTCTGTGGCGAACGCTGCTTTGTGAAGCCTGCTGTCAATGGTTCGAGCTACGGTATTTCACTGGTGCATGAGCCTTCCGAGCTGCCGGCTGCCATCAAGAAGGCATTCGAGTATGGTGACAAAGTGCTCGTCGAGAAGTGCATCGAGGGAACCGAGATTACGGTAGGCGTGTACGGCGAGGACGATGTGCGCGCCCTGCCGATCGTCGAGATTCGCAAGCCTGAGGATTGTGAGTTCTACGACTTGGACGTCAAGTACGTCGACCCTACGGATATCCACCGTATTCCGGCGCAGATTTCGCCTGAAAACTACGCCCGCGCCCAGGAGCTTGCTTGCGCCGCCCACAAGGCCCTCGGCTGTCTGGGCATTTCGCGCAGTGACTTTATCGTGAGTGAAGACGGCCCCGTCATTCTTGAGACCAACACCATTCCCGGCATGACCGATACGTCGCTGTATCCGGATGAGATTCGCCATACCGACGATATGACGTTCCCCCAGGTCTGTGACAGCCTGATTCGCATGGGCCTTCGTCGAGCGGGCGTTGCATGCTAATCGAGGACGCTGTATCTCCTGGAACGCCGAAATTTGTCATCGATGCCTATGCCACGCTCGCCGAGCGCGCCAAGACGCAGTCGTTCGGTCTTATCGAGGAGGATGTCATCGTCCTCGATACCGAGACCACGGGTTTGTCGGTGCAAGACAACGAATTGATCGAGATCTCCGCGGCCCGTCTTTCGGGCCGCGAGGTCGTAGAGCGCTTCGATACCTTCGTGCATCCCAAGCAGCTGATTCCCACCGAGATTATCGAGCTCACAAGTATCACGAACGCTGACGTGGCCGATGCTCCGTCAGACGTTGAAGCCGTGTCTGCTCTCGCCGATTTTGTCGGCGGATGCCCGGTGATCGCGCATAACGCCACCTTCGATCGATCGTTTATCGAGTCGGTTAAGGGCGGTGTCAACGTGAGCGATATCTGGATTGATTCACTGGCGCTGTCGCGCATCGCGCTTCCGCGCTTGGCTTCGCACAAGCTGTCTTTTATGGCCGACCTGTTCGGCTGCGATTCGGTATCACACCGTGCCAACGCCGATGTCGATGCCCTGTGCGGCGTGTGGCGCGTGTTGCTCGTGGCACTCACTGACTTGCCCCAAGGCCTTATGGCGCGCCTGGCCGACATGCATCCCGACGTACCCTGGTCCTATCGTCCTATCTTCTCGTTCTTGGCAGGGCAGAACCCCGGGTCCATCTTCTCTCTCAGCGCAGCTCGTGCTGACGTTCTCAAGGCAGGTCGCGCCGACGATCGGGTGGACGCCGACGAACTGCCGGTCCTCAAGATGCCGAGTCGCGAAGAAATCGAGGCGGATTACGCCCCCGGCGGCCTGGTTAATCGCATGTATCCAACCTACGAGCCGCGTGATGAGCAGATCGCGATGGCGCTCGAGGTTCGCGATGCGCTGGTCACGGGCACTCATCGTGTAATTGAGGCGGGCACAGGCGTCGGCAAATCGATGGCCTATCTGGTGCCTTTTGCCGAGGCGGCGCGACGTAATAACATCACCGTCGGCATTGCGACCAAATCGAATAACCTCGCCGACCAGCTCATGTACCATGAGCTGCCAAAACTTGCCGAGCAACTGCCGGGTGGCTTGTCGTTTTGCACATTGAAGGGGTGCGACCACTATCCGTGTTTGCGCAAACTTGAGCGTATGAGCCGCAGCCAAGTCGAAATTACAACCAAACGTGATCCTGCCGACACGCTTACGGCAGTTGCTGTGATCATGGCGTACGTCTGCCAGTCAGCCGACGGCGATCTTGATTCGCTTGGCATTCGCTGGCGCAGCGTCAACCGTCCCGACTTTACGACGGCCTCGCGCGAGTGCGCTCGTCGCCTCTGCCCGTTTTTCCCCGATAAATGCCTCGTCCACGGCGCACGCCGTCGCGCGGCGCATGCCGATGTGGTTGTTACGAACCATTCTCTGCTGTTCCGCAATGTTGCGGCCGAGGGGAGGATTTTGCCTCCGATTCGTCATTGGGTAATCGACGAGGCCCATTCCATCGAGCGCGAGGCGCGTCGTCAGTGGGCGCGCGTGGTCTCGGCGGACGAATCGCGCGTTCTGTTTGAGCGCCTGGGCGGTTCGAGCGCTGGCGCGTTGAGCCAGATCTCCCGTGATTTGGCAACCTCCGAGGGCTCTACGCTCTATCTGGGCCTTACTGCCAAGGCGACGTCGACGGTTGCGCGCGCGAGCATGGCAATCGCCGACGTGTTCGATGGCGTTCGCGAGCTCGGCCGCCGTGCCCGTGGGGGTTATGACAACGCCAATCTATGGATTGGTCCCGAGCTGCGCGAATCTGACGACTGGCATGATTTCTTACAGTCGGCCTACACTGCCATCGACGCATTGGAACAAGCTGACAAGAGCGTCGACGCGCTGGTGCAAGCCGTCGCCGCCGACAAGCCCGAGGTCGTTGTCGACCTGGGTGATATCTCGCGCCGTCTGCACGAGCTGGCCGAGAACCTCAAGCTCATCATTGACGGCACCGATGAACACTACGTGTATTCGCTGCAGGTTAATCGCAGGCTGCGTGCCGGCGGAGAGTCGATGACCGCAGAGCGCATCGACATTGGCGAGGCGTTGGCGACCGAGTGGCTGCCCGAGGTTCACACGGCGATCTTTGCCTCAGCGACCATGACGGTGTCCAAAAGCTTTGAGCACTTCAACCATGCTGTCGGGCTCGATCGCATCGGTGCTTCAACGTCCTCATCGCTGCACTTGGACTCGAGCTACGACTTCGATTCGAACATGGCTGTAGTCGTTGCGGGCGATATCCCCGATCCGCGCGACCGCGAGGCATATCTGGCATCCCTTGAGCATGTGCTGGTCGATGCGCACCTCGCCATGGGCGGATCGGTGCTCACGCTGTTCACCAACCGGCGTGACATGGAGGACCTGTACGCTCGCGTTGAGCCCAAGGTTGCCCGCGCGGGTCTGGAACTCAACTGCCAACAGCGCAACTCATCTCCTCGTCGCCTACGCGACCGGTTTATCAACGAACCGGCTTCGTCGCTCTTCGCTCTCAAGGCCTTTTGGGAGGGCTTTGACGCCAGCGGTGAGACGCTGCGATGTGTCATCATTCCCAAGCTGCCGTTTTCCAGCCCTACCGATCCGCTCTCCTGCGAGCGTAACCTGCGCGAGGACCGTGCTTGGGCGCGCTATTCGCTACCCGAGGCAGTGCTCGAGGTCAAACAGGCCGCGGGGCGTTTGATTCGCTCGTCGACCGATAGCGGTGTGCTGATTTTGGCGGATCCTCGCCTGGTGACGAAAGGGTATGGCAAGAAGTTCTTGACATCGCTGCCCACGACTTCCTACCAGCGTATCGATTCAGCCCAGGTCGGCCACTACCTGCAGCTATGGCGACAGGCGCACGACCGACGACATTAGAGCGGGCAGGCGAGCGTCTCCGCATAGTCGCACAGACGCTTTGACAGGGCGGGGTCATCCATGATGCGGATGGCTCCGCCCTTTGCCATAACTTGGGCAAATAACCACGCTTCGGACGTGTAGCGGACGGTTACGATTGCCGTGTCCTCGTCAGCCTGATTGACTGATGTGATGCCAGCCCAGTCTAGATGGTCGGCAAGATCAAGCGGCATCGCGAGCTTTGTTTCGCGTCCCGCTTTCGCAAGCGAGTCTTGAAGGGTCGTAATCTTTGAGTGGTGCCGCTCGACCGAGTCGTCGGTCAGGACGATATCCTCGATCTTGTCGAGGCGATAACGGCGTTGCGCATCCTGCTCGGTGTCCCAGGCTACCAGGTACATGCTATCGCCGTTCGTCATAATGCGCAGGGGGTCAATGGTGCGCTCCCGCGCGTGCCCGTCGCCAAGCGAGCGATAGGTGATGCGGCAGCGAACGCCGTCCTGGATGGCGCAGTTGAGCTGCTGCCAATGGGAGCCGCGCGCAACAGTGTCGACAACGCGCTGGTTATACCCCAGTTCCTCGGGCAGAAGCGCGCGGCGGATGCGCGCTGCTGTCGCCGGTTCGATACCTAACGACTCAAGTTCATGGTTGAGTACGGCGCCCTCGGCCGCACTGAGGCGCAACGGCAGCACACGGCCTGCCTCGCCCGTCAGAATGACGCGCCCGTCACGGCATTCGCAGATGACGCGTGCCCCCGATTCGCGGTCTGCGAGCGTCGAAATGATGCCGATAATCTCATCGAGTGAAGCGCCGGTGATGTCGAAGCGACTGCAGATTTCACTGCGATCCATGCCCTTCTCGCCAGCGGCGTAGAGGGCTTCCATGATGTCGATGGCGCGCGAGAGCCTTTGCTCGCTCGTGAGTTTACGCGCAGGCATGGGCGTTCACCGTCCTTTCGATGAGGCGATTCCAAGCCTGTTTGAGTGCGTCGGGCGCTACGGGTCTCATGTTGTCGGCGCTGTGCTCCATACAAAATGAAGCGGCGGCATCTAGGTCGCGCACGCCAACGGTCCATCTCCATCCTTTGTCTGCGCGATCGAGGCTTCCGCGTCCTTGCGTAAGGGCGTGGACCATGTCCGCCGGCGTCTCGGCGGCAAACGAGAATGTGGCCGCGATGGGGTCGCGGTCGGCAAAATCGAACTCAAAGAACAGCTGGTCATTGAGGTTAAAGTCGCTGGGGATGGTGTAGAAGCCGGAAGGTTTCCAGGCACGGACGATGCGGTCGCAGCGAAATGTCCTAACGGTACCGGATGCATCATCCAGACCGCAGAAATACGAAACGCCCTCGCGCTCGAACATGCCGTAGACGCAGACGGTGCGTTGACGCTGTTCCCCGCGTCCGTTTTGATACAGGAAGCGCAGCGCGCAACGCTCGGCGAAAGCGCTCCATACGGCATCAACCATGGGAGAGCGCGGGGCACGCGTTTCCGGGACGTCCGTCTCGCCGGTCAGGTATGCGATTTTGGACCGAATATCGGCGAGCGGCGTGGAAAAAGTGGACGATCCGGCGGCGAGCATCTGGTCTATGGCGTCCATAAGGATGTCTGCGTCCTCGGTGGTAATCAGGCCGCCGGCGGCAAACGTGTGGTCACGGTCGACGGCCCAGGCACTTTCTTCGGTTTCCTGGGAGCCGGGCGCGCGAACCTCCTTAATCACGATACCGCGCTCGAGTAGTTTTTCGCGGTCACGACGAAACTTGCGTTTGTCCGAATCGATATTGCCCGAGCCATAGCCCAAATCGGAGTCCAAAACGATCTGCTCAGTAGTCAGCGGTTCGGGAGAACTGTTGAGTACGAAGAAAAGATTGAGGATACGCTGGGCAGTTTTGTCGTAGCCCGGCTCTGCCGAACTCTTTTTATTTGCTGCGGTCGTTGTGCTTGCCGTCATAGAATCCTCGCATGAGAAGGTTGTTCGATGCCATGATTTTAGTCCGATATGGAGATTAGGCTATATCCATGTCCGTATGAGGCGTTAACGTAACCGGAATTCAGCTGTTTGCGTCCGCTCGGGGTATACTTTCGACTATATACGGTCCTAATGTGCAAGCACTGGGCCTATTTGTCGGATTATGGATGTGGAGCGCACATGGCGAACACCCAGAATTATATTAACCACCTGCTGCAGAACACCGGCATCACGCCCGCGTGCAGCGAAGAGGAGCGTTTGGCTGCCGAGGATATCGCTCAGATTTTCCGCAACCACGGTTTTGATCCCGAGGTGCAGGAGTTTAATGCTCCTGCACCCAGCAGGCTGGCGTTTGCCGTAACGGGTATCTTGGCTTTTGTGGGCGCCTTGCTCATGGGTATCGGCGGCGGCGTCGGCTTGGTCGGCACCTTGCTGGCGATTGCCGGCGCAGTGCTGTATGTGCTCGAGCGTATGGGCCGTCCTGTCATTTCGCGCTTGGGCAAAACGGGCGTGAGCCAAAATGTCATCGCCTATCACAAGGCTTCGGGCCCGCTCGCGTCTCCGCGCAATCGTCCCGTGGTCGTGGTGGCCCACTATGATTCTCCTCGCGCCGAGTTGTTCGCGCGCGAGCCCTATGCGCCCTATCGCGCGCTGGTCGCAAAGTCGCTGCCGGTGGCGACGATCGTTCCCGCCGCCGTGGCCGTTCTGCGCATCCTGCCGCTCCCCGGCGCGCTCAAGGTCCTGCTGTGGATCGTAGCGATTCTCGCTTCGCTGGTGGCGCTTGCCAACGCGGCAAATATCATTGCCAACCGTTTCGTGCTTCCCTATACGTCTGGATCGGTGTGCAACAAGTCTTCTGTTGCCGCCATGCTTGGTGTTATGGACAACGTTGCCCCTTATCAGGGGGAAAATGAATTTCCCAACGATATTCCGTTCGATACGTATTTTGGCGAGCAAAAGCGCCGGGCCGAGGAAATGGCGCGTGCCGCGGCCGAGTACGCTGCGGCGCAGCAGCAAAACGATTATGGCAACACCATCGAATATGAGGAGCCGAGCTATACCGAGGACGAGTTCGGACAGCCGTTTGCTGCCGAGCCCGAGCAGGATGAGGCACCCGATGAGCAGATCGATGGCTTCGAGGGCGCTTCTGCTGACGCGACGCTGATCGGCACCATCGCGCCCGAGGCTCAGGACCAGGCCGTTCAGACCGAGGTGGCCACCGAGGAGGTGCCCGCCGCCGAGCCGGCGGAGGAGCCCGTAGTGGTCGAGCCCGAGCCCAAACTCTATCGCAATGCAGCCGGCAATATCCGCTTTGGCTCGGATGCCATCCGCGCGCTCGGTATGCTGCCCGAGTCCTGCTCGCTTGTTTACGATGAAGGCGAGGAACCGGCGTTTGAGCCCGAGCCCATTTCCGAGGCTCAAGAGCCCGTGTCTGATGTGTCCGCTGCGGACGCCGAGCTCGTGTCTGCCCCGTCCTCCGATATTGAGCCCGAGGCGGAGTCCACACTCGACCCCGCGGCCGGCCTTGACATTCTTGCTCCTGCCGCTCCGGAGCAGGCAGAGGACGATTCTGCCGATGAGGGCTACGACGAGTATCCGCAGCGCGTGTCCTACGAGAGCGATACCGATTTCTCGGCCGAGCTCCCTTCGACAACGCCCCATGCCGATATTGCTTCCGCATTCTCCTCGCTTGGCGCCAGCGCCTCCAGCTTTTTTAAGGGTGCCTTTGCGAAGGGCAAGAAGCTCGTTGACGACTTTGAGGAAAAGCGCGCTGCTGCCCGCGAGGCTGCCGAGCAGGAGGCTATAGCCCAACAACAGGCTGCCGAGGCCGAGCGCGAGCGCGCGGCACAGGAGTTTGAGCAGAACGAGGCCGAGCAGCCGGCGCCTGCCGACCCCGCTGACGCCACGACGTCTTTCGAGGCCTCGCAGCCGACGTCCGCTGACGTCGCGGAGGCGACGACGTCCTTTGATGCGCAGCAGCCGGTCGATAACACCGTGTCCTTTGATGCCACGATGACGTTCGAGAAGCAGGGCACTGCGATCGCCGAGCCCATTTCCGTCTCCGATGAAGCTGCGGACGCAGCTGCCGCTACCGAAGGCGCGGTTGACGATGTGGCTGATTCTATTGAGGACAATGTGCCCGAGCAGGTCGAGGTGTCTGTTGTGGAGCCGAATTCCTCTACGGTCGATGAAGCTCCCAAGGCTGATGAATCCAGGCCCTACTCTACGCAGATCTTTACCATGCCCACGCCGAGCGATCCCGGCGCCACGGTAGCCAACGCCGCCCCCACGCAGGACGAGACAGTAGACTCCCTCATGGCTCAGATTTCGTCTCGTGTGCCGTCGCGCCCGCAGATGAATATTCCCGATCCGGCCTCCGCGCCCTCACCGTCGCCGCTGGCCTCCGTCCCCGACCCGTCGCTGCCCTCGATGCAGCAGGCCAACGTCGCGTCTCGTACGTCGTTGTTTGACCTGCCCGATCCTTCGGCGCAGACCGACGATCCCTTTGTTACGGCACAGGGCTCGGAGCCCTCATCGGCGCCGGTGGCGCCCTCTATGCCCGTTGCACCGGATGTGCAGCCGCTCGAGACTATCTCGGCTCCCGTGACGACCCCGAAGCCCCAAAAGCGCGGTATCGGCGGCCTGTTTGGGCGCAAGAAAAAGAGCGACCAGGACAGCATGAGCGACTGGCTTGGTGTCGATGATGACTACGATGCCAAGAAGTCTGGCCGCGGCATCGGTTCGTGGGATAACTTTGAAGACGATGACGACGGTTGGAAGGGCGGCGCTACGTCTTCCGATGGTGCATCGAATGAGGATATGCTCGCGGCAGTTGCCTCTATGGGTGATGATGAGTTGCTCGGCCATGATATTTGGTTTGTTGCGACGGGTGCCTCCGATTGCGATGGTGCCGGCATGAAGGCTTTCCTGGCCTCTCATCGCGATAAGCTTCGTGGCGTGTTCTTTATCAACCTCGAGTCCATTGGTGCCGGCAGGATTTCGGTCGTGACGGTCGAGGGCGAGCAACAGCTGCTTAAGGGCGACCGCCGTATCATGAACCTGGTCAGCAAGGTCTGCAAGGCGTTCCATGTCGACTGCGGCGCATTCGAGATGCCTTATGCCAAGACGGATGCGTATGCCGCCCTCGAGGCGAGCCGCCGCGCCCTTACGATTGCAGGCGTGGACGGTCCTCGCCTGGCTTGCGCTCGTACCGAGGACGACCTGCCCTACAACATCAACCCGACGAACATCGCTACGGTGTCCGAGGTTGTGACCGAGGTTATTCGTCGCTCGTAGGCAGTCCTAAGGAGTCAGCGTGTTTTCGTATATTAAGCGCCATTGGCCCGTGTATCTGATTTTGACCCTGATTGCCGTTGCCCTCGGTTTTGGTGCCGCCTACTTTGTGGGCATTAAGGGATCCACGTCCGAGTCTGCGATTAGCGAAGAGGTGAAGCAGGAGCAGTCTGTGGGTGCCGACGGCATCGACGCGACTGACCAGGCTACCATCGATGGTGGCTCTTCGACCGAGTAGGCGCGAGCCCTCGTATCAAAAATGCCTGTATACGGGGCGAGCCGGGAGACTGGCTCGCCCCGTTTTATTGGACGGTTAACGCGTTACAGCCGCAGACCTGTTTTTGGCAAACCAGATGGCCGCGCCGCCCGCGGTCATAAGGGCGGTCATCAATGCGGCAAGGGGAGCGGAGCCCGTCGATGGCAGGTCTTGGGACAACGCGCAGCGTTGGATAACGTGATCTTCATCGTGGGACTCGAGCTTATTGCCGCCACCATTGCGGCAAAGGTCGACGCGGACGCCGTTGGTTATGGCATTCTCGGGCATATAGGATGCCGTGGCAGTCATATGAACCAGCGCTCCGTGCGCCTGCGAGTCGAGCGATCTCGCGGCGTCATCCAGGTCATCGTGCTCGTCCTTCAGGTCATCACGGCTCCATGTCGAGGTGTCTGATCGTGTCGTAAAATCGGCAGATACGGAACCGTATTCAATGCGTAAGCCCGTCACCTGAGTATTCCTTGGTAAGTTAAGATCATTGACAGTCAACGTTGTCGATTCGCTCGTGGATATGTCGGACTTCCAAAGATGCCAACCGTCGTAGTCGACAAGTCTTGTGTCTTCACCGAGGAGATTTTTAACTTCGTCTGTTTCGAGCCAAGGGTTTTCGTGCCCGTCATCGAGCGTGGCATTGGCTTGTTCCTCGCTGTCTTGTTCGATCTCGGGGGACGTGCGGTACCATATGTTGCATCTCCCGTCGTAGTCGCCTGTGGCGACGGGTGTTTCTATGCTCACGAGTCGGGCGGTCCCAGTGGACACGCACTCAAGTTCGTCGGTGATCGTAAACTCATCAACCCAGGTTTTTGATTCGTTGCGAGCGTCGATGGTGTAAGCGAACTCGCCCCGTGCATCGGACTGCGTTGCGGCTCGGTTTTTACCGTCGCCGTTGGCCGTCAGATCGCTTGCGACTGGCTGGGCAATTTCCTGACGCTTGTCGACCCTTCCTATAATTTCAATCGGGGCATCATTCATGACGACCTTCTGGATGTCTCCGGTCTCCTTTACTTCGAACGTGACATCTTCGGCCATGTCGTAGGTGCGCGGTGACATCGTTTCGCGCAGCGTGTAGGAGCCGGGTGCAAGATGCTCAATACGATGTGGCGTCGCGGTCGAGGTCCAGGTTTCGATAGTTTCTCCGTTCGCGTCCAGTAGAACGAGCTGCGCCCCCTCAATCTCTGTTTGGTCGGTGACATCGGCCTTGGAGATATCGACCTTGGTGTAATCGTTGGAGACTTCGACTCGAGCATGGACGACCGGTGTGTCCTGGTCGGCATAGGTGAGCTCGACGGCGTGAGGCGTCGGATCAAGCAGATACCCTTCGGGGGCGCTTACCTCAACGACTTCGTAATGCGCTATGCCAGATCCAAGTGAAAGGCCATTGATGTCGGCTTTTCCTTGCTCGTCGGTCTCGACGGTTGCGACCGTCTCTCCCGCAAGGGCAACCATGCTGCCGTCAGCGCGGACGATATCCTCCGCCGCACGAATCTCGAAGACCGCTCCCGCCAGGGCGCTGCTGTCCACAGCGTCGCTTTTGACAATTTCGATCTTGCCGGTTGCTGCTTGATCGTAGAACGAGGCGATGGCAACGGGTGTTAGGTTCATATCGACGGGTATCGAAAGCTCAAGATCCTCTCCCCTAAGATAGGGGGCAGCAGCATCTTTCTCACGAATGTAATAGGTGCCGGGACGGAGCGACTCGGGCAGTGTGACGGAACCGGTTTTGTCGGTCGTGAAGGTGTTTAGGACGGAGTGAGCTGGATACCAGCATGTTTGGGAAACAGGCTCATGGTTGCTGTCGAGCAGTTGGAAAGCGAAGCCTGCAAGTGGTACGGCACTCCCCGTTCGGGCGTCACGTTTTACGATCTGAAGGTGTGTCGATATGGCATGGTTGTCCACGATATATTGCAGCGTTGCCCCATCAGTCGTCTGCTCTGCGGAGATGGACCATTCTCCCGCCTGCTTAAATCCATCGGGAACAGTTTCGCGAACTTCACGCACGGTGTAACCAGCCCGATCGTAGGGAATGGATCCGTGAGCGCCTTCGGGTCGTGTACCGCCGCCAAACCATGCATCGGGTTGGTCCTTGGTGGACGCGAAGCCATAGACATTGGTGGTCAAGGTGCCGACAACCTGCTGCGAGCTGTTGCTGACGACCTCAAAGACAACGCCCTCAGCCGGCTGTTCAATGCCAGATTCGTTGCTGTCGCCACGATCTTTAAACTTTGAGATTTCGAGGTCGAAGGCGATGGGGGTGTCGGAAATACGACTCTCGAGCTCAACGACGCCGGTGTCGCCAAGCTGATCGGCGTCGACGGAATAACTCCACGTTTCACTGGGTAGCAGGTAGCCTTCGGGGGCCTTTGATTCATAGATGGTAAAGGTGCCCAAGGGGATGTCGTCCAACGTCGCCATGCCGTCATCGTCGGTGGTGAGGATGCGCGTCCAGCCCGGAGTTGACTGCGAAACACAGGTGAACTCGGCGCCGGCGAGTGATGCTCCCGCTTGAGGGCCGGCGCCCGTCGCCTTGTCGAGCTTTACGATGCGCAGGGAAATCGTACCTGGCGTCTCAACGATGGAGACGTGCCCACCGCCGCTCGAGGTGGAAAACTCGATGCGGTCGCGACGTGGCATATAACCTGCCGGTGCCTTTGTTTCGACCAGATAGTATGCCGTGTTGGGCAGCAGCGTGGCTTGGGCTCGCCCATGCCCGTCCATCTGGATGGTTCCGACACGCGCGTCGCTTGCGCTTTCAAAGATGTCAAAGGTGGCACCGTTGAGCTGGTATGTACCGTTTCCGCTGGTGATTGCAGCGTTTGCAGATTGCTTCTCGAAGGAAACGGTAACGGCGGGCAGAACATAGAGCATGTCTTGGTGCCGTCCCTCTTTTGAGGCGGGGCCGTGATAACGCCTTGCGCGATGCGATGATGCTCTGATGTTTCCAGCTTTGGCGTTGTCGTAGAGCCATCGCGCCGCCGCTACAATCTCGGCGTCTTGGTAGAACTTGCCGCTTCTGGGGATACCGGCGTTGTTCGTATACGAAAAAGTGCCGTCAGGGTGCGTGGTTCCTTTAAGCATCCACACGGCAAGCTGGGTGGCGGCACGGGCGCGATCGGGCGTTAGGCTATGGCCGCCAAACGATGTGGCGGAAGGGTATCCATGGCAGATGACGGCGGCGAACTCGTCGTCGAGCCATGTCCAGCCTTGGTCGTAGGCGCGCCATGGTCCTCCTGGCTCGCTGGGGCCGGGACAATCCTGGTTCATGCAGTATGAAATCGAGGCGTCTTGCGCCTCGTATTTGCCAATGCCCAGCGGCCCGCACATGTCGCTGATGGTGCGGAAGCTGAGTGCATCGTGCCCGTCGATGGCACGAGCGGTTCTGGGAGTCAGGCAACCGACCAGCAAAAGGAGGAGCAGGAGCAGCGGACCTGTGACGATTGCGCTGTGGACAGAGTGCGTGGGTGCGTTGGACATGGCTGCTCCTTATCCCTCGTGCGCCGCGCGGGGAGATTGCGACGCGTGGAATGAGGCTACCGCCGGGGTTCATGCGGGTAAGTACCGGAAGCTGACCAAAAGCTTGACCGATATCTGACAAATTGAGTCGACAGAAAAACAATTGAGTAAAAGAGCAGGTGGAAGGTAATGAATAGAAGTCGCCACACGCCTCCGTCTCCACAATTGGCTTAAATTCCAAGCGATTCTCCACAGCTAAAACAACTATCGTCACCCTTGTGTCGAACAAGACAACCGCGTTATACTATCCCCCACATATGCGGGCATCGCCAAGTGGTAAGGCATCAGCTTCCCAAGCTGACACTCGCGGGTTCGAGTCCCGTTGCCCGCTCCACGCAAAACAGCAGGTCAAGAGCTTAGAGCGCTTGGCCTGTTTCTCTTTTCCGGCTCCGTAGACCACGGAAATAGACCAAATGTAGACCAAACTCCGGTGAAACCGTTTTTCGCCCCGACGCCGCCCGTGTCTCCTCCGGCCCCTTTTTAGGGCTTGGGAAAGTTGGGGCTGGTCGGCCCGTGTGCCCCTCCCCGCCCTTTTTTAGTTGTTGACATAGTTGACATTAAAGCAGCGGGGCCGCACCCCTGATACCGGGATACGGCCCTTTTTAGTTGTTCAGATAGTTCAAATTGAGTGCCTTTTTAGGGCTTTAGATAATTGCGATTGAACCCCTTTTTAGGGCTTCAGAAACTTCAGGTTGAACGGCCCCGCCCTCGGCGCGGTATCGGCTTGGAACGAGCGCGGGTTTGGTCTACGGAGTCCGCGCCCCGATACCGCCCCGGCGACGGGGCCGCCCCCTCGGGCGCTAGGCCCTGAGCCAATGTTCCCCGCCCCGGCCCCTTACATAGACGGGGGCGTAGGCGGCAACTATCACGCCGTCAACGGTAAGCCCGTCCTCCGGCTTGGCGTCCCGGGCCACCGTGGCGGCCTCTAGGGCCGTGTCCAACGGCTGCACCTCCAACGTCACCGCCTCGGCGTCAACGCGCCGAATACGGGCAATCTGGGGCGCTGAGGGGCAATCGTCGGCGGTCGAGCACGCCACCAAATCGCCGCGCTCCGGCTCTAGCGCCGTATCCACCTCCACGACAACCCCCCCCCGCAGCGGGTACCGCGCCCGCTATCTCCGGTAGTCCCTCGGCGATCATGCCCCCGATAAATCGAGTCGCCATGTCTCCTCCTCGTCTCTCCGTTTCGTCCCGGCGCTCCCCATGTTGCGCCGACGCCGCGCCCTCGGCGGCCTCGCTCCGCATGTCCCGGCGAAACGCCGAAACCCTGCACACGCCACGCCCCCGGCCCCGCCTCGCGGGTTCGCCCCGGCATGAAAAAGCCCCGCCGTGGCGGGGCTGAACTAGGCAAGCGGTTAGACCGATTAGCCGATTGATGGGCTAAAGGAAGATGCTAGGGTCATGCTCCATAAGCTTAGGCTCACCGGACGAGATGGACTCTTCCAGAAGGTCGGCATATTCGCAAATGTGCCCGTAGAACATAGGCTCATAGCCGAACATCTCAATAAAGACGGGTTTGGCCTTCTCGATGCGGGCTTTTGCTAGCTTCTCCTGCTTAACCTGGCTTTCCATCAAATCAGCTCCTCAAGCATCTCTTCGAATATTTTAGTTGATTCAGGTAGGTATTTCCGCAGGACATCAAGCGATTCCTGGTTAGCGGTGCTTGCGCTTTCCCGCTGCCTCGGCCTCCGCCGCCTCGATCTCTTTGAGGGTGTGTGCAGCGCTCCACCGGGAACGGCTGAGGGCGTCGGGTTCCCACTCGGCGTGGATAGCGGCCCTAGCCCTCTCCATGCCTAAACCCCTCTGCCGTGGCGGGGCCGTCCGTTAGGGGCGTCGGGCGTTCGAGTGTATAGCCCTCCGCGCCTCTCCTCGCCTCGTATCCGGGCGGCAACTCGATACCGTGCTCCCCGCAGGCGTCCGTAGTGTAGGCGGCCCCGTTGGCGTCGAGTCGGGCCACCGCCCGCTTTCCGCATACCGGGCACGGGGCGTGGAACAGCCCCCCGCCCGTTTCGTAGGCGGGCGCACCCAATGCATCATCAACTAGTCTCATAGTTGATAGTCCCATAGTAGATAGTGTGTCCGGAGGTACGTCGGGAGGTATGTCCGGAGGTACGCCGGGCGTTTCCCCTGTTGGTTGCCTCTTTCTGCTTTGAGTACTCGCCCGAGTGCTGCCCCCTGTATTCGTCGAGTACTCGGCCTGTACTCGCTGAGTACTCCCATGAGTACTCGCCTCGTGCTCGCGGAGTGCTGCCCGAGTTGCCGCCGCCGAATCTGCGGCAAGCTGTCGCCTCGATACGGCCCCCGCGCCCGTGCCCGGTCGGGTGTCCGGGCGCGACGGGTCGGCTTTGAGCGATGCGTTGGCCCGTGCCTTGAGCACGTTGGGGCGGGCGCACATGTAGGCACTGCGGGCGGCTTTCGAGATATGCCCCGGTTCCTCGCCGTAGAGCGCTAGGCCGTATACCGCGTTGAGTGCCTCGCCCCTCGCCCTCGGCGTCAAATCGTCGAATATCGGGGCCAATGTATCGGCGTTGAACTTGAAGAAATGCATACAGCTGTTGGCGTATGCCCGGCGCTCCTCCTCATCCATCGGCTACCCCCACGAGGGCAAGGGCCGACTTGCGAGTTACGTAGACGCGCCGCCCTATGCGCACCTCGTCGAGTGCCCCATGTCTGATGAGGCGGCGAACGTCCCTCTCGCTGAGGTCGAGCACCGCGCCCGCCTGAGCCGACGTTATGAGCCTCCCCATGTCCACGGGCACGGGCCTAATGTCCTCGTTCCACACTGCCGCCGCCCCCTCTCTTTCGCCTCGCTATCTCGCGCCCGATGGCCTCGATACGGCCCCGCGCCCAAGCGCGGTAGGGCTGTCTGTACCCTTTGGCGGCTAGACGGGCAGTGAGGCGGTCTATCTCCTCGCCCATCTGCCGCCCGGTCATCCCCGGAACGTCGGCGTTCGCCGCGCGCCTCGCGGCCCCGAGCGCCGTCCTGATCGGCCTCATGCGCCGCGCCCTAGATGAGGCCCGCGTATGCGAGCAGGCTGTCACGGTTGATGTTCCACTTGTTGCCCGTCTGAACGGCCTTGAGCTTGCCCGAGATACAGGCCCTCGTGATGGTCGTGCGCGAACGTCGGGCGATAATCTCGGCCTCGGCCACCACTAGCGGGTTCGGTAGTTCCGAAAAGCGCCCGTCCCTTGCAAGCCCGGCGACGCTTTCGAGGTGTTCTTTGCTGCACATTGTGGGTTGCCCCCTCCTAATCGAGTTGCTACTTAGACGCGTCTCGCATCGTTTTTAACTCAACGGGCGTGCGATATAAAACGGACGTTCTACCTGCGGTTATTCGGTAGAACGTCCGTGATGCTTGGTATTCAGTTTGGTTTGCCGAACTTTCGGTATGTCGGACTGTCCGTTTTTCGGCTAATGCGCACCGGGCGACGCCGCCGAGCGAGAAAAACCGAACGGGTTTTCTATTCGCCCTCGGCCTCGTTCGCTATTGCCATGTCCGTAGCTATCTCGGCTATAACCTTGCGTTGATGCTCCGTGAGATCGGGCCATGCGTCGAGTAGAACGGAGTATGGGGAAACCCACGGTTCGGGCGTCTCGTAGAACCCCGGGCTAGCCATGCAGTCCACATCCAAGAGGCCCCGGATAAACTCTGTGTACCCCTCGGGCGTACCGCTCCAGTAGTTCTCGCAGTAGTTGACTATCCGAACGAGTTCCGGCGCTCTCACAAGTTCCGGGCGCTTTGCCCACTCGCTAACCCTACTGCTCGATCTGCCGCACACTTTCGCCAAAACGGTTTGCTTGACCCCACACGTTTTTCGTATCCGGCGAATGGCGTCCGTCCCCGCCCCGAATCGAGGGGCACGAGTCGGAAGTACGCCGTACCGCCTCATCCATGCTACGTCCTCCTCGACTGTTCCGAAAACATCTTCAAGAGCCTCTAGGTCTTTTTTCCATGCCTTACGTACGTCCATCACGCCTCACCGCCCGACAAAACGGCTTGCATGGTCTGGGCCGCGCGTTGCTTGCCCTCGGCTGTCGCGTCGGCGTAGATGTTGAGCGTCATGGCGGCGTTCGAGTGCCCCATAGATGCTGAGATAGCCTTAATGTCCACGTGGGCGGCTACGGCCATGGTCGCAAACGTATGGCGTAGGTCGTGGAACGTCGGGCGGGTTCCCCTCGTCCCTTTCAGCTCCAGCGCCTCGGCAAGGTTGCGCCACCTCTGCCAAATCGTGTTGGGGCGCATGAAACCGCCGCGAATGTCCCCGAGCACGTAGAGTGCCCCGGTGAACGGCACGCCCGCAGCACGGCAGGCGGCCTCCATCTCCTCGCGCCGGGCCACGAGATCGGCGGCAAGCTCTGAGCCGAAATACACCGCGCGGGCGCTGCCGTCGTTCTTGGGGTCTTTGGCGTAGAACCTCGTCCCGTCGCGGCCTATGCTGTCCTCCACTTTGAGCACGCCGCTATCGGTATCGACGTTCGCCCACCGGAGGCCGCATATCTCGCCCTCCCTCATGCCCGTGTATAGGGCGATTTTCACCCCGAGCATAGCCGGGGTCATGCCCGCCACCCTGAGCACCTCGCGGACGGTTCGCACGCCCTCGGCGGTAAGCGAGTTGGGGCGCGGGCGTCCGGCCTTGGGCGGCTTGACGCCTCGGGTCGGGTCTTTGCCCAGCAGGTCGGTATCGACGGCCTGATTGCAAGCCGAGCGCAGCAGCGTGAGCGCCTTTTTCATCGTGCCGGGGGCGTACGTCTCGCCCATCTTGGCGACCCACGCCCTCACCATGTCCGGGTTGAGTTCGGAAAGCGCCACCTCCCCG
Organism: uncultured Collinsella sp.; assembly: GCA_934630385.1. Taxonomy (GTDB): domain Bacteria; phylum Actinomycetota; class Coriobacteriia; order Coriobacteriales; family Coriobacteriaceae; genus Collinsella. The sequence goes on from CAKTWE010000027.1 coordinate 18,697, forward strand.
AGCAGCGGGGAAATGATGTTGTCGAGCAGACGCCCGTACTCGTTGAACGTTGACGGGTCGATGCTCGGGCGCTTGCCGTCGATATAGCGGCGAACGTAGGCGGCCACGGTGAGCACCGTCTCCGGGTCGAACCCCAGAACAGCCAACGCCGCGCCCTCGCGCTGCCTCTGGCTCCACTCGGTCTCCATGGCCGCGCGCCACTCCTCAAGCTCTTTCTGGGCCGCGCGTTTCCCGGTGGCCTTGAGGGCCTTGGTCGTTTTCCTCCTCGCGCCGTCCTCGTCGATGTATTTCAGCGCCGCGCGGTATTTCCCGCCCCTGCTTTCGAGGTTCGCGGCTATGTAGTGCGTGTACTCCATGCGTGCTCCGTAGACCAAAACGTAGACCAAACGTAGACCAAATAGCGTGTACATCTTTGGTCTACGTTGCACATTATGGCACATAACGCGCATTTTACCTGCAACGATAGAGACGCTTTTTATCTCTTTGAACACTTGCGTGTAAGATTCCCAAGCTGACACTCGCGGGTTCGAGCGTTTAATAAACGCGAAGCGTTTATAGCGAGCAGGCAAGGTCGCCGATAGGCGACCGCAGCCGGTGCGTATTTGCAAAGCAAATACGCGGACGTCCCGTTGCCCGCTCCATCAGCCGAGGTCGATTTCGGGAACGACAGATTCGACCGGTTTCGCCCCCGCGTCTCCCCGGACCCAGGTTTGCCGACCGCAGCCGGTGCGGATTTGCGAAGCAAATACGCGGACGTCCCCATGGCCGCTCCATCTGCAACATGTTAGGTTGATGCCCGTTGCCCATGCGGGCGCCTGCGCACGGTACAATAGTCGAGTTACGACCAACGTGCCAATAACCAAAAAGGAGCCGCTATGATCGATCGCTATACCCGCCCGGAGATGGGACATATCTTCTCCCTCGAGAACAAGTACGCCATTTGGCAGGAGATCGAGGTCCTGGCCTGCGAGGCTCAGGCGGAGCTCGGCAAGATCGGTATTTCCAAAGACGAGGCCCAATGGATCCGCGACCATGCCAGCTTTGAGAAGGCAAAGGTCGACGAGATCGAGGAAGTCACGCGCCACGACGTCATCGCCTTCCTGACCAATATGAAGGAGTACATCGACGCCGACGTTCCCGAGGGCGAGCCGAAGCCCAGCCGCTGGGTGCACTACGGCATGACCAGCTCCGACCTGGGCGATACGGCCTTGTGCTATCAGCTCACCCAGGCCTGCGATCTGATCATCGAGGACGTCAAGAAGCTCGGCGAGATCTGCAAGCGCCGTGCTTTCGAGGAGCGTAACACGCTGTGCGCCGGCCGCACTCATGGCATCCACGCCGAGCCGATGACCTTCGGCATGAAGTTTGGCTCTTGGGCCTGGGAACTCAAGCGCGACCTCGATCGTCTTGAGGATGCTCGCAAGAACGTTGCCTTCGGTGCTATCTCGGGTGCTGTCGGCACCTACAGCTCCATCGAGCCGTTCGTCGAGGAGTATGTCTGCGAACATCTGGGCCTGGTTCACGACCCGCTATCTACGCAGGTTATCAGCCGCGATCACCATGCCTACCTTGCCGGCGTGCTCGCCACCACGGCAGCCACCTGCGAGCGCATCGCAACCGAGGTTCGCAACCTGCAGAAGACTGACACGCTCGAGGCCGAGGAGCCGTTCCGTAAGGGCCAAAAGGGCAGCTCCGCTATGCCGCACAAGCGCAACCCCATCACCATGGAAAAAGTCTGCGGCTTGTCGCGCGTCGTGAAGGCCAACGCGCAGGTTGCCTTCGACAACGTCGCCCTGTGGCATGAGCGCGACATCTCGCACTCCTCCGCCGAGCGCGTTGCCCAGGCCGATAGCTTCATTGCGCTCGACCACATGTTCCAGTGCCTCATTCGCGTTATCGACGGCCTGCAGCTGTATCCCGCCCGCATGATGGCCAACCTCAACAAGACCCGCGGACTCATCTTCTCCTCCAAGGTTCTGCTCGCCCTCGTCGACACGGGCATCACCCGCGAGGACGCCTACGCCATCGTGCAGGAAAACGCCATGGCCACGTGGCATGAGGTGCAGGATTGCGTCTCCGGCCCCACCTTTAAGGAGCGCCTCGAGGCCGATCCGCGCTGCACCGTCAGCCAGGAGAAACTCGACGAGATCTTTGATCCGTGGGACTTCCTCACCCGCATCGATACGGTCTTCGATCGTCTGGAGCAGCTGAGCTTCGAGTAAGGCTCTGCCGCGACATGTACTGGTTTGGGCGCTTTGCTGGTAATGTGTGTTGCCGGCAAAGCGCCTTGTTGTATCCGAGAATAGACAGCGATAATTAGTGACTTGCTGTGTATTTGAGAGGGGACTGCATGATTAGTTTCGATTACAAGCCGCAGGGTGTGTGCGCTCGCAATATCCACCTTAATCTTTCCGATGACGGCAGCAAAGTGCTGGGTGTCGAGTTTACCGGTGGCTGCGACGGCAACCTTAAAGCCATTTCCAAGCTGGTTGAGGGCGCTCCCGCCGACCGTGTGATCGAGGTTCTTGCCGGTAATACCTGCGGCATGAAGAAGACCTCTTGCGCCGATCAGCTTACGCGCGCTATCGAGGCCGCCCGCGCCGAGATCGCCTAATGGGTATCGCCGACCGATTTAAAAATGGAATAACGCGTCGGGGCTTTGTGCTGGGCGGTGCCGCGGCGGGCGCGGCCACGCTGCTAGCGGGGTGCTCGTCAAAGACGGGTGCCAGCGACGATGCCGCCGGTGAGCCGCAAGTCATCAAGGACGATTCCAAGATTGTCTCGATTACAGATGAGTATGAGGCTGTCGACATAGATCTTGAGCCGACCGCCTCGTGGACGCTGCCGCTCGGCACGCTGCTGTACTACTGCGATGGTGACGTATCTGCTGCAATGATGGCGCCCGCCTCGGCCCAACATGCCAATACGCTCGGCGTGCTCAGTTTGAGTGATGGCTCGCTGACGACGCTGGTCGAAGACCCCGTCGAGGGAACGGGCTATGCGTTTTATGATGTCCGTGCGACCGATAACGTGTTTGCGTGGATTGAGATGGACTACGCGAACTCTGCGTGGAAACTCTACGCTCAGGGGCTGTCGGGTGTATCGCGTACCGGCGATGCTGTCGAGCTCGATCGCGGTGGCAAGGATTACGACCCGCCGCTCTTTACCGCGTACGGGTCATCGGTTATCTGGTACAAAATGCCAGCGTCTGGAGGTTCTAAGACCAGCAGCGATTCGTATTGCTACCGCCAGTCGCTCGACGAGTCCAAGCCCGAGACCATTTGGAAGTCGACGGGTCGTTTTGCATCGGCACCGCGCGTGAGCGACGGCATCCTGACCATTACGCCGCGCGTGCGCAACGACGAGGGCGTCTACTACGGCATGACCGCGATTGATTTGGCCGACGGCAACAATACCAAGAGAGCCCAGCTTGTGCTGCCCTCCTCGGTGTCACCTTTCGAGGCCGTCTATATGGGCGACAGGTTTGTCTTTTCCATCGAGGCGACGTATAGCGGCGTCGGTAGCCTAGGCAACATGGGCACTTACATCGGTAACGAGGGCGGCCCGTATCTCTTTTTGTCGCGTGAACCGCTCGCATGTGCCGCGGGAAAAAAGAATAAGTTCCTAGTCAAGGTCCAGTCGTCCCATTTTCTGATCGACACGTCGGCAAAGACCTATGGATCGTTGCTGTCTCCCGATCGTGCCCTTGAGTATGGCGATTATCCTGCTACGGCGGGCAAATCGGATACGTTCCTGACGTACGCCACGGTTCGAAACAGTCAAGGCGTTCCCGAGACGGTCGCCGCCCGCCTGTTCTCTCTTTAGTTTACGAGGGGTTAAAAAGGCGCCGACAGGGGAATAAGCGCCTTGTAACTATGAGTACCGCCCGCCGAGCTGCCGCGTCATAGTGGCATCCGGCGGGCTCAGGTGCGTTAAAATGGGCTTGTTCTTAGCTAATTGAGACAGGGGGGCCGTGTTATGGCTTCAGATGCAAAAAAGATT
>CAKTWE010000028.1 GCA_934630385.1 uncultured Collinsella sp.
TCCAGGTAGTTACCGCACTCCTCGGGAGCGGCACCGGGAACATCGCCCTCAAAGCCAGCGACAAACTCGAACAGCTCGCGCACGAGCGGCAAGATTTCCTCGCTCGTCAGCTCACCAAAAACGACGAGGTAAAAGCCCGTGCGGCAGCCCATGGGGCCAAAGTAGACAATGCGGCTCGACCACTCGGCATGATTGCGGAGGAACGTCGCGCCCAGATGCTCGATGGTGTGGCACTCGGCCGTGTTCATGACCGGCTCCTTATTGGGCGTGGTCAGGCGCAGGTCAAAGGTGGTGACGGCGGCGCCGGTCGCCGGATCGCAGTCGATGCGGCTCACATACACGCCGGGCTCAAGCAGCAGATGGTCAACGGAAAAACTCGCGATGCGCTCCACGGCAGATCCTCTCGGTAGTCAATTTGGAACGGGCTCTTTTAGCTGGTTCGAATGGTCGCACCAATCATACCAGTCAAAAAAGCCCCGTCCCAAAAAGACAACTTAGCCCAGGACGCGGGCCATGCGTGCCTTGAACTCGGAAAGGAAGCGCGGGGCATCCACAGTCAGTGCCACCAGCGCACTCTTGTTGGGATCTGCCACGCGGCGCTCATCGCAGATGGTGCGACCGCGGTACTCGCCCAGCAAGTCCACGCGCAGGTTACAGCCGAGCGCGCCCACAAGCGTAGGGTCGATCGCCACGGCAACGGCCAGCGGATCGTGCAGCGCGCAGCCGCCCAGGTAGGGAGCGTTCATCTCGTACGAACCGATATAGTGCTCGACCATGCTCGCAAATGCGCAGCCCGCCATGGTGCCCGAGCCCGTCCAGCCGGCAATATCGCGGCGCGTGAGCACCACACGATGCGTCACGTCCAGACCCACCATGGTGAGCTTGCGGCCCGAACGCAGCACGGCATCGGCCGCCTCGGGATCGCTTGCCATGTTGGCCTCGGCACCCGCGCTCACGTTGCCGGGCACGGTCAGGGCGCCGCCCATCACGACCACGCGGCCGATAGACATCATCGCCGGCGCGTCGCGCTCCAGGGCAAGCGCCAAGTTGGAAAGCGGACCGGTCGCCACATAGACCAGGTCGGGGCCATAGGTGCGCGCGGCATCGATCAGATAATCGACCGCCGCGTTGCCGTCGGCCGACGTTGCCCCCACCGGCTCATAGGGCGACGCGGGCACGCTCGCGCCACCGATGCCGTTCTTACCGTGGATGAGCGTGGTTGACGCTGGCGGCGTATAGGGCTCGGTCGCCTTGATGGGGCGGTCGGCACCCAGGTACACCGGCACCTCGGGGCGACCTAGCAGGTCAAGCACCGCCAGGCAGTTGTGGGCCGACTGGTCGACGCGCACGTTGCCAAAGCACGTGGTTATGCCGACGAGCTCCACCTCGGAACTCGCGATGGCATAGGCGAGCGCCATGGCGTCGTCCACACCCATATCCAGGTCAAGGATCAGCTTCTTGGTTGCCATTGTTCTACTCCGCTTCTCCGTCTTTATTGTTTAACCAAACCAATGTTCAACTTCGGCACGCGTGGGAATCGATTGCTGAGCACCCAAGCGCGACACCGTCACCGCCGAGGCGCGAGCGCCCGCGGCCATGCACTCAAAGAGCGACAGGCCCTCCAGACGGGCAGCTGCCAGTGCGCCGATAAACGTATCGCCGGCCGCCGTGGTATCGACCACCGAGCTCGAAAGCGCCGGCATGCGCAGCAGCTCGCCATCATCACCAAGCGTAACCGAACCGGCACCGCCCAGCGTGATGACCGCGGCGCCAGCGCCTTTGCCGAGCAGGGCATTAAGCGCTTCGACACAACTCGCGTCATCTGCGGGCAGAATGTCCGTCAATGCCTGGCATTCGGTCTCGTTGGGACAGACGAGGTCGACTGCGGGCCACGCACCCGCCGGCAACTCGCAGGCAGGCGCTGGATTAAAGACCGTATAGAACCCCAGCTCGTGAGCGCAAACAAGCGCCTCGGCCGTCGCCGCAAGGTCACATTCGCCCTGGGCGATAAAGACGCTTCCGGCAGCCGGGGCAATCTCGCTGGCATCGCCGTCGAGCTCATCGGCCACCAGACGCCTCAGCGCGCGGGCAACGTCCTCTCCCACAAGCGCATGGTTGGCGCCCGGTGACAGTACGATGCGGTTGTCGCCCTCACAGCGGATGATGGTCGCCGTACCCGTCTCCACGTCGTCGCGCCGCGCCACGAACTCAACACCCACGCCGGCATCCTGAAGTCCCGCCACGAGCGACGCGCCAAACGCATCGCGCCCGACCGCGCCGATCATGCACGTGCGCGCGCCCATGCGCGCAGCGGCTACGGCCTGGTTGGCGCCCTTGCCGCCGGCGTTGGTGATAAATCCGCTGCCATCGACGGTCTCACCCGCACGCGGCATGCGCTCGCACGCCACCGAAAGGTCCATGTTCATACTGCCGAACACCGCAACAATGCCGTTATCTGCCATGGAAACCTCCTCGTCTGCGAGCTTTGCACCCACCGTCGACCGTCGATTGTGCGCCTTCGCACCCCTATAACTTTAGTTCACTTTGATGTGGACGCGCGCTTGAGGTTGCGCCAGCAGCAAGCATTCACAGGAGCAGGCGGCTACAATGAATACGTGCTGATTATTCTCGTCATTGGATGATTTTTTATGGAACAACTCCCGCAATCGAGCTCACGCGGCCGACGCCGCACGGCCCAGGCGCAGACTCCGCACGAACGTCCGCAGGGCAAACGCCGCACCAATGAGGCACACCGTGGCGCGGACTCACGTCGTACGCCCGCGTCCTCCAGCAAGTCCGCGCACGCCAGCGCCAACGACGGCGTCTGCTCATCGGCTGCCGACCAGCAGACGCCCGCTCGCCCCAAGTCCCGTTATATCCCCGCCCTCGATGGCCTACGCACACTCGCCGTTGTCGCGGTGGTGCTCTACCACCTCAACCTCACCTGGGCGCAGGGCGGCTTGCTCGGCGTCACGATTTTCTTTGTGCTTTCGGGCTATCTAATCACGCGCCTGCTGCTCAACGAAGTAGCCAAGACCGGCCGTATCGACCTCAAGAGCTTCTGGATTCGCCGCATTCGCCGCCTATTCCCCGCCGTGGTAACCGTTGTGGTGGTGACCTGCGCGCTGTGCACCATCTTTAACCACGTGATGCTCACCAAGATGCGCCCCGATATCCTGCCGTCACTGCTGTTCTTTAACAACTGGTGGCAGATTGCGCAGGATATTTCGTACTTTAATGCTCTGGGCGACCCCTCGCCGCTCACGCACTTTTGGTCGCTCGCCATCGAGGAGCAGTTCTATCTGATTTGGCCACCGCTGCTGTTTGCCATGGTGTCCATGCATGTGAGCAAACCCAACACGCGCCGTGTGGTCCTGGGGCTCGCAGCGGTATCCGCCCTTGCCATGATGGTGCTCTACAACCCTGCCGCCGACCCCAGCCGTGTGTACTACGGCACGGATACCCGCGTGTTCTCGCTGCTGTTGGGTGCATGGATGGCATTTATCCCCGATCGCGACCTGGCGCCGGTTCGCCTTGCCCATCGCCTGGGACTCGACCGCCTAGCGAGCGCTGCCAAGCGCGGTAAGCTCGACAAGAACGCCAAGGGTGGGCATGGCGAAAAGACCGATTCCGCAGCCGAGACCGCCCCAGCTCAGCCGAGTGCGCTCACACGCTTTTGGTCCTCACCCGCGTCCATCGACGTGCTGGGCGTTGTGGGCCTGGTCGGCCTTGCGGCCATGGTCGCGCTCACCAACGGCTACACCGCCTTCCAATATCGCGGAGGCACGCTGCTGTGCTCCATCCTCACGCTCATGGTCATCGCCGCCTGCGTGCAGCCACAGGGCTTGGTCGCGCGCGCTCTTGCCGCCGAGCCGCTCGTATGGGTCGGCAAGCGCTCGTACAGTATCTATCTGTGGCACTATCCGCTGCTGCTGCTTATGAACCCGGTCGCCAACATCAACGATACGCCCTGGTGGCAGTACATCTTGCAGGTACTTGTGGTGGTCGCCGTGGCAGAGTGCTGCTATCGCTTTATCGAGACTCCGTTTAGGAAGGGCACCTTTGGGCGCACTGTTTCCGAATTCCGCGACGGAACCGCCACGCCCGCAAGCTGGGTGCGCTCGCATATTCCCGTGTGCGCCACTTGCGGCGTCGTGCTGATCATTGCCCTAGGAGGTCTCATCTTTGTACCGGAGACCTCCGCGTTGAGTGGCGAAGGTGCCGAGATTCTCAACAAAGAAGCCAAGAACACCGCACCCAAAGACCAGCAGGCAGCCGACGACACCGACAAGGACAACGACGGCTTCCCCGACGGATCCTACGACCTGCTGATGATCGGCGACTCCGTGTCGCTGCGCGCCGTCGATTCCTTTGACGGCGTGTTCCCCCACAGTCACATCGATGCCGAAAAGGGCCGCCAGTTTGATGCGGGCCGTGCAACATTTGAGGGCTATCTCCAACAGAACCTTGCCGGCAAGGTCGTGGTCTTTGCACTGGGCACCAATGGCCTGGTAACTGACGACCAGATCGATGCCATCATGGCCGATGCCGGCGACAAGCGTATCGTCGCGTTTGTGAACACACGCAGTCCGCAGCCGTGGGTGGGTTCCACCAACCAGGCTATCGCAAATGCCGCCACGCGCTACAAGAACGTGCGCGTTATCGACTGGTACGGATACAGTGCCAATCGCAACGACCTGTTCGACGGCGACGGCACGCACCTGTCGACTACCGGCGTGACCGAGTACCTCAATCTCATCCACGATGCGGTCAAGAAAGACCTGCCCGTGCACCCCGAGGACCACGCTAACGATCCGCAACCGGCAGCCGTCAAGTCCGCCGGCGACGCGCTCGTCAACGCTCTCGCCTACAAGCCGCACAAGCTCGGCGGCGACAAGTAGCGCGCCGTCAAATCCGCTTGCAACCCGGCACTTGGGAACACTCCCGCGACTTATGAAGCCGCCTCTGGGCTGTTAATTCAATCCAGAGGCGGCTTCATAGCTGCGCATCGGTATATAGCTGACCCCCTATAGCGGATAAAAAAGAGGCCGCAGTCCATGGCCGCGGCCCGCTCGAAACCCAAAAGAGGCGCTACGCGCTGTAGCCCATCGCCTGCAGGACAAACATGACAACCGTCAGCACCGTAATCACGCCAATGGTCGCCCACGTGAGCACATTCCACACGCGGCCGTTACGATTGCCACCCATAATATGGCGATCGGCAGCGATAACCACCTGGAACACCAGCACTACGGGCAGCAGCACACCGTTAATGACCTGCGAGGTCATCATAATCTGGAACAAATCGACGCCGGGCATAAGCACCAGCACGGCAGAGATGCCAATGATAGCCGTAATGATGCCGCGATAGACCGGAGCCTCGTCCCAGCTGCGGTCGGCGCCGCGCTCCCAGCCAAATGCCTCGCAGATAGCGCTCGACGTAACGCCCGGCAGCACGCAAGCGGCCAAAAAGCTCGCCGCGACCAGACCCGAGGCGAACAGCACCGTGGACCACTGGCCTGCGATGGGTTCCAGCGCGCGGGCCGCATCGGCAGCGTCGCTAATCTGGACGCCCGCCGGAAACAGCACCGTACCGGTCGTGATGATGATAAAGCCGGCGATAATGTCGGCGGCAATCGAGCCGCTCACGGTATCGATGCGCTGCAACACGATATCGTCCTCGCCCGCATTCTTATCGACCACGTTGTTCTGCGCCAAAAAAATCATCCACGGCGCAATGGTGGTGCCGATCGTGGCAACTACCAGCGACACGTAGCTGGGGTCGTTTTGAATATTGGGTACGACCAAGTCGACCGCGACCTCGCCCCAGTTGGGGCCGGCCATAAAGGCGGCAACGATATAGGTCACGAACACGCAGCTCACCAGCAGCAAAATCTTCTCGATGCGCTGGAAACTGCCCGACATGGTAAGCATCCAAACCAGCAGGGCCACCAATGGCACCGAAATGCTCGCCGGCACGCCAAAGAGGGCCAGGCCGCTCGCGATACCCGCAAACTCCGAGATGGTAACGGCCGTGTTGGCGATCAGCAGCGCCGCCATGGCCAGCACGCTCCTGCGCACGCCAAAGCGCTCGCGAATGAGCGACGCCAGGCCCTTGCCTGTGACGCAGCCGCAACGCGCCGCGGTCTCCTGCGTCACGACGAGCAGCACGGTCATGACGGGAAGCATCCAGAGCATCTTGTAACCATAGCTGGCGCCGGCGCTGGAATACGTGGCGATGCCGCCGGCGTCATTACCCGAAAGCGCCGCCAACAGACCGGGGCCCATGGCGCCAAAGATGGCCGCAATGGTCAGCTTTTGCCTAGTGCTCGCCTTTTGCTTCGTGTTTTGCACGCGACCACCTAACCCATGACTGACATGGTGAGCAGCACCGCGGCGATGCAGTACGCCACGCACGAGATCATGACGGCAATGACGTTCATGGCGGTGCCCGACGTGTTGAGATCATGCTCGTCGCGCCAGAACAGCACCATCAGATAAATCACGGCGCTCATGTTGCCAACCAGGCAAATGACGGCAGCGATATTAAAGCAGCCGATAAAGAGCTGCTCCTCAAACATAGAGGCATCGGGAAACGCGGCGGTACGCACCAGTTGCGCGCACAGATAGGTCACGAGCGACAGAATCAGGCCCATACCGGTGCTCTGGAAGAAGAATCCCAGGTAGGGCTTAGGCTCGTCGTCGTGGCCGTCGTACTCCAAGAAGTAGTTCTTGACGAACGACACCATGCGCGAGGCCGCCAGCAGCACGAGCGGCATGGCGCACATGGGAAACACCACCAGACGCGCGGAGCCGAGCGCCGTTCCCAGCACGGTTGCCATAAGGCACGAGGCAATGCCCCACACGACAACCCAGTACTGGCGATGCACAAACCAGCTGAGCACGTTCGTCGAGTCGTCTGACGCGCTATCGCCCGAACCGACACCGGCTATCTGCAGGTCCTCCTGATGCTCCTCGGCGATAACGTCCATGGCGTCGTCGAAGGTTACGATACCCAGGATATGACGGTTCTCGTCGCAGACAGGGATGGCAACCAGGTCGTACTTGGTCATCTCGTCCGTCACGTCTTCCTGGTCCTCGTCGGGCGACACATAGACCAGGTCGCGATAGGCCAGCTGACCCAGCGTGGCGTCGCGGTCGGCTACGATCAGCGTGCGCAGCGAAAGCACGCCCGTCAACATGCCGCTCGGGTCCTCGGTATAGACGTAGTAGACGCTCTCGAAGTCCTCATCGAGCTGGCGAATCGCCTCGATGGCATCAGCGACCGTCGCCGTGGCGGGCAGGGAGACAAACTCCGAGGTCATGATGCGGCCGGCGGTGTTGTCCTCATACCCCAGCAAGTTACGAATCGCCTTCTCCTCCTTGACGCCCATCAGACGCAGGAGTTTCTCGGCCTTCTCGTAATCGAGCTCGTCGATCAGGTCGGCGGCGTCATCCGGGTCCATCATGGCCAGCATCGACGACGCATCCGTGTCAGACAGGCCCTCGAGCATCTCGGTCATAAGCTCGTCATCATCGAACTCCGAGATGGCCTCGGCGGCCTGGGCGGTGTCGAGCTGCGCAAATACCTGCGCACGCAGGCGCGGGTCGAGCTGCTCGATAATGTCGGCAATGTCGGCAGGGTGCAGCTCGCCGAGTGTCTTGTGCGACACCGAAAGCTGAATGTTCTTAGTTGAACGGTCGAGCAGGTCCATGTAGGACCAAGCGATGATGTCCTCGCCAAGCGGCTTGCCCAGATGCTTCATAAAGCCCTCGACGACATGCTCGAGCGCGGGGCTAATCGCGCGCAGCAGGCCGCGAGCGCCCACCTCGGCACCCAGCAAACGCAGCTGATTTTCGCCCGACATGGAAAACTTGATGTCGTTTACGCGCACGACCTTCATGCCCTGCGTGTCGACAATCTGCTTGTTGAGCACGTCACGCGCAAGCAGCAGCTCGGTCGGTTGCAGATACGAAAAGCGAATATTGGTCGCAGATGTATTGAGGTACACGCCCGTCTCGTCGATACGGTCGACCCATTTGCGCCAGCTGATCATAAACGGCGTCTTGCCGGGACCGCGGAACGCGAGCGACGTCACGTGCGGAAAAACTTCGCCGGTGGCAATGCCAAAATCGTTCACTACGCCAAGCTTTTCGCCATCGACGTCCAAGACCGGCAACTTGAGCATCTCACTCAGATAATTCAATGGTGCTCCCCATCATTATTCCTTCGGGCTGCGGCCGTGATGGCGCGCACTCCGTGGACTTCTTGATATGTATACGCATGCGCGGGCGGCACGCCGCTCGGCGCTCACACCCCGTGCATGCGCAAGAAGCACCTGCAAGGGGTCATCGACTGTATGGTCGAGGTTTGGATTTCACCTGTGACCTTTCTCTTGACCCTTGTTATCCGCAGTAACTATAGCATCAGCATCGCGCCGTGGCGCCGAATTTATGCGCTGCACATTGCAGGCATACCAAACGCTGACGCATCCGTGACATAGTCATTGGGACGTTCTTAAACGACTATTCCGTGGTGTCGTCATTTTCGGCGAGCTGGGGGAACACGGCGTTTTTGGGCATGGTGACCTTCGTCAGCGAGGTGAGCTTTTTGCTCAGCGATGTATCCGTCTTGACCAGATCGCTCAACGTCACGATTTTGTAGCCGTCGGCAATAAGCCCGTCGATAATTTGCGGCAGCGCCTCGAGCGTCTGCTCGGAGCACTCATCGCTATCGGTGAGCAGCACGATATTGCCCGGCGTCACCGAATCCAGCACCGTCGAGACCTGCTCGTCGGCACCGTTTAACAGCCAATCGCCCGAATCGATATTCCACGAGACCACCGCGGACACCAAATCCATCGAGTCGATCCAGTTTTGCTCGTCAAAGGCGGCGTACGGGGCACGCAGCAGCATCGTCTTCACGCCGGTCGCCGACTTGATGGCGTCGGTGCCCTTCGAAATTTGCTCGCGCACCGTCTCGCGGTCCTCACCCTTGAGCGAATCGTCGCTGTAGCTGTTGGAACCGATCTCACATCCGGCATCGACAATCGCCTTGGCCGTAGCGGGGTTGCCCTCTACACTATCGCCCGAAAGAAAGAACGTTGCAGCGACGCCCTTCTCTTTGAGCACCTGCAAAATCTGTTTGGTAGCGCCGCTGGGGCCCTCGTCAAACGTCAGGGCCACGACCTTCTCATTGCCCTTGGGCGCCACGCTGGCACAGGCGACGATGCAATCGGTGGCGGGCACGACCTCGCCGCGGTCCTGCGTCTTACCCGACTGTTCGCCGACCCACACCTCGGAACGACCCTGGACGCCCCAGGTTTGCACGTACTCGATGGCGCCCGTGCCCTCGACTTTGAGCTTGGGCTCGATGGTCGTAGCCTGCACCTCGTGCTTCTCGTAGACGTTGCGGCCATCTTTAATCGAGATCTTCTCGCCGCCGGTAAGCTCGCGGCTATCCCACTTGCCCTGCTTTACGCGCTTGCCGTCAACCTTCACCGACAGCTTTTCACCGCCATGGCGTTTGAGCACACTGTCGTCGACCGCCAGCAGGTCGCCGGCAGAATAGGTGTCGGTCAGCTCCTGATCGTCGATAAGCGTCTGCAGCGTAGAGCCCACGCGCACCGCGGTTTGCTCTCCGTTGAGCACGACGTCCACGCTACGGTTGATGTAGCCCACGACGGCGGCGACAAACAGTACGAACGCGCAGCCCACGGCGATGAGCGCGTAGGGCAGGCGAGATGAACGGCGGGGCGAACGCCCGTTGCCGATGCGTGCACTGCGATCGCTAAACCCACGGCTGTGGTTGAGGTACACCGCGCCGGGCTTACGACGACGGCGGCGCTGGCCGCTGGGCAACTGCCCCAAGTCGCGACGCACCGTCGGGCGCGCACTCGATCGCCCGTTAACATTGGATCCGTTTTGGCGCATGTGCCCTCCCCCATAAACACAGCGAGCCGGAGTTACATGTCTCCGGCTCGCCTCCCATCGTTTGGTATGTCGCTATTTGTTAGCTTTCGACGAGCCCCCGCTCGCCTTTTGATATTCGTCCTTAAAGGCCTTGAACATGCCGCGCGTCTTGCCGAGTTGCTTGCCCAGCGCGCGGCTGCCCTTGTCAACGGCAGCCGAACCCTTGTCGTCGAGCACCTTGGCACCCTTTTTGACCTTGTCGCTTACCACGACACTCGCCTCGGCAGCCTTGGCGGCCGCACCGCCCGAATACCCGAGCGTCTTGACCTCATCCGAGACGATCATCGCGCCGTTATCGTAGCCGCGCAGCATCGTCGGCGGCACCTGTGTGTCACCCACCAACATGCTCGATGCGGCGCTGGCGGTCACATAGAACGTCTGCACAATGCCAGTACGCGGTTTAAACTCAACGTCCGAGCAATAGCCCACGACATCGCCCGATTCCGTGCGCACGTCCATACCGACCCAGATAATGCAGTCGTCCAGGTTGATATCGAGGCGCTTGGCAGCGGCGGCATCGTAGGTGCCCTTGGCATCATCGACCGCAATGGCACCCTCGTAGACACCGATGGCATCGAGCGCCACAAACCGGTCGGGGCGTTCGATCATGCCCGCGATATCGGACTGGCGAACCATAAATCCCACCACGCGCGTGCCGCCCGGCGAAAAGACCGGAAAGTGAATCTTACCGAGCTTTTTGGGGCTGCGCGGCGTGCCGTCCTTTTTAGTACGCTTGTCCTCGGCGGGCTTGCGGTAAACCTTGATGCCGACAAAATCCCCGGTGCGCATTATGCCTCGGTCGAAGGCTCCGCAGCCTCGGTGTCGGCCTCGACGGCGTTCTCGACCACGACATCGGCGGCGGGCGTCACGTTGCCACCCGAGATGGCATCGTTGAGCTGCTCGCGCAGTTGGTCCATGCGCTCGCGGGCCAAGTCGACCTTGGCACGCAGGTCATCGGTCTTAGCGTCGACCATCGGGCCGAAGTCACTGACCGCGGCGCGGGCCTCCTCGGCACCGTGCTCGTAGGTGTCGCGCATGTTATCCCAAGCATCGTTGGCGATATCGGCAGCCATGGCGCGGGTCTCGGCACCCGAACGCGGGGCCAGGGCAACGCCGATGATAGCGCCGGCGGCAGCACCAAAGAGCGCGCCGGAGACAAAGCTGAAAGTCTTTCCCATGATCATTCCTCTCCTGCGGGCACCTCGGTGCCCACCGTTTGAATGCTGTCCATTATACCCGCAGCGCAACACTTGCCGCCCCGCTCATCTGCGTACGGCAAAAGCGCAGGTAGACGGTAGTGATAAACGTGTGAGCTTACTCCTGCGGCAGGGCCGGCATGGCCACCGTCGCGGCAGGGTCCTCGCCGGAACCGTCCACGAGCGGCAGGCTGCCCTCGTGCGCAGGTCCTGCCGGAACCGTTGCCGCACCGCCAAAGACGGCAGCGGGGACCTCATGGCTCTCGACGGTCGCGCCTTCGGTATCAATAGCCACCTGCGGCTCGTCGTCAAAGCTGGGAACGCCCTGGGGCTCGGTAGGGTCGGCGGCCGTATCGGAAACGGGCTCGGCGGCGGTTTCACCGTCAGCAGCGGCGTCGTCCTCAACAGCATCCTCTGCCACGCCCTCGCCATTCGCGGCGGCGACGGCCTCGTGCGGATCTTTGCCCTCGGCCTCGGCACGCATGCCCAGCACCAGGTTGCGCAGGCCCGCGACCGTGCCCTCCACGTCGGGAGCCGGCTGGTCGGAGTGCAGGTAGGCCCAGTCCATCATAAAGGTGGCCGAAGACAGCGCACCGATGGCCAGCGCATCATCGGGGCACGAAAGCTCAATCTCAAAGACGCGCTCGTCGTGCTCGCTCACGCGGGTGCGGCCGCACGAAATGCTGCCCGCAAGGCCGGTCTCGTTCATGAGCTCGACCGTCACGTGCTCAAGCAGATGGCAAAGCTCGGTCTGGCCCATGCAGTCCTGGAACTCACGACCGGAATCACCCAGACACAAGTGCTTGGCAATCGCCGGCACCAGGTAATACACGCGCGCCGTGGCCTCGATATCCTCCGAGGTCATGAGCGGCATGCCGGAGTTCACCAGCACATGCGCGCAGATCTTGTCCTCGCTGACGGTGACCTTAAGGATGTTGAACAGGCCTGCCATAACTCTCCCCTACTCTTCCTTGCCCTACTCGTCGCCATCGTGCGGATCCACAGAGCCCGCACCCGACGCCGCCGGCTTCTCTGCCGAAGACTCGGAATCCTTCTTATCGGTTTCGGCCGGAGCGATCACGCGAATAAGCGAGATGCGCTGGCCACGCATCGACTGCACCTTAAACTTGTACCCCGCAACCTCAAACACCTCTCCGATGTCGGGCACCGAGTCGCAAAGCTCCAAAATCCAGCCGGCGATGGTCTCATAATCATCGCTTTCCTCGAGCGGCCAACCAAGCTCAATCGCGTCATCGCACGAAAAACGCCCATCGACGAGCCACTCGCGGCGCGAAAGGCGCGTGAGGTACTTGTTGTCGGGGTCGAATTCATCCTCGATCTCGCCGACGATCTCCTCGACGATGTCCTCGATGGTGATGATGCCGGCCGTGCCGCCGTACTCGTCCACGACTACTACGATCTGGTCGTGCGAAGTCTGCATCTCGGACAGCAGCGGCAGGATGTCCTTGGTATCGGGCACAAAGGTGGCGTCGCGCAGGTAATCGGCGATGGGCTGGTCGCCCTTGCCGTCGAGCGCGGGCTGAATCAGGTCCTTGATGTGCGCGATGCCCGCGACGTTGTCGGGATCCTCATGATAGACGGGGATTCGGCTAAAGCCGGTCTGGCGCATGGTAGACAGCACGTCGGCGACCGTCTCGTCGTCCTCGCACATGGTGGTGTCCACACGCGGCACCATGACCTCGCGGGCAACGGTGTCGCCCAGATCGAAGATCTCGTGGATCATGCGCTTTTCCTCGTCGAGCAGGTCGTCCTGCTCCGAGACCATGTACTTGATCTCTTCCTCCGAGACGTTCTGGCGATCGTCGGCGCTCTTGATGCGCAGGATGCGGGCCAGACCATCGGAGCAGGCGCCGGTCAGCCACACGAGCGGACGGGCGATCTTTTGGAACACGGAAAGCGGCCCCACGACCTGCTTGGACACGCCTTCGGCGTTGGCCAGGCCAATGCGCTTAGGCACAAGCTCGCCAATCACGATGGACACGAAGGCGACCGCGACGGTGATGATGACCGGCGCCAGGCCGCGCGCGATGGCGGAAAGCGGCGCGATGCCAAAGCTCGTGAGCCATGTGGCAAGCGGGTCAGACAGGCTCGTCGAGGCGACGGCGGACGAGGCGAAGCCCACGAGCGTGATGGCAACCTGGATGGTGGCCAGCAGCTGGTCGGAGTCGGCGGCCAGCTTAATGGCGCGCTCGGCGCGCTTGTCGCCCTCCTCGGCCTCGTGCTCCAGTACGGCGCGCTTGGCCGTGGTGAGTGCCATCTCGGACATAGAGAAGTAGCCGTTGATAAGCGTTAAAACGAGCGTGGTAATAAGAGAGATGGTTATGTCCATCGGGAGTTTCTCGAACCTCCAAGATTCGGGACGTTGGGTAGTAAGCGTAGGTGACGGATAGGGCAGTTGCGCCCGGCGGCCGCTTGGATGGGCCCGCAGGCACAGACGGGATCGCTAGATTACGAAGAGGATCACCGCCATGAACTGGAAGATGCTGCCGGCGAGCACCCACAGGTGAAACACGCTGTGCAGATAGCGCACGTTTTTGGCGATATAGAACGGCACGCCCGCGGTGTAGCACACGCCGCCGACAGCGAGCAAGGCAAGTGCCACGGGGTTGAGCAGCGACACGAGCTCGGGCAGCTTAAAGACGACGAGCCAGCCCATCAGCAGATAGACCAGGCCGCTTACCCAATGCGGCTGGCGCTCGCGCAAAAAGCACTCGAGGGCGATCCCGACGATGGCGATGGCCCATACGGCAAAAAACAGCACGGGGCCGCCGTCGTTTGCCAGCGTGATGAGGCAAAACGGCGTATAGCTGCCGGCAATGAGCAGATAGATACAGCTGTGGTCGATGATGCGGAACACGCGCTTGGCGCCCGCGGGCTGAATCGCATGGTAGAGCGTGGAGGCAAGGTATTCGAGGATAATGCTGGCGCCGTAGACGATTGCCGCGGCCATATGCGCCGGACCGCCACCGCGAAGAGCGGCAAATACGATCAGGAGCACAAGACCTGCGATGCCCAGCAGGCAACCGACACCATGGGTGACGGAGTTCATGATCTCCTCGCCCACCGTGTAGTGCGGAACGGCCGCGGCCTTAGGTCGCGGCTTGGAACTGTCGCTCGAATCGGACATGCCGGTTACATCCTCCAACGTAAATAGTTCTCAACACTATATCAAAGCGTCTGGGTACGTGCGAAATTTGCACCGTATGTGACCCTTTGTTTACCCATTCTTTGCTTGTTGACGCATCAACGGCGAACGTCCATAATGCGCTTGTTTTAAATGTTGATGTATCAACATCTTTAAGGAGAGCCGTAAATGTCTCAAAGCGCACACCCCCATCGAAAGCTTAAGATAACCGTCGTTGTTGCGCTGGCGCTCGTTGTCACGTTGCTCGGATTTGCCGGCAACTTTTTGTTTGACTTTGCCCTGAACCCCCAAGCGCCATACACCATGAAGATGATGCAGGATGGCAAAGACGACAAAAAAGGTGAGCAGCCGGATGCCGAGGAAACCGAGGCGCGGGCATGGTTTAAAGAGAATCGCGAGAGCAGCAGCCTCACCGCAGATGACGGGACCGAGCTTGCCGCTTGGTATTTTGCCGCCCCAGAGACCACACACAATTACGCTGTCTGCTTGCACGGATACACCGATGAGCCTATCGGTATGGCCCGATACGCCAAACGATTCCATGACCGCAGCATGAATGTGCTCGCACCCGCCGCCCGCGCCCACGAGCGCTCCGGCGGCGACTATATCGGCATGGGCTGGCCCGAGCGCCTCGACATCGTCGCATGGATCGAGCGAATCGTACAGGCTGACCCCGAGGCGCGCATCCTGGTCTTTGGCGAGTCGATGGGTGCGGCAACCGCCATGAACGTCGCGGGGGAATCTCTGCCCGCAAACGTGAAATGCATTATCGAGGACTGCGGTTATACGAGTGTTTGGGACGAGTTTTCTCTGCAGCTCAAGGACGTGTTCGGCTTGCCCAGCTTTCCCTTGCTCGATGTAGCAAACTTGGTATGCAACGTGCGCGCGGGCTACGACTTTCATAAGGCGAGCAGTGTGGAGCAACTCAAACACGCGACGGTTCCCATGCTGTTTATCCACGGCGACCAGGACACCTTTGTGCCGTACAGTATGCTCGACCAAAACTACGAGGCGTGCGCCAGCAAAGTCAAGCAAAAGCTCACCATCCATGGCGCCACCCACGCCAAGAGTGCGCAAGTTGACCCCGAGCTCTACTGGAACACGGTCAACAACTTCCTCGACGAGTATTTTTAGGCAAACAGTACGGTTTACTGGTCTATCTGACCCCCTATTTTCGGAAGTGCGGAGAAAATCGCGGGAAGCCCGATCAGACCACAGTTTTACCAACAATTTATCAGGGGTTTTGTTGCCAAAAATCGGTTTGTGGTCGGCGGTATTCGATTTTTCGCCGCACTTCCAAAAAGCCGCCCGCGAGCGTTGTGCTCGCGGGCGGCTTTTGCTCAACTAACGCTACAAAGGCGCTTGTTTTGTCCAATAGTTAGGCGCTACTTGACCTCGATGAGCTCATACTCGCTCGTGCCCAGGCCGATCTTTTCGGCGTGCGCGATGCACGCGCGCCAGTCGGTGTCGGGATGCGTGATGCAGAAGGGGTCACGCGCCTGCTCGCCCTCCAGATGCTCGTGATTGTGCTCCATCTTGGCCGCGCTATCGGTGAGCTCGGTGTTGGGCAGCGGCTCGGACGCCATGACGGCATCGGCACAGGCCTGGTCGATGGCGACCGGGTCGAAACTCGCGAACATGCCGATGTCGTTGACGATAGGCGTATCGTTTTCGGGATGGCAATCGCAGTTAGGGCTAATATCCATGGCAAGCGAGATATGGAAGCTCGGGCGGCCGTCGACGACGGCCTTGGTGTACTCGGCAATCTTGCAGTTGAGCACGTCGGCCGCGGCGTCATAGCCGGGCTTGATGCAGTCCTGGTTGCATGCCGCAATGCAGCGTCCGCAGCCAACGCAGCGATCGTGGTCGATGGCAGCCACGTGCACCGTGCGAGTAGCGCCGCTGGCAAGCTCGCGCTCGCGGGTGTCGTCGAACGAGATGGCATTGTGCGCGCAGATCTTTTCGCAGGCATGGCAGCCAACGCAGTGCTCGGTCGCGACGTTCGGCTTGCCGACGGCGTGCTGCTCCATCTTGCCGGCGCGGCTGCCGCCACCCATACCCAGGTTCTTCATGGCGCCGCCAAAACCGGCCTGCTCATGGCCCTTAAAGTGGGTGAGGCTGATCACAATATCGGCATCCATGAGTGCCTGACCGATCTTGGCCTCGCGCACGTACTCGCCGCCCTCGACCGGAACGAGCGCCTCGTCGGTACCCTTGAGGCCGTCGGCGATGATGATCTGGCAACCCGTGGCATACGGGGTAAAGCCGTTCTGATAGGCGGTGTCGATGTGCTCGAGCGCGTTTTTGCGGCTACCGACATAGAGCGTGTTGCAGTCGGTGAGGAAGGGCTTGCCGCCCAGCTCCTTCACGACATCCGCGACGGCGCGGGCGTAGTTGGGGCGCAAAAAGCTCAGGTTGCCCAGCTCGCCAAAGTGAATCTTGATGGCGACGAACTTGTTCTCAAAGTCAATCTGCTCGATACCGGCGTGACGGATGAGGCGCTTGAGCTTGTCGAGCTGGCTCTCGCGAGCATGCGTGCGCAGGTTGGTGAAGTACACCTTAGCGGGTGCTGCGGGTGCAGTTGCGGTCATAGATCTATCCCCTCGGTCTATATGGCGTTACAGACATAGAGGATGGTACCCGTTAAAGTAGGGTCGAAGTCAAGCGCGAAACCCAGTCGTTGGGGACAGACTTAAATGACTGAAACCACTCATTGGGGACAGACTTAAATGAGTGCCTCGCCACCTGGCAGCTAGGGACGTTCCTTTCCTGCCGGCAGCTGGGGGCAGTCCTTGTCAACACGGCCGACAACCACTCATTGGGGACAGACTTAAATGAGTGCCGCCAGGGACAGTCCTTGCCAGCCCGGCCGGCGAGCCGACGAATAGGCAAAGACTGTCCCCGATGACTACTCTTGGACTTTGAGAGCTTCGGCCAGGCTCACGCGCTTGATGGAGCGCATGTGCAGCAACGCCACGACCAGATAGGTTGCAAAGCCAATGCCGACGCATGCAGCCATGGACCAAGCGGGCACGTAGATCTCGATATTGCCGTTGTAGGCGAGCAGCATCGAGCGGAAGATGGCCGTGAGCGAGCCAATAATGACCGGCAGGCTCAGCACGAGCGACGCCGCCACACACAGCGTGATCGATCGAATGTACAGATGCGAGATCTCGCCATCGCGATAGCCAAAGACTTTCATGTAGCTGATCGAACGGGCGCTGTGGTCGATCACAGCCTTGGTCAGCAGGTACATAAACAGCAGGAAGATAAACACCGCGAGCCCGACCATCATTCCGATCATTTTGCTCATCATGCCGATGAACTGGTCGCCCACGGCGCGCATGTCGTCGGGCGTGGTGTCGCCGGCAAAGTAGCGCGCGTCGAGGTCGAGCTTCTCGTCGCTCACATAGCCGTTAAAGTAGGCGGCGTCGTTGTCGAACAGCTCATTAAAGTCGTCGATGCTCATATAGATATTCATGTCCGACTTTGAGCCCCAGGCACAATCCTTGCCCGCGTACTCAAGGGAATAATGCTCGCCCTCGTACTTGTCGCTGAGCGTGACCTTCTGGCCCTCGCTCCAGCCAAACTTATCGAGCAGACCGCCGCCAAAGACGACGCGCCCATCGCCGACGTTGAGGTCTTTCCAATAGCGCGAGTCAGATGAAATGCCATAGACGGAAATCGTCTCCTCGCCATTACCATCGCCGCGGTCGTATTGCAGCTGGTAAACGGCATATTTCTCGGCCTGTGCAATTGCGCCCACGTCGTTGTCGGTCGTATTGACCGGGTGGATATCGTCGTTGCCAGTGTCAATCTTAGAGGCCTTGTCGATCAGGTCGATGGCCTCATCGCGGTCGCAGCCGAGGGCATCGGCAAGATCGTCAAGGCGCGCGTAGAGCGCATCCTTCTTGTCCTGAACCTTGGCGAGCGCGTCCTGCGCCGCGGTCAGGCTCTCGGCAGACGGAGAGCTGACTGCGGCATCAGCTGCTGCCTGCGCCGCATCGGCCGCGTCGCCAAGCTCGTCATCGGCATCCTGGGCGGCGGAAAGCAGCGCGCCGTCAACCGACTGCAAGCGCTCGAGTGCCGACCACTGCTCGCGTTCCTCGGCAGTGCCCTCGAGCTCCAGCGGAGCCTTGAGCGTGTACTGGTGCTCGGCGACCAGGCTTGTCTCGAGGTTGTCCGCGTAGTGCGTCATCGTGGGCAGAATCGCCAGGCCAAAGAGCAGCAGCAGCGACGCAAACGCAATGCCCACGAACAGCGTGGCGAAGTTGCCCAGGTTGCGCAGGAAAATGCGCAGGCGGAAGCGGGAAACAAAACCCATGCGCTCCGGCAGCTGCAAGCCGCGCTTGGTGCCCGATTTGCCGCTCGCCTCGTGACGAAGGAACTGCAACGGCGTCTTGCCCATTTTGCGAAGCAGGCCCACCAGCGTGATGAGGATGAGCGCGACGGCGGGAACCACGGCGCACTTCACAAAGATCTCCCAGCTCCAGTACACCTGGAAAGGCGGCAGGCTGTACGAACCGTAATAGAGGCTGCGCATGGGCTCGGTAAAGAACACAACGCCGAGCGCAGTGCCCAAAAGCGCCGCGACCACGCCCACGATGGCAGGAAGTGCCAGGTAGTGCAGCACGATCTCGCGACGGCGATAGCCGCTGGCGAGCAGCGTGCCGATGATGGCGCTCTCCTCCTCGATGGTGGCGTCGGTAAGAACCACAAAGACGAACGCCATGATCACGATGATTATGTTGAGCAACGTCATCCACATCATGGAGTCGCCGTCCACATCATCGCGCGCATAGCCAATGCCCTGGTTGGAATCGGCATCGATCAGATCGTCCACGCGCGCATCGGCATCGGTCAGCGCCTCGACCATATCCTGCTCCGCATCGATGCGATCCGCGGTGGGGATGTCGCGATCGGCAAAGGTGAAGGAGTAGGTGTAGGCAGGCGCGCCGCCGGCATCCTCGAGCGCGGCAAAGCCGGCGTCGGTGACCTCGGCCACGCCGTACGTGATGGTGTTCACCGTAAAGTCCGAATTGTCGAGGAACAACGCCTGGCTATCGGGCTGCGTCATGATGCCGCAGATGGTGTAGGTGCGGCCCTCAAGCTCGACCTTATCGCCCACGGCGAGGTCGTTGTTGGTGGCGAAGACACGGTCGATTGCCACCTCATCGTCCGCCCTAGGCTGCCTGCCCTCACAGTAGGACGCAATATCGACCTTGGTGCGGTGCGCATAGGTGCGCAGCGTGCGCTTGGTGCCGTCGTCGCCGGCGGTCTTTTTGATGATGGCGTCGATGGAGAAATTCTTGTAGAGCGTGACGCCGCCGACGTCGCCGGCAGCGTCCTCGGCGGCCTTGAGTTGATCGTCGGTAGCCTCGAAGGAGGTGGTCACGCGGCCGTCCTCAATCGTGTACGCATCGCGCATGTCGTCGATAAGGCAACCGATGGAATGCGCCGCGAGCAAAAAGCCCGAGGTGAGAGCGATGCTCCCGCACATAAGCAAAAAGATGCCCAGGTACTTGCCGACATTGCGGCGCAGCTCGCGCGGGAGACGTTTTGCGAGAGGTGTCATGGCGTCGCCTACCAATCGAGATCGGCGGCCGCGATGGGCGACTCGTTGAGCTCGTCCTCGACGATGCGCCCATCGCGCAGGCGCAGCACGCGATTGGCCATGCGCGCGATGGCGGCATTGTGGGTGACAATGATGATGGTGCAGCCGTAGGTGCGGTTGACATCCTCCATGAGCTGCAAGATTTCCTTGGACGTCTTGTAGTCAAGCGCGCCCGTGGGCTCGTCGCACAGCAGCAGGCCCGGGTTTTTGACGAGTGCGCGGCCGATGGCGCAACGCTGCTGTTGGCCGCCCGAGACCTGGCGCGGGAACTTGTTGCGGTGCTCGTAGAGGCCCAGCGAACGCAGCAGGTCGTCGACATTGAGCGGGTTTTTGGACAGGTGCGCCGTGACCTCGATGTTCTCCTTGATGGTAAGGTCGGGCACCAAGTTGTAGAACTGGAAGACAAAGCCCAGCTCGCGGCGTCGGTACTCGCCCAGATCGGTAGGCTTGAGCACCGTGAGGTCGCAGCCGTCCACCATGATGGAGCCGCCATCGGCATCCTCCAGGCCGCCAATGAGGTTGAGAAAGGTCGACTTGCCCGAACCCGAGGGCCCCAGCATGACGCAGATCTCGCCGCGGTTGATGGACGTGTCGATGCCATCGAGTACCGTCAGGCGCGCATCACCGTCGCCGTAGTGTTTCTTGAGCCCTTTGACCTGGACGTAGGCTTTCTGCGCTGCCATGTCATCCCCCATTGTTAGCCTCTTGCTACTTTATGAGCATAATAGTAAACCCAGGTGAACTATTTTTTAGCGACAGGCGCAATTATTTCCAAACCAGTCATTGGGCAAACCACTCATTGGGGACAGACTTAAATGAGTGCCGCCAGGGACGCTCTTTCGCCACCCGGCAGCTGGGTGTCCCAAAGGCCGGCATATTGGGACAGTCCTTGCCGGCCCGGCCGGCGAGCCGGCGAATCGGCAAAGACTGTCCCCAATGACTAGGTGGCTAGGCGCGGGATTTGGCGCGTGCGAGGGCTAGGCCTACGGCGGCAATTGCCACGGCAAAGAGCACGGTGACGCCAAGGTCGCAGGCGATGTCACCCAGCACGGTGGACGTCAGGTCCGCGGCAAGCGCCTTGCCGATCGCGTCGTTCACCCAATATGTCGGCACAAAGTGCGCCACCGTCTGCACGGCCGGGCCCATCAGCGACAGCGGCATCCAGGCGCCGCCCAAAAACGTCATGAGCATGCCGAGCAGGTTGCCCACACCGTTGAGCAGTTCCTCGCGCGCGCCCAGGCTCGAAAGCGCAAAGCCAACGGCCAGCGGCGTGCACGCCAGGGCAAACGTCGCTGCCAGTGCCAGGCACACACGGCCCGCGCCGACCTCGGCGACCGCGCCGGCAAAGCCCACGACGCCCATCATGCTCGACACAAACCAGATGCAGACGGTGATCACGGCGGCGGCCGCAAACACGGCGATCGAGCGCTGACGCTCGGAGATTGGGCCGGCATCCATACGACGCACGCGCTCGGGCTCGTTCATGCCCGAGAACACCAGCCCCACCGACACGATGACCGACGAGATAATCGCGTACGCACCGAAGTTGAAATACGACTCGAGCGTGGCGGCGGCAGTCGAGTCGACCTTGACCTGCTCGATCTCGACCTCGGCACGCTCGGTGGCCGCATGCTCGGCGGCCTTGGCAACGTCGCCGTTGGAGGCGGCGGGCTCAAGTGCGGCCGCAGCGCCCGCGAGCGAGATCCAGCGCGAGGCCTCGGCAGACGAAAGCGCTGCCGCCATGGTGCCGGCACCGTAGGTCACATCGAGCTTGGGCAGGTCCTCCCCCGCACGGGCGGCTGCAACAAGAT
>CAKTWE010000029.1 GCA_934630385.1 uncultured Collinsella sp.
ACGGCGTGCTTGACGACCTCGCCGCAGCCATCGGCGAACTGCTCGGGCGTGAGGGTTGCTAGGCACCCCACGTCGGCGATGACCACGCTCGGCTGCCAAAAGGCGCCGGCCAGGTTCTTGCCGGCTGTCAGGTCGATGGCCGTTTTGCCGCCGACCGACGAATCCACTATGGCGAGCAGGCTTGTGGGAATCTGCACAAACTTGCAGCCGCGCATGTAGGTGGCGGCCACAAAGCCCGCCACGTCGCCCACGACGCCGCCGCCGAGCGCCACGATCACGTCGGAGCGCGAAAGCTCGTGCTCGGCCACAAACTCCAAAATGGCAACGTAGGTCTCGGCACGCTTATGAGCCTCGCCGGCCTCGAAGGTGCAGACGCTCACCTCATATCCTGCGGATTCGAGGCTCTGCTTAACGGGCATCTGGTAGAGCGGGCCCACGTTGGTGTCCGTCACGATGACAGCCTTGGTGCCGCCGGCGGTGGCGCGTACGAGCGGACCTGCCTGCTCCAGCAAAAACGTGCCCACATGCACCTGGTAGGGGCGTGCGGTGTCGATATCGATGGTAATCGCCATAAGCTTCGGTCCTTTCGACCTGGCGTGATGGGTGGTCTAGTGGGAGGCCTCGTCGTCGAGCGCGCGCTTGATGCGGTCGCCCTCGGCAAGGAGATTCTCCAGATAGCGCTGGTCGCGTTCCTTAAGGGCGCGGCTGTAGGCGCCAAGCGACTCGATCAGATGGTCGATCTCGAAGGTGAGCGCATCGGCGTCATCGATCATGAGCTCGGACCACATCTGCGGATTGAGGTGCGCCACGCGGGTGAGGTCGCGGTAGCTGCCGGCCGAAAAGCCGTGGTGGACCTGAGCGGTCGGGCTCTTAACGTAGGCGTTGGAGACGACGTGCGCGAGCTGGCTCGTAAAGGCGATGACGCGGTCGTGCTCGGCGGCGCTCGTTACGCTGAACTTGCCAAAGCCTAAGGGACGTACCATCTCGCGCACCTGGCCTAAAAGCTCCAGCTTAAGTGCGTCGTCCACTGCGGGCGGTACAAGCACGAGCGGTGCGCCCTGGAACAGGTCGGCGCGGGAATGCGCGTAGCCCGAGAACTGCGTGCCCGCCATGGGGTGCGCGCCCACAAAGTAAAAACCGTGCTCGCGGGCAAGCTCAAAGGCGCGCTCGCACACGATACCCTTGACGCCCACGGTGTCGATCACCACGGGGCCCATGATGGCCTCGGTATCGGTGGCGTCGGCGAGCGCTTGGGCATGCGCCTCGAGCCAATCGATGCAGGCCTCGGGGTAGCAGGCCAGCACGATGATGTCGCACTCGCCGAGTGTCTTGTCGTTGAGCTCTCCGGCGACAGTGCCCATGCTGGCGGCCGTCATGACATCGTCATCGGGGTCCCAGGCCAGCACGCGGACGCCCGCCTGTGCATAGCCGCGGGCAAAGCTGCCGCCGATGAGGCCCAGGCCCACAATGCCGGCGCATTTGGGACCGCCCTGGTTAACGCGCGCGTTTCTCACCGTACCCATGGGCTACTCCATGGTCTCTTGGCAGACAACCTCGCGGATGGCGCGAATGCGGCGCATGGTGTCGTCGAACTGGTCGGGGGTGAGGGCTTGGGCGCCGTCGGACCATGCGCGGCTGGGCTCGTCGTGGACTTCGATTTCCAGACCGTTGGCGCCGCAGGCGGTCGCCGCGAGCGCCATAGGCTCAACGTAGCGGGTGTAGCCGGTGGCGTGGCTGGGGTCGGCAACGACGGGCAGGTGCGACAGGTGGTGCAGCACCGGCACGGCGTTAAGGTCGAAGGTGTTGCGGGTGCGGGTCTCGAAGGTGCGGATTCCGCGCTCGCACAGGATTACGTTGTCGTTGCCCTCGCTCATGATGTACTCGGCGGCCATGAGCAGCTCGTCGATCGTGCCGGACATGCCGCGCTTGAGCAGAATCGGGGTCTGGGTCTTGCCGACCTCCTTGAGCAGGGGGAAGTTCTGGGCGTTACGGGCGCCGATCTGCATGACGTCAATCTTCTTGTCCAAGAAGACCTGCACGTCGCGCGGGTCCATAATCTCGGTGACGATCGGCATGTCGAGCTCGGCGGAGGCCTCGCACAGCAGGTCCAGGCCAGCGGGGCCCATGCCCTGGTAGGCGTACGGGGAAGTGCGGGGCTTGTAGGCGCCGCCGCGCAGCATCGTGGCGCCGGCAGCCTTTACGCGACGGGCGATGCGGATGAGGTTCTCGCCCTCGACGGAGCAGGGGCCGGCGATGACCTGGAACTGGTCGCCGCCGATTTTGACGCCGTGGCCGCAGTCGATGACGGAGTCCTCGGGGTGGAACTTGCGGTTGGCGCGCTTGAACGGCTCGGAGACGCGCTGCACGCGCTCGACGACGTCCATGGACTCGAGGAGGAACGGGTCGATCTTGGTGGTGTCTCCCACAAGACCGATAATGGTCTCGTTCTCACCGCGCGAGACGTCGGTCTTGAGTCCCTTTTTCTCAATCCAGCTGACGATATGGCTGACGGCCTCGTCGCTGGCGCTCTGCTTTAAAATTGCAATCATGGTGTGCCTCTCACCTCGATGGATAACCCTTGCAAAAACGGCCCGCATCGCGAGCCGTATATATGGTGCATGTGAGTTTATACTATTAAGCTCACTTTTGCGTTCTAAAGTGAGCTGCCGGGCTGTGTCTCCCACGGAATTGCAAAGCTTTTCCTTTTATTTTGTTAGCCCATGGCGCACTTGGGTATAATGCCAACCGTTGGCCCTATTAGCTCAGGGGATTAGAGCGTCTGCCTCCGGAGCAGAAGGCCGTTGGTTCGAATCCAACATGGGGCACCATCGAACGTAAGACCGTCCGAACCTCGCATGGTCCGGGCGGTTTTTCTTATAGCGACGCGACGTGATAGGACGTGGTATGGCAACGACGGATATCGAGCGCGGACTATCGACTGGCGAGGTCGAACAGCGCATTGCCGCCGGCAAGATCAACCGCAACATGGAGCTCAAAACCAAATCGGTCCGCGAGCTCATCATCGAAAACCTCTGCACGCTGTTCAACTTGATCAACGTGGTCTTGGCGGTTTTGGTGCTGCTGACCGGTTCGTTTAAGAACCTGACGTTCTTGTTCGTGGTGTTCTTGAACACCGCCATCGGTGTCATCCAGTCCATGCGTTCCAAGCGCATGGTCGACAAGCTCACGCTGCTTACCTCAAAAAAGGCCATTGCGGTGCGTGATGGTGCCGAGGTTGAGCTCGACCTGGACCAAATCGTGCTCGACGACATCATTCGCCTGGGGCGCGGTGATCAGATTCCCGCCGACGCCGTGGTCGTGTCGGGCGAGGCGCTCGTGAACGAGAGCCTGCTGACGGGCGAGAGCGACCTCATCAAAAAGCAGCCCGGTTCCGAGCTCATGAGTGGCAGCTTTATCGACTCGGGCCTGCTGCGCGCCCGTGTGATCCATGTCGGCGCCGACAACTACGTGGCCAAGATTAATAACGAGGCCAAGTACGTCAAAAAGGTCAATTCCGAGATCATGAACGCGCTCAACGCCATCGTGCGCTTTGCGAGCATCATCATGATTCCGCTTGGCCTGGCTCTGTTCGCCTCGAGTGTAAGCGGGCTGTGGGACGCTGCTGGCACGCCGGGCGATAGCGCGCTTTCGTGGTGCTTTTCCGAGCTGCTGGCCGGCCGCGTGCCCTCGTCGGCGCTCCTGTCCACGGTGGGTGCCCTGCTGGGTATGATCCCGCAGGGCTTGGTGTTGCTGACTTCGTCGGTGCTGGCCATCGCCACGGTACGCCTGGCGCGTCGCAAGGTGCTGGCGCAGCAGCTCTACTGCATCGAGACGCTCGCGCGCGTCGACGTGCTGTGCCTGGATAAGACCGGCACCATCACATCGGGTCGCATGGAGGTAGAGGGTACCTATCCGCTACCGGTCGAGGGCGTTGGTTTGGGCGTGGGGGAGAGCGAGGCGACCGTTCCCGTCGATACCACGGTGCTCGACTTTGCACTCGCCAACGTGGCGCGTGCGACCTCGGCCGATGCTAACGAGACCTGTCAGGCACTGCTCAACTATTACGCCGATCGTCCGGTCGAGGTGTCCGAGCCGCTGTCGGTCATTCCGTTCTCGTCGTCCAAAAAGTGGAGCGGCGCCTCGTTTGCGCAGGGCTCCTATGTGATGGGCGCGGCGCAGTTCGTGCTTTCGGACCGTGCGTTTGCGCTTGTCGAGAACCGTGTCGCCGAGCTTGCCGACACCTGCCGCGTGCTCGTGGTGGCGCGCGTGGACGGTTTTACGCCCGACGGCGATATGGTGGGCGAGGCCGAGCCCATGGGCTTTGTGACCATCCGCGACGAGATCCGTACCTCGGCTGCCGAGACCATTGGCTATTTTAATGAGCAGGGCGTGACCCTCAACGTGATCAGCGGCGACGACCCTCGTACCGTGTCGTCGATCGCGCGCGTGGTGGGCATACCGGGTGCCGATGCCTACGTGGACGCCACGACGCTCGATACGCCTGCTAAGCTCGATGCGGCGGTGGACCGTTACCACGTCTTTGGCCGCGTGACGCCGCAGCAGAAGCGCGAGCTCGTGCAGGCGCTCAAGCGCCGCGAGCACACCGTTGCCATGACGGGTGACGGTGTCAACGACGTGTTGGCGCTCAAGGAAGCCGATTGCTCCGTGGCTATGGCCGCCGGCTCCGATGCCGCGCGCAACGTTGCCGAGATCGTGCTGGTCGATAACGACTTTGCCTCGATGCCCGCCGTCGTGGCCGAGGGTCGCCGCTCTATTAACAACCTGCAGCGTTCCGCCTCGCTGTTCCTGACCAAGACGCTGTTCTCGATGGGGCTGGCGGCACTGTGCATCGCGCTGCCGCCGTATCCCTTTGAGCCCATCCAGATGACGCTCATCAACTTCTTCTGCATCGGCGCGCCGGGCTTTGTGCTGGGGCTGGAGCCCAACAACGCCCGCGTGAAGGGGTCGTTCTTGACCAACGTGCTCAAGCGCGCGCTGCCGGCGTCGGTTGCAGTCATTTTGGCCGCGGCGCTCGATATCTTTGTGGCGCGCGTGTTCGGTTTTAACCAGCTCACGCTTTCGACCATGTGCCTGCTTACGTCGTGTGCGGCGAGCGTCAGCCTGATCTGGCGCATCTCGCAGCCGCTTACGCCCTTGCGCGTGGTGCTGTTTGTGTTTGTGGTTGCCGGTATTTTGGTAGGCGTTATCGGGCTCCCGGAGCTGCTGTCCATCGCCAATCTGTCCATCGGCCAGATGGTCATTTTGGCGGTCATCATAGTCTTTACCTGCTCGGTGTTCTTTAAGCTTGCCACGATGATGGACTCGCTTAAGCCGCGCCGTCGCCATTCGGCCACTGGCTTTGGCCGTGGCGTTCGCGTCCGTCTGGGTCGCGGTGGCGGCAAGGTAAGCTCGACGGGTTCAACCGCCCGGCGTTTTGCCGAGCGTGTCGCGGCCGATATGGCCCAGCGACGTGATGAGCGCACCGCCCGTGAGGCTGAGGCCCGCGCGCTCGAGGGTGTGGCCCAGGCGCAGCCCAAGAAAAAGAAGAGCGCGGGTGCCAAGCGCTCCCGTGTGACCAAATCGGCCCAAGGCATCAAGGTCTCGATGCCTAAGAAAAAGAAGAAGTAGCTACCCTGGCGATGTTGAATTGGTGCCCTGTGCCTTTAGAGGCGTAGCGATGTTATGCTCTAACCTCGATTGTTCGAATGATTCCGAAAAGAGGATGCCGTGATCTGCCCGCATTGTCTCAAGACCATAGAGGACGGCTCCTCGTTCTGCCCCTATTGCAATGCCTACGTTGGACCCGGCGATGGCCCCGAGCACACCGAGTTCGTGTTTTGCGACGGCTGTGGTGCCCGCCTGTCTCCGCACGACCGCACCTGTCCCAAGTGCGGTCGTCCCGCGCCGGGCATCCTTTCTAAGGACGCCGCCGCATCCGACCTGGCGGCAGGACGCACGGCTGGTTTTCCGCGCCTGACCCAGGAGCAGATCGATACTGAGGTGCCCCACGCGCCGGCCTCTGCCGCCGCGGTGCTCTCCGATGCCGCCGATCCAAACGAGACCTGCGTGCTGCCGGCCTTCGATAAGGATTTTGGCATTCCCAAGGTCGATATCCCGCTGCCGGTGTCCCTTCGTGACGACGCTCAGTCCAAAAATCAAAAACCCAAGCGCAAGGTGCACCCGGACGAGGATGCATACCACAAGCACAAGCGCCATATTCCCAAGCCGCTCATCGTTATCGCGTTGCTCGCTGCCGTGTGCGGCGGTGCCTATTGGTTTGTGACGTCGGACCCCATGGGCGTTATGCCGGGCTTTTACGACCAGTTTGGCCAGGCCGCCAAGACGACGTTTCCCTCGCGCCAGAAGGGCGAGGCTTCCGAGGACGAGAATAAGCCCGACGATACCGCCGAGGTGGTCCAGGAGGAGACCGTTCTTTCCGACGACCAGCTCTATACCAAGCTCGACGGTCTGTATCAGACCATCGTGTCGTATGGCGACGATGATCAGATCGGCGAGGTCGTCGACTCGTTTAACAGCGGGTACCTGCGCACGCCGCTCTCCACGCGCCAGGAGCTGTCGCAGAGCGCTTATGCCCTGCGCGACCAGATCAAAAAGACCCAAGACGAGCTCAATAACCTTAAGGTGCAAGACGATACGGTCTACGCGGAGGATATCGAGCACCTCAAGCAGCTTGCCGAGTGGATGTACGAGCGTGTCGACATGATCTGCCAGAGCTGGGATATCTCGCTGTCCATTCCCGATGGAGAGTCGCTGAGCGCCCGCCAGAGCGAAATCTTGGCGCCCATCGCACAGGGCGGCAACAGCGCCCTTAACCAGTACGATGCCAATGTGAGCGCCTGGAAGCCGCAGCCGCGTTCGTAATTTGTTGCCCTCCGACGGCATAACCTGCGTGCGCAATTGATGGAAGCCCGTGCTTATTGCTACAATTCGTACAAATATGCTTTAAACGCACGAGGAAGGAACCACATGTTTGGTTTTAAGAAAGAGCTTTATACGCCCGAGTACCAGCTCGCTGGTGACGAGTGTGCGATCATCGAGACGTCGAAGGGCACGATCAAGGTCAAATTTGACGGCGAGGGTGCTCCCATCCATGTGGCGAACTTCTGCGAGCTTTCCACGATGGGCTTCTACGACGGCCTTAAGTTTCACCGCTATGTGCCCGGCTTTGTGATCCAGGGCGGCGACCCCAATACCCGCGATATGTCCGGCGCCGATGTCGCTGCCGGCCTTGAGGGCCCCGACGGTATGCCCGGTACCGGTGGCCCCGGCTATTGCATCAAGGGCGAGTTCGCTACCAATCCGCGCAACAGCCACGTCGACGGTGCGCTTGCTATGGCGCGCTCGATGGATCCTGATTCCGCGGGTTCCCAGTTCTACTTCTGCCTAGGTGCCCAGCACAATCTGGACTCCGGTTACACCGTCTTTGGCACCACGGTCGAGGGCCTCGACGTGATTTCGCAGCTGCGTGCCGGCGACGAGATCGTCCACGTCGAGATCGTTCACGAGTAAAAGGGGACTTCCTTGAATAGCCAGTTGATCCAACAGGGCCGCGCTGCTTACCGCGCGGGCGATTTTTCCGCTGCCGCCCAGATGCTCGGTGCAGCAAAGACCCCCAGCGAGATCATGGGCGAGGCCGACCATCTGCGCGGCAACGCCCTGATGCACTTGGGTATGTACGCCGAGGCTGCCGAGGCCTACGCCGCTGCTCTTAACGACGGAACCTATGGTAAGCGCGGCGCGCTGCTCACCAATCGCGGCAAAGCGCTCGCCGCCGTGGGCGACTACACCACGGCTGCCCAGGCGTTCTCCGCCGCCACTCAGGACGCATCCTACGCTACGCCATTTAAGGCCTACCTGGGCCTGGGCAACGCGCTGTTCCAGTCGGGCGACTACGCCAACGCCGGCACCGCCTTCCGCCAGGCAGCCATCGACGGTGCCAACCCGGCTCCTGCAGCCGCCCTTGGCGAGCTCGGCCGCTGCTTCATCAAGCTTGGCCGTCCCGCGGACGCCGTGGAGACCTATCGCACGGCCATCGATTTTGCCGGTCCGCGCGACGACAGCCGTGCGCTGAACGCCGGCATGGGCGAGGCGCTCTCTGCTGCCGGTCGTCCCTCCGAGGCGCTCGACGCCTTTAATGCCGCCACTGCCGACGGTATCTACCAGCTCACGCCCGAGCAGTCCGACGAGCTTGCGCGCGTGCACGATTCGCTCGCTGCGCTTTCGGCCCAGACTGCCATGGCCACGGCTCCGGCTCCCTCGATGGACGCACCTGCCGTCGATCCGCTCGACCCCACGGGTGCGACCGGTCAGTTTATGCCCGACCCCTCGGACACCGGCTTCTTTACGCTGTCTGAGTCCGAGATGGTCCAGCAGGACCGCAAGCAGGCAAAGGTTCGCCGTCGCCATCGTCACACGGGTCTCAAGATTTTCCTGGTGCTGCTTCTGCTGATCGTCATTGCTGCCGGCGGTCTGGGCTTTGCCTATACGCGCGGCATGGGTATTCCCTCGCAGGAGTCCGTCATCACCGATCTGTTCCAGGCTGCCGGCGACGGCGATACCGCCAAGGCCGAGTCCTGCCTGGCTTCGAGCCTGTCCGAGGACGCCAAGGCGATGATTATCTCCTCGATCCCGCAGGGCGCCACCGTCTCTGTCGAGGGTATGGACCAGTCCATGACCGAGACCACTGCCAAGGTGAAGGCTTCGCTGTCCAAGGGCGGCGAGCAGGAGTACACCGTCAAATTCGTGCGCTCCGACAACCATATCGGTTGGGCCGTGTCCTCGTTCGATATCGATTTCTCGGCTGCCGATAACCAGTAGTGACCTTATGGGGTTTGGCTCTGCCCGGTGCCTCGCCGCAAGTGGGGTGCCGGGTTTGCGCTAGTATGAGCTATTAGGTTTTCCAGCAATCATCCAACACATCAGGAGTTGCGTTGTTTTCTTTGATGGATATGTTCTTCGGTAGCTACGCGGGCGATCTTGCCATCGACCTCGGCACCGCCAACACGCTTGTCTCCGTGCGCGGCAAGGGTATCGTCATTCGCGAGCCCTCTGTCGTCGCCATCGACAAAAACGACGAGCGCATCCTTGCGGTCGGCATCGAGGCTAAGCGCATGCTCGGCCGTACGCCCGGCAACATTGTGGCTGTTCGCCCCCTCAAGGACGGCGTTATCGCCGATTTCGATGTTACCGAGGCTATGCTGCGCTACTTCATCGACAAGGCCTCCGAAAAGCGCTACCCGTGGACCCCGCGCCCGCGCGTTGTCGTATGCGTTCCCTCCGGCGTCACGTCGGTCGAGAAGCGCGCCGTGTTCGAGGCTACGATTCAGGCTGGCGCTCGCCAGGCTTATCTGATCGAGGAGCCTATGGCCGCGGCTATCGGTGCTGACTTGCCTGTCGAGGAGCCGACCGGCTCCATGGTCATTGACATCGGCGGTGGTACCACCGAGGTCGCCGTTATCGCCATGGGCGGTATCGTCGTGTCGCAGTCCATTCGTATTGCCGGCGACGAGTTCGATCAGGCTATCCTCACGCATGTTCGTGATGCCTACAACTTGGCCATTGGCGAGCGCACGGCCGAGGACATTAAGATTAAGGTCGGCTCTGCCGTGCCGCTCAAGGACGAGCTCGACGTCGAGGTCAACGGCCGCGACGTCATCACGGGCCTGCCCAAGACGGTTCGTATTGAGAGCGAGGAGATTCGCCGCGCTCTCAACAAGCCGCTCGACGAGATGGCCAAGGCCGTTAAGGATGCCTTGGACGCCACGCCGCCCGATCTGGCCTCGGATCTTATGTACTACGGCATTCTGTTGACCGGCGGCGGTGCACTGCTGCGCGGCCTCGACGTACGCTTGCGCGACGAGACCGGCGTTTCGGTCAACGTTAGCCCTACGGCGCTCGACAACGTCGTCAACGGCTGTGCCCGCGTGCTCGAGGCAAATGCATTTGACGGCGGCTTCGTCCAAACCAATGCTTAATTTCCTAAAGGTGGATTCCATTTGGCACGATCTTCGGGTTTCTCTTCAAATCTGAATACCAAACGACAATCAACGGGTATGCGCCCGTTGATTGTTTTCAGCGTGATTTCGGTGCTGCTCCTCACGTTTTATATTCGTGAAGGCGAGGCGGGGCCGATTCATGCCGTGCGTTCGGGCGTGACGACGATTACCTCGCCGATGCGCTTTGTGGGCTCGGCGGTAGCGTCGCCGTTTAACGCCATCGGTAACGTGTTCTCGAACCTTACGGCCTCGCAGGACACGCTTGCCGAGCTTAAGAAGCAAAACGAGGAGCTGACCTCCAAGGTGGCCGAGCTCTCCGAGGCGCAAAAGACCGCTGAGCGCCTTGAGGGCCTGGTTGGACTGCAGTCGACCTATAACCTCAAGTCGACCGCCGCGCGTATTGTGGGCGCCTCGGGCGATGCCTGGACCTCGACGGTCACCATCGACAAGGGTTCTGCCGACGGTCTTACCATCAATATGCCCGTGACGAGCTCCGCTGGTGTTATTGGCCAGATTATCGAGGTTTCGGCTAAGACCTCCACCGTGCGCCTGATCGGTGACGAGAACTCGGGCGTGTCTGCCATGGTGCAGGACACGCGCGCTCAAGGCATGCTGCAGGGCCAGCCCGACGGCACGCTGCGCCTGGACTACGTGAGCGTCGACTCCGATGTCAAGGTGGGCGACATCATCGTGACCTCGGGCATCGGCGGCGTGTTCCCCAAGGGCCTGCCGCTCGGTACCGTGTCTTCGGTCGAGAAGTCTGCTAACGACGTGTACTACACCATTGTGGTGCGTGCGCAGACCACGGCCGAGAATAACGAGGAAGTGCTCGTCATCACCTCGCTCACCGACGAGCAGTCGGCTTCGGACGATGATGTGGACACCGCCAACAGTACGCCGCAGGGTACGTCGCGCGATGCAGCGACCAAGACCAAGGACGAGAGTTCGGATGAAAACTCCGATGCGTCCGGCACGACCGACTCGGGCTCGAGCGAATAGGGGGCATGTCCATGGATCTACACGAGCAGGGGGCGAGCTCCCGCACGTTTGCGATTGCCGCCATTGTGTGCGTGCTGCTGCAGGCGGGCCTGGCGCCACAAATCTCCATCGCGGGCGGTCGCGTCAACTTTATGATCATCCTGGTGTGCCTGAGCGTGTTTTCGGGCGACCCTACGCGTGCCGTCGTATGCGGCTTTTGTAGCGGCCTGTTCTATGACCTTTCCGCCGCCGTGCCGGTGGGTGTTATGTCGCTGCTGCTGACCGTGGGCAGTTTTGCTTTGGTGCACAGCGCGGCTGGCCAGACGGGCGGCTCGCCGAGTGCGCGCGGCATTACCGTGGGCGCCTTCGCGTTTGCCATTAACGTGGTCTACAGCATCATCTTGCTGTTTATGGGCCTGGAGACGAGCTTTGTGGTTGCCATCTTTGGGCACGCGCTGCCGTCCTCGATCCTGACGGGCTTGATCGCTATCCCGTTTTTGATGTCCGGCGCCGCTCCGCAGGCCGGTTACGGATTCTCTGCACGCGGCAACCGCCAGACGGGCATGCGCTTTAAGCCTAAGACCCGAAAGCTCAAATAGGGGAGGCCCATAGATGTCTTCCCAGATAACGGTCATCATCGCCGGTATCGTGCTGGTCGTGGCCATTGTTGTCGCGCTGGTTATTATGCGCCGTGGCGATTCCCGTTTCACCTATGACACGCAGCACGGAACGGCTCCGCGCGCCACCGAGGGCGAGGGCAATACGGCCTCGACGGCGTTTAAGGGCCGCTTCTCCATCCTCACCACGGGTGTGGGCGCGATGTTTGCCGCGCTTGCCGTCAAGCTGTGGGGTATGCAGATGGTCTCGTCGGACTATTACGACAAACAGGCCAAGAGCAACCAGACCCGCACCGTCACCACGCCTGCCGTGCGCGGCCGCATCTTGGACCGCAACGGCGTCGCGCTGGTGCAAAATCGCCCCTCGCTTGCCGTCGTCGCCTATCGCGACCTGGCCAACGACACCGTGCTGGTGCATCATCTCGCGAATGTGCTCGGCATGCCCTACGTCGCGGTTCTGCGCAACATTCAGGACAATTCCGAGGGCGCCCAGAGCCTGCACACCATTGCCACCGACGTTCGTCGTTCCACGGTTGCCTATATTCAGGAACACGCTGGTGAGTTTCCCGGCGTGAAGATCGCCGAGCGCACCGAGCGCCAGTACCCGTACGGCGAGACCGCCTGCCATATCTTGGGTTACACCGGCACCATTACTTCCGAGCAGCTCGAGGCCCAGAATAAGAAGGCGTCCGGTGGTGACGATAGCGCTGCCGGGCATATTACGTACCAGTCGGGCGACATCGTGGGCCAGGCGGGTGTCGAGAGCTATTACGAAAACCTGCTGCAGGGCATTCGCGGCGAACAGACCGTCAAGGTCGATGCCTCGGGCAACGTGACCGGTCAGGCCGGCGCCGTGCCCGCCAAGGCCGGCTCGGATATCAAGCTTACGCTCGACCTTAAGATTCAGCAGGCTTGCGAGACGGCGCTGGCAAGTGCCATTGAGCTCGCTAAGACCACAGGCCACAGCGACGCCGGCAACGGTGCCGTGGTGTGCCTCGACCCCAATAACGGCGAGATTCTGGGCATGGCGAGCGAGCCCAAGTTCGATCCTTCGGTGTTTATCGGCGGCGTCTCCAATGATGTTTGGACCGAGCTCAACGATGACAAGGGTTCGCATCCGCTGCTCAACCGCGCCATTGGCGGCCAGTACATGTCCGCCTCGACCATCAAACCCCTCTCGGCGTTGGCTGGCCTTGAGTTTGGCACGTACACTTCGAGTCAAACGACCAACTGCACGGGATATTGGACCGGCTTGGGCAAATCTTGGGGAAAGTACTGTTGGCTGCACTCCGGCCACGGCACGATGACGCTGCAGTCCGGTATCGCCAACTCCTGCGACCCCGTGTTCTACGATATGGGCAAGGCGTTTTTCTACAATGACCAGCATCCCGAGGGCCTGCAAGAGGTCTTTCGCCGTTGGGGCCTGGGCAAAACCTGCGGTGTCGACCTGCCGAGTGAGGGTGCGGGACGCATTCCCGATGCCGAGTGGAAAGAGTCGTACTTTACCGACGCCTCGGCCGAGGACCGCAAGTGGAATGCCGGCGATATGACCAACATCGCTATCGGCCAGGGTGACATTTTGGTGACGCCGCTGCAGATGGCCTGCGCTTACATGGGCATTGCCAACGGCGGCAAACAGTATGTGCCGCATGTGTTCTTGTCTGCTGTCTCGCGTGATGGTGACGGCGATGCCTACAAGTACAACGGCAAGGGCAAAAAGAAGCGCCTTGACGCTCAAATTAACAACGATGCCGATCTTGCGCTGGTTCGTAATGGCATGCACGACGTGATCTACTCGGCATCGACTTCGACTGCCGCGCACTTTAACTCCCTGACCCCCACGGTCTACGGCAAGTCCGGCACGGGCGAGAAGAGCGGCGAGGACGATTACGCGTGGTTTTGCGCCTACGCGCCGGCCGATGACCCCAAGTACGTGATCGCCACTGTCTTGGAACAGGGCGGTGGCGGCTCCGATACCGCGCTGCACGTCGTGCGCGATGTCCTCGGTGCGATTTATGACGAGCCCGACACGTCGACGGCCACGGGCGATTCCTCGGTTCGATAGGAGGTTGCGATGGACTTTTCGCCGGCGGACCTGTTCCGCTCAACCAAAAACGGCTCTCGCAGCAGCCTGGACCGCGTCAACAAGCAGATTTCCGCATCGCGCGGAACGTTTCGCCAAAAGGTGCACATCGGCGTGTTGCTGGCGACCGTGGCGCTCGTCACCTATGGCGCCATTATTATCTGGTCCGCCTCGCAGTTTAAGGCCGACGCCTCGTTCTCGCGTCACCTGCTGGGTATCGGTATTGGCGCGGTGCTGGCGGTGCTCGTCTGGCGCACCGACCTGCGTGGCATTTCCAACTTTTCGACGGCCCTGCTCGTCATCGATCTTATCGTGATCTTTTCTCCTAAGATTCCGGGCCTGTCTTACACAGGCGGCTTGGGAATGACGGGTTGGATCAAGATTCCCGGTATCGGTTTAACATTTCAGCCCGTTGAGCTTGCCAAGCTCATCACCATCTTCTTTATGGCCACGCTTGGCTCGCAGTACAACGGGCGCATCGATACCGTTCGCGACTACATTAAGCTCTGCGGCATGCTGTCCATTCCGTTTTTGGCCGTCGTCGCCATGGGCGATCTGGGCTCAGGTCTGGTCGTGCTGGTGTCGGGCGCTATCGTCATCTGCATGAGCGGTGCGCGACGCGAATGGGTGCTGTCGACCTTGGCTCTGCTCGTGGGTTTGGTGGCGCTCGTCCTGGCGCTCGATTCGGTCTTCGATTCGCTGCTCGGCCACGATGTGCTCATTAAGCAGTACCAGATGAATCGTCTGACGGTCTTCATCGACCCCGACAATGCTGATTCGGACGATGCATACAACCTACAGCAGTCGCTGATCGCGGTCGGCTCGGGCGGTTTCTTTGGTAAGGGCCTGGGGCATGCGACGCAGTCGGCCGGCGGCTTCCTACCCGAGTTCCATACCGACTTCGTCTTCGCTTTTTTGTCTGAGACGTTCGGCTTCTGCGGCTCATTTTTGCTGTTGTGCCTGTACGTGATGCTCATCTTCTCGACGATCCGCGTCGCCTTTAAGTGCGAGTCTCTGTTCCTGCGCTTGTCATGCGTGGGTATCGTCGGCATGTGGGCATTCCAGACGTTCGAGAACATCGGCATGTGCATTGGCATGATGCCGATTACCGGTATTCCGCTGCCGTTCATTAGCTTTGGTTCGTCGTCGATGATGATCCAGTTGTTGACGGTGGGTATCGTACAATCCATATGGCGGCATCGTTCGGGCGCCGCGTAACCGCTGGAGGGGTTTGCCATGAAGATTCCCGTAGAAAAGCTGACCCGCGCTTTTAAAATGGGCGCGACCACCAAGAGGGATTCCGATACGCCAGTGCGCGTTTCGGTCTATCTGGATTCGACCGCCTCGCGTTTTTTGGTCGAGACGGTTCGCGATGCCTTTGTGCCGCAGACGACCTCGGGCATTGTCCGCGTTGAGCGTCTGGGGGAGGAGCGTATCGTTCCCAAGACCGATACCGACGTGGTGCTGGTCCTTTCGTGCGGATCCGACCGTCTGGAGAGCGCTGTACAGGAGCTCGTGATCGCCGGCGCGCCCGTGTGCGTGCTTGCCGAGTCCGCTGTCGAGGTGCCGTTTATCGAGGCCCCCACGCCCATGCTCGGCGTGGTGGCGGCCACCGATAAGACGTATCTACTCGAGACACTCGCCCGCTGGATCCTGGACCGTACGGAAAAGGAGGCGGCCTTTGCGGCGAACTTTGCTTTTATGCGCATCGCCGCCGCCAACCGCATCATCACCTCGTGCGCGCTTACTAACATGGCGACGGGCGCCCTGGTGTTTTTGCCGGGTGCCGACTATCCCGTCATGGCGCTCGCGCAGGTGGGCATGGTCTTTGAGCTGGCGGCCATCTTTGGGCGTGGCATTAAGCCCGAGCGCGGTTACGAGGTCGCGGGCGTGCTTGCCGCCGGTCTGGCGATTCGCGCCGTCACCCGTGCGCTGGTAAAGCAGACGCCGCATATCGGATTTGTCGTCAAAGCGCTCTCCGCCGCCGTCGGCACCTATGGCATGGGCCGTGCGCTCGTGTCGCTCTACGAGCGCGATGTCGATTACAGCCGTGCCAACGAGGTGGCCGCCGCTACCTTCTCGCGCGTCCGCGACCTGGTGACTACGGTCGCCGGCGCCACCCGTCCCATGAATCCTTTCGAGGATGCAACCGATCTCGCTGCTTAGGGGTTTCTTTTGCGCGTTCCATATCAAGATTGCTTTCATTTGATCGAGCCGCTGCTCGCGAAGGTCGAAAAGCCGAGTCGCTATATCGACCACGAGTGGGGTACGCTCTCCAAGGCCGATGCCGACTATCGTTGCTGCATGATTTACCCGGACGTGTACGAGGTCGGCC
The DNA here is from genome assembly GCA_934630385.1 of uncultured Collinsella sp. Lineage (GTDB taxonomy): Bacteria > Actinomycetota > Coriobacteriia > Coriobacteriales > Coriobacteriaceae > Collinsella. The sequence goes on from CAKTWE010000029.1 coordinate 16,030, forward strand.
TGCCCAACCAGGGTATTGCCATCCTATACAACATCCTTAACCAGGCCGAGGGCATCTCCTGTGAGCGCGGTTATGTGCCGTGGCCCGATATGGGCGATGCCATGCGCGAGGCCGGTATCCCGCTGCTGTCGCTCGAGGGCGCAGCGCCCGTGGCTTCGTTTGATATCGTCGGTATGCACGTGCCGCACGAGATGGCCGTGACAAACTTTCTCGAGGCGCTCGATCTAGCAGGCATTCCGCTGCTGGCTGCTGACCGTACCGAGGACGACCCCATCATCATCGCCGGCGGGCCTTCGGTTTATAACCCCGAGCCGTATGTGGCCTTCTTCGATGCCATTCTGATTGGCGAGGGTGAGGAGTCGCTGCTCGAGATCTGCCAGCTGCATCGCCGCCTGCGTGACGAGGGCGTCCCACGCGCCCAGATTGTCGAGCGACTTGCGACCGTCGCCGGTACATATGTGCCGTCGCTGTACGAGGTACGCCACGACGAGCCTTGCTCGCCGCATGGCTACATCGTGCCGCGCGAGGGCAAGGATGTCCCGCCGGTGGTCTACAAGCGCGTCGTCGAGGACTTTGGCGCCACCAATCCGTTGTCGCAGTCGTGCGTGCCCTATGCGCAACTCGTTCATGATCGCCTGTCTATCGAGATCCTGCGCGGCTGCGCTCGCGGCTGCCGTTTTTGCCAGGCCGGCATGACTTATCGCCCGGTGCGCGAGCGCTCGGCCGACCAGATCGTGTCCTCGGTGATCCAGGGCCTGGAAAAGACCGGCTATGACGAGGTGTCGCTGACCTCGCTCTCCACGACCGATCACTCCTGCATCCGCGATGTACTCGGTCGCCTTAACCGCCGTCTGGAAGATACGGGCATTCGCGTGTCCATTCCCTCGCAGCGCCTGGATTCGTTTGGCGTGGATATGGCCGAGTCGGTCGCCGGCGAAAAGAAGGGCGGCCTGACGTTTGCCCCCGAGGCCGGTAGCCAGCGCATGCGCGATATCATCAACAAGAACGTGACCGAGGAGGACCTGGACCGCGCGGCCAAGGCGGCCTTCGAGGCCGGCTGGAACCGCATGAAGCTCTATTTCATGATGGGTCTTCCCGGTGAGCGCGACGAGGATATCGTGGCCATCGCTAACCTGGCCGATCATGTGCTGGAGCTTGGCCGTTCCGTGGTGCCCAAGGCGCGCCGCGGTTCCATCTCGGTGTCCATCTCGGTTTCGGTGTTTATCCCCAAGGCGGCAACGCCGTTCCAGTGGTGCCCGCAGCTCGACTACGACGACGTCAAGCGTCGCCAAAAGCTGCTCATCACGAGCGTGCGCAACCGCGCCGTACGCGTGCATTACCACGATGCCGAGACCTCGCTCGTCGAGGCCGCGCTGTCCCGCGCCGGTCGCGACATGACGCCGGTCATTATCGACGCTTGGCGTGCGGGCTCGCGTTTTGACGCCTGGGTGGAGCACTTCTCGCTCGACAACTGGAAGTCAGCCGCGGCCAAAAACGGCATCGACCTCAACGAGCTCGTGCACCTGCCCTACGAGCTGGACTGGCGCCTGCCCTGGGAGCACGTGAGCCCCGGCTGCTCGCGCGGCTTCCTCGAGCGCGAGTACCGTCGCTCGCTGGAGGGTGTCACGACCCCCGACTGCACCCGCACGTCGTGCACCGGCTGCGGAATCTGCCCCACGCTCCACGCCAAGAACGTATTGGTGGGTGATCGCGCATGAGTGAGCGCTTGACCGACAATCCCACGCTCTTTAGGCTGCGCGTTCGCTACGGCAAGCGTGATCGCCTTAAGTACCTGGGACACCTGGAACTGATTCATACCATTGAACGCATTGTGCGCCGCGCGGGCCTGCCCTATGCCGTCACGCAGGGCTTCTCTCCACACATGCGCGTGGGTTTCTCCTCGGCGCTGCCCGTCGGTACGTCGTCGACCTGCGAGTGGTATGACCTGTTTATGACCGAGTTCGTCGCGCTCGACGAGGCCTTTGAGCGCCTTGCCGCGGCTTCCCCGGCCGATTTGTCGCCCATCGAGGCCGCCTACATCGACGTGCGCACGCCGGCGCTCACGGCTCAGCTCACGCGCCTGTCATACCGCATCGACCTGCATCTGGACCCCGAGGCACCCGTGAGCGCCGATGAGGTGCGCGCCGCGATCGACACGTTGCGTGCAGGCCATGGCATCGACTACGCGCGCGGCAAAAAGAGCAAGCGTCTTGATCTGGATCATACGCTCGTTGGCTATGAGCTCACGGCAGGGGAGCGTCCGGACCATCTGGTGCTCATGCTCGACACCCATGCCGACAACGAGGGGTCCATGCGTCCGGAGATTTTGCTTTCTGCTGCTGATGTTTTGTTGCAGGGCTTGACCCCGGGCGTCGATGCACCTATTGTTTCCACCGGTATGCAAGACCTCGTGACCATCTGCTCCTACGATGTCGAGCGTCAGAATCAAGCATGCGAGGACGACGAGGGCCGACTCGTCAGCCCCATACCTGTGCGAACTTGTGGATTTGCTCCACATACTCGTTGACGGGGGTATTATCGCCTGCTACTATATTCGGCTGTTGCACTAACTGATGCATGAAGGGCAAGTAAACATGTACGCAATCGTTAACACGGGCGGCAAGCAGTACAAGGTCGCCACCGACGATGTCATCACCGTCGAGAAGATTGAGGGCAATGAGGGCGACAAGGTCACCCTGCCGGTTCTCTTCCTCAATGATGGTAAGAAGATCGTCACCGATCCCGACAAGCTGGCCAAGGCCAAGGTTACCGCTCAGATCGTTGAGCAGTTCAAGGGCGAGAAGCAGCTGGTCTTCAAGTTCCAGAAGCGTAAGCGCTATCGTCGTCTGAAGGGTCACCGTCAGCAGCTCACCAAGCTGAAGATCGTGAAGGTTCAGGCTACCTCCCGCGCCAAGAAGGCTGTCAAGGCAGAGGCTGAGGCTGTTGCCGAGGCTCCCGTCGCCGAGTAGATTACACTCGTAACGAAAGAGTAGGTATACACAATGGCACACAAAAAAGGACTCGGTTCCTCCCGTAATGGCCGTGACTCCCGCGGTCAGCGCCTTGGCACGAAGCGCTTCGCCGGCCAGACGGTAACCACGGGCACGATTCTCGTCCGTCAGCACGGCACGCACATCCACCCGGGTGCGAACGTTGGCCGTGGCAAGGACGACACGCTGTTCGCGCTGGTCGACGGTACCGTTGAGTTCCACAAGGGTATCAAGCACAGGGTCAGCGTACGCCCGCTCGCGAACGCGTAATTCACCCTTCATAGAGCACATATGTGGGAGGCACTTGAGTTTTAGGATTCAAGGGTCTCCCTCTTTTTTGTAGGAGGCGATTCTGTTGTCACAGTTCACCGATATCAGCCGCATTAACGTTTGCGGCGGCGACGGCGGAGCCGGATGCATGTCGTTTAGGCGCGAGGCATTTGTTCCCAAGGGCGGCCCCGATGGCGGCGACGGCGGTCGTGGCGGCAATGTCGTCATCCAGGCCGATGCTCAGCTGTCTTCGCTGATCGATTACCGCTTTAAGCATCATTTCCGTGCCGAGCGCGGCACGCATGGCCAGGGCGCCCGTCGCAATGGCAAGAGCGGCGAGGACCTGATTCTCAAGGTTCCCATGGGCACCGTGGTGCGCGAGCTCGATCCCGAGACGCAGACCCCGATGTTCGAGATTGCCGATCTGGTGCACGACGGCGAGCGCGTCGTCGTGGCGCCCGGTGGCGCCGGCGGTCTGGGCAATACCCACTTTGTGACGTCGGTGCGTCGTGCTCCGGCCTTTGCCCAGCTCGGCGAGCCGGCCGAGGAGCACTGGATCGAGCTCGAGATGAAGCTTATGGCCGATGCCGCGCTCGTGGGCTTTCCCTCGGTGGGTAAGTCTTCGCTCATTGCGCGCATGAGTGCCGCTCGTCCCAAGATCGCCGACTACCCGTTTACCACGCTCGTGCCCAATCTGGGCATGGTGCGTGCCGGCGAATATTCTTACGTCGTTGCCGACGTCCCCGGTCTCATCGAGGGCGCGAGCGAGGGCAAGGGCCTGGGCCATCAGTTCCTGCGCCACATTGAGCGCACGGCCCTGATCATGCATGTCGTTGACATGACGGGCGGGTTTGAGGATCGCGATCCGGTCGAGGACTATCGCATTATCAACCGTGAGCTCGAGCAGTATGGCGCAGAGCTCTCGGAGCGCCCGCAGATCGTTGTCGCCAACAAGTGCGATGCGCCGGGCACGGCCGACAAGATTGCCGACCTTAAGCGTGCGGCGCTCGACGACGGCCATATGTTCTTTGCCGTGTCCGCCGTGACGGGTGCCGGTCTCAATACGCTGATGCTTGCCGTGGGCGAGCAGGTGGCCAAGCTTCGTGCGGAACTTGCGGTTTCTGATGAGCCGGTCGATCTGCGCGACGAGGAGTGGGAGCGCCGCCGTCTGCAGCGTGAGAAGCGGTTCCGCATTGTCCAAGAAGAGCCTCATGCCTTCCGTGTGGTTGGTCGCGCGATTGAGCGCATGGTCATCCAGACCGACTGGGAAAACGAGGAAGCTGTCATTTACCTGCAGCATAAGTTTGCGCGCATGGGTGTCGACGACGCGCTCGAGAAGGCCGGCTGCCGTGCGGGCGACGAGGTTCGCATTTGCCAGCGCGCCTTTGACTTTGAGGGCGCCGAGGACTTCTCGGA
>CAKTWE010000030.1 GCA_934630385.1 uncultured Collinsella sp.
TCTTTCATGCAGCAGGGGCTCTCAATGTTTTTATGTCCTGCTCATATCGTCTCTGCCGGCACCTGGGGACACTCCTTTCACCCTTTGCCGTCTGCGGATTTTGGGACATGTGGCCCGCTTTTTGGGCCTGCCTGTCGGTACACTAAAAGCACTATGGGTACCCGCGAGCGACATATCGGCCACGCGGCCGCCCGGACCGCGCCGGTTGCGGATCCCAGGGGCGGCAGGCTCTTCGCCATGCCGCGATTCCTTGTTGGTATATCGCATCGTGTATACCGCTGCCGCGTCTTCGCTATCGCCGGTGTCACCACCGCGCTGTTCCTTATACTTTTGGCAGTCTTGCCAGCGTTGTTCGCCTCCGATTTCAAGCTTTCCAACACCACGCCCGTCTATAGTGAGGTGTCCGAGGAGGTCGTGGATGCGCTCGTCCATTCGAGCTCTCTCCCGCTGCTTGTCGCCGCAATTGCATTTTCGATCTGGGGCGTGCTGGTCTATCTGCGTTGTTTGGACTATGCGTTGCGCCGTCGCCTTGTTGCCATCGCTGCCATTTGCGCCCTGTGGATGATCGAGGTCATCCTCAAATATAAGTCGTTCACGCCGTTCTATGCCACCGTGCTGTGGTACCTGTACTACGTGCCCATGACGCTCATTCCGCTGATCTACCAGCTGTGCGGCCTGCGCCTCGCGGGTTTGGAACAGCATCGTATGGGGCGTCGGTACCGCACCGTTTTGTGGGCCATGGCCGTCCTGCTTATCGGCTTTGTGCTCACTAACGATGTGCATCGGCAGGTCTTCCACTTCGATCGATCGAGTGGAACCTGGAGCAACGATTACACATACGGTTGGGGCTACGGTGCCGTTCTGGTATGGACAGCCTTTAACTTCGTTGCCTTTTTTATCTTGGTGGGACGGTCCTCGTCTTTTCGCATTCAGCGTTTCTCGGGCACGGCCGCGCTTGTCCTATTGGGCGGCGCGTTCTTTGCCATTTCATACGCGCTGCGCGTTCCCTGGGCATGGAGGCTCAACTTTTCGCTTGTCTATTGCGTCCTGTGCGTGGTGGCGATGGAAATCTGCCTCGATTGCGGTGTCATCCCGTCGTACCACGATATCGCCGGTATTTTCGGCACCTTGCCGCTTGACCTCAAAGTTCTAACACGTGACCTGCAGGAAGTCTATGTCACGCCGGTGTCAAAGCCAATGCCGGTAGGCGTGCGTGAGGAGTTGCGGGTCCAAGAGCACGGGCACGCTCACGCCTTTGCCGTGGCGTCCGATCCCGATGTAATGTATCGCGCCTTTCCACTGCTGGGCGGATCGGCCCTGCTTGCCCAAGACGTGTCGGAGCTCAACGAGCTTAACCGTGAACTGGCACATCGTCGCATGGAGCTGCAGCGCCAAAATGAGCTGCTCACGGCCGACTACGATCTTAAGACGCATCTGGCAGATCAAGAGGCCGAGACCTTGCTGGTCCAAGACGTGGACCAGGCGCTTGCCCGCGCGTTCGAAGAGATGTACGACCTGCTGAGCTCGCTGCCACCGTTGACCGACGAGGCGTCTTCACACGAGCGTTACCGCATGCTGCAGCGCGCCAAGATGCTCGTCGCCTATTGCAAGCGCAAGGGGTCGCTCACGTTGGCGCAGCACGGGGAGAGCGGTTTTGATCGCGACCGCATTCAACTCATTGCCAACGAGCTCGCAAGCGACCTGCGCACCATCGATGTCGATTGCGCCTCGATTATCGCCATACGACGCCCGATGCACGCCAGTACGGTAAGCGCCCTGTACGACTGCGTGTATGACTTTGCGTTTTTTGCCTACACCACCGACCATCCGGCGCTTATGTATCACTTGGGCGACCATGACCGGTGCAGTGTCGAGCTGCGCGCCACGCTATTTTCCAACGATGATGAAGATCTTTCGCAGACGCCCGCTGCGCAAGAGCTCGAAAGCGCTCTGCAAGGGCGCAACGTGGCATACCGCCTTGAGGGCGAGCCCGGCCAGCTGCGTATGATCGTCTTGATGCCGAGGGCGGGTGAGTGACGATGCAGATTTCGTTCATCCTTCCCCAAATCGTTGCGCTCGATGTTGTCTTTGCCCTGGCTGCGTGTCTGCAGATGATCCACGTCCCACTCATCGCATCGCGCCGCTCGTCCTATAACCGTAAGGTGATTTGCGCCTACGAGACGAGCCTTGTGCTTCACCTGATGATTTCGGCGCTCATCTTATTCGCGTCGTCTGGCTCGTATCTGGTGGCGCCGCTTGACGTTTGCGCCAGGGCAATGGGCGGAGTGCTGTGGCTCAATGCCGCGATCTTTGCCTATGGCGTGGTCCTTATGGTGCACTATCGTCGCCCTGTCATGCTGGCCGAGCTGCTGCTTGTTGGCGCCGTGACACCGCCGGTGGTTTTTGCCATGGGCTCGGTGTGGGCCGTTGTCCTTATCGCAGAGGGAGCGTTCTTCCTGTTCCGTTCCGTCGCGGCGCTCTTGATGGACGTCCGTAACCGCCGGGAGGATATCACCGCGTTCTCGACGATCGAAACCATCAACGTGATTCCCGTGGGCATCCTGTATCTGGACTCGAGGGGCCGTCCACTGCTCATGAACCGCTGCATGCGCAAAAACCTGGTGGAGCTTCATATGCCTACCGACCTAGGCGATATGAGCGGTACATGGAACGACCTGCGCAAGCTCAGCATGCAAATGCCCGAAGGCGGTAAGAACCGCGCGCGGATCAACCTGGACCGCTTTGGTGAGGCGCGTGCGGTGGTCGAGGTTTCTCCCGCCGAGATTCGCCTGTTTGTGTGCGATGGCGTTATGGTCTCGGGCCGTTCGTTCGAGCGCATAATCGGTCTGGATGTGACAGAGTATGCGCATGCGCATGACCGCCTGGCGCAGGCCAACCACCTGCTTGAGCTTGCGGGCCAAGAGCTCCAGGCCCAGATCGAAGAAGTCAAAAAGGTTGCCGACAATGCGGCCTATCTGCGTATGCGCGCTCGCGTGCACGACGTGATCGGGCAGCGCCTGTCCATCCTCCATCGCTATCTGGAGGAGGGGCGCCTGGACGACGAGTCGCTCGAGCAGATCGACCCGCTGCTGCGCTCAATCGCTGCCGATCTGCGCAGCGGGGGCGACACCGAACCGGCAGAGCAAATGGGCGATATCGTCCATGCCTTTGGCCTGGTGAGCGTGCAGATCGATGTGGAGGGCGAGCTGCCAAGCGACGTGCGTGTCGCGGCAGCCTTTTTGCAGATTATCCGCGAAGCCTCGACCAATGCCACCAAGCATGCGCAGGCGCATCGGGTCCATGTGCGCTTGTGGCAGGAGGGGACGGATGCTGACGCCGTCGCGCACATGACGATTTCTAACGACGGGTCCCCGGCCCCCGTATCGTATCGCGAGGGAACGGGTATCCCAGGTATGAGGCATGTCGCGCAAGATCTGGGTGGCAGCCTAGAGGTCCACGCCACCCCGCCCTTTACGCTTACGGTATCCATTCCGCTTAACGCCAACGACACGTCCCAAAGGAGAAACTCATGATCCGCGTGTTAATTGTCGAAGATCAGGCCATCCTGCGCGAGAGCCTGGCGCGCTCCGTTGGCGACCAGCCCGATATGACCGTCGTTGCCGCGATCGCCGATGCCTCCGAGGTCTTGGGTGTCGCGCTCAAGGAGCGCCCGGACATGATACTGATGGACGTGTGCACCGAACACGATTCAAACGGCATCGTGGCGGCGGCACGCATCAAGGAGCAGCTGCCCGAGTGTCGCATCATTATCATGACAGGCATGCCCGAGATCACCTTTGTCGATCAGGCCCGCGAGGCGGGCGTCGATAGCTTTGTGTACAAGAACGTCGGTATCGACGAGCTGTTCGCCGTGATGCGCTCCACGTTGGCTGGCTACTGCACGTTTCCCAAGCCGCCCGAGAGCATTTTTTCGGGCACGGCAGCCCTCGACGATGTCGAGCTATCGATTTTGCGCCTTGCCTGCGAGGGCAAAAGTCGTCGCGAGATCGCGGCCGAGCTGTTTATGAGTGAGGGCACCATCAAGCGCCGCATCTCGGAGATCCTGAGCAAGACCGGCTACGACAACATCATGCGCCTGGCCGTGCATGCGGTGACCGAGGGTAGCATCGTTCCCAACATGGAGCGCTAACGCTCGTTACGCATCGGCATAAAAGCGACGGGGCCGCAGGATCATCTCCTGCGGCCCCGTCTGGTGTGCGCGGATGTGTCCGCCAATCCGCGGCTGTCGTGGTCTACCGCTACGCGATGGTTGCGCTGTAGGAGGCGACGTCCTCGTAGGAATCGGTCAGGTAGGCGTCGATGCCGATGGTCGTGTTGACCAGGTCGTCAAGGCTGTCAAGCTCGCCGCTCGAGAACGTGAATTCCTCGGTGGCGTTGGTGCCGGGCATCAGGTGAGCCGAGAACCAGGGTTCCTTCATGGTGCCGTTGATGTTGGTCTTGCCGGAAGGAGCGTAGAAGGTCAGGTCCTTGTCGCTCTTGTTGGTGATGTTGACGACAAAACCGATGTCGCCCCACTCGTCCTTGAACTTCTCGGTGATGGTGATGGTGCACAGGTCGTCATCGGCAACGGTGACGGCGGGGGAGATTTCAATCTTCTGGACGTCGTCGTCTTCGACGGCCTCGTCGATCTCTTCTTCCTTTTCGGCCGCCTCGCGATCCTTCTTCACCGTGCCGGACAGGTCCTTGTCGGACTTGGTAAAGACAAGATTGCCGTCATCCTCTTCGAGGATGAGCTTGCCGTCCTTGAGCTTCATGTCATGCGACTCGTCTTCGGCGGTGATGGTTACGGTGGTGGCGTCCTTTGCCTCCCATTTAAGGTCGACGACTTCAAGGAACAGGTCGAGGGCACCTGTACCGTCCTCATCGAGAATCAGGACGCAGTGCACACCCCAATCCTCGAGCATCTTCATGTACTCATCGGTCAGTTCTTCGCCCTCCAGGGTTCCACCCGAGAGTTCCCAGCTGCCGACGAAGTTGGCCTTGGGGTCTTTGCCGCCGCCGCTGCAGCCCGTCAGGGCAAAGGCGAGCGCAAGGACGCATGTCAGAAATGCGAGTACGGACTTTTTGAACGTTGTCTTCATGGTGTCCTCCTTTATCGAACGAAACCCATAGAAGCAAATGCGGGGGTGGCGGATCCCCCGCCAATTACCAGATAGAGGGGCTAGGGCCTGGGCGTTCCGCAGTTGCTGCAGAACTTGCCGCCGTTTTCGCTGCCGCAGTTGGGGCAGAACCACTTGGCCGGTGCCGGGGCGGGTGCGGGACTGCCACACTCGGAGCAGAACTTGCCGGTGTTGGTGGCGCCGCAGCTGCAGGTCCATGTGCCGGCCGCGGGGGCAGCGGCAGGAGCCGGTGCGGGAGCGGGTGCCGGAGCCGGCTGCGGGGCGGCCTGCTGCTGTGCCTGGCCGGCGGCGAACAGCTGGCTGGCGTTCATGCCGCCCATGCCACCTGCCATGCCCATGCCCATAAAGCCTGCCATCGCGCCGTTGGGGTTGGCGGCTGCCGCGCGCATTGCGTCGCTCTGGGCGCTGGCAATGTTGGCTGCCGCCATGGTGGGATCGCGCATGACCGCGGCTTTCTGCAGATCCTTGATCATCTGCTCGTCCTCTTGTGAGGCGGCGATGGAGTTGACGCCAAAGCTCACAATCTCGACGCCGCGCAGGTCACGCCAATCGGCAGAGAGGACCTCGTTGAGCGCGCGGGCGAGCTCGGTGGTGTGGCCGGGGATGGCGCTGTAGCGGATGCCCATTTCCGAGATCTTGGCAAAGGCGGGCTGCAGGGCGGTGAGCAGCTCGGACTTAAGCTGGCTGTCGATCTTGTCGCGCGTGTAGCTATCGGTCACGTTGCCGCACACGTTGGTGTAGAACAGCAGCGGGTTGGTGATGCGGTACGAGTACTCGCCGTTGCAGCGCACGGAGATGTCAACGTCCAGGCCAATGTTGTTATCGACCACGCGGAAGGGCACGGGCGAGGCGGTGCCGTACTTGTTGCCGATGATCTCCTTGGTGTTGATGAAGTAGACGCGCTGGTCCTTGCCCGCGTCGCCGCCAAAGGTAAAGCGGCTGCCGATATTGGCGAAGGTCTCCTTGATGGAATCGCCTAGGTTGCCGCTAAAGACGCTCGGCTCGCTGCCGGTATCGAAGACGAACTCACCGGGCTCCAGTGCGACTTCGATGATCTTGCCGTTTTGCACCACGAGCATGCCCTGGCCGTCGTTGACGGCGATGACGGAGCCGTTGGAGATGACGTTGTCCTCGCCGCGCGTGTTGGAGCTGCGGCCACCGGTGCGTTTGCTGCCCTTGCAGGCCAAGACGTCAGCAGGCATCGATTCGCAGTAGATAAATTCCTTCCACTGGTCGGCCATGACGCCGCCGGCAGCTCCCAATCCAGCTTTCAAGAGTCCCATGGTGATCTTCCTTTCTCGTCAAAGGCCGGGTGGTATTGGTTGGATTGCTTAGTCGTCCTTGTCGTCTTTCATGACAACGGTGGTCTCGGTGTGGCTGAAGGTGTCGTGCTTCTCGGTCAGGTCGAGCTCGCCGCAGTACTCGTCGGCGTGGGTGGCCTCGTTGGCCGTCTTGAGCTGGCCTACCAGTAGCACGTCTCCGATAATCACGATGATCAGCGGCGCGATGATGTTGATGAGGATGCCCTCGATATCAAAGGCGAGGTAATCCGGATCGAAGGCGTTCTCGCCCATAAAGAGAATCTGGGAGAGGACAAATCCGATCACAAAGAACAGCACCGAGGCGATGGCGAGCTTGGGCTTTGAACAGGGGAGCTCGCCGACCAAGCGGCCGGTCTGGCCGTTCATGGCAAACAGGTAGCTCTTGCCGTTCCACGAGGTGGAGAGCATCCAGACGGGGAACAGGGCGTAGTCGCTGTCTTCCCAGGTGTAGTCGAGCTGCTTGCTTTCGACCGTGGCGTCGTCGTATTCGTCGATGACGGTTTCGCGCAGGGCCGAGATCGTGCTCTCCTCCATGCGGCGCTCGGCGCGTGCCTTGCAGGTCTCGCAGTCCTCGTCGTAACGGTTGGCGATGTAGCCGGGCATATATGCGACCGAGAACGGACGCAGCGCGTCGTAGTCAAACGGCTCGATGGCGTCCATGTGGCCGTCGGGCATCTTGGACGATCCGTCGACGGGCACGCGCTTAAACGAGATATTGCCCTTGCGATAGGCATCGTAGTGGTCGGTGGTCGTGACGGTGCGGTCGGATTCCTCGGTCACGGTCTCGTTGGTCGCGTCAAAGTACACTTCGCCGTCAACGCGGGCGCCGTAGAGCCAAAACGGCACGTAGACACCTTGGACCTCGTCGATGTGGTTGCCGGTGACAAAGCTCTTGGGCAGCAAGATTTTGCCCTTGTAGTGTTCCTTGAGTGCGGCCGTGACGTCGTCGCGCCCGAGCTTAAACGGAATCACCAGGTCGGGCGAGAAGTCGCCAGAGAGCTGGCCGGGCGCCACGGCGGAGTTGCCGCAGTACGGGCAGGTGGTGACGGCGACAGTGCCGTCGGACACGAGCTCGGCGCCGCACGACGAGCAGATGTAGCCGGCGTTTTGGGCGAGCTCCTGCACCGCGTCGTCGGCGACGGACTTGGGCGTTGCGGCTGCCGCATCGGCTTTGGCGTCTGCCTTGTCCTGGCGCTCGCGATAGAGGGCCTCGACTTCTTCGACTTCAAAGCGTGAGTCACAGTAGTCGCAGACGAGCTTTTGCTCGGCGCTTGCAAAATGCAGGGGGCCACCGCAGGCAGGGCACTGATAGTTAACGCTCTCGAAGGCCATGATCGGTCCTTTCCGTGCCGGAGGCTATGCGCCGATGGCGCCGCCGCAGTATTCGCAGCGCCCACTGGCATCGGGAATGGTGGTGGCTCCGCAGAAGGGGCAGGTCACCGCGGTCTTGGGGGCCTTGGCGGCCACGACGCTGTCGCGCGTCTCCTGGCGCAGCTGCACCAGCGCGTCGCGGACCTCGGTTGCCTGGCGCTTGGCCTCGCGGTATTCGATGGAGCCGCGCTGATCGATGGTGGAGTCGTTTACGCGCAGGTTGATCTCGGTAAAGTACGGCGTGTTGACGTGAATGGTCAGATTAAAGTCGTAATCCAGGTCGTAGCGCGGCGGGTTGTAGCTCTCGCGCTCGCCGTCCTTGGTCTCGCGATAGATTTCGGTGCGGTGCTCGTCGATATCCATATCGCAGCCGAGTACCTGCGAGAACTCGATGATATCGGGATTGGCGTCGCGCCAGCGGCTCTGCGAGGTAATGATCAGCAGGCCCGCGTCTTCGTCGAGCATGATGTTGGTGCGTCCGGCAGACAGCGTACGCGTGGGGTTGAACGAAGCCAGACGTTCGGCATTGGCCTCGCGGTAGGCGAGTTGCTCGCGGATATCGTCCGCGGTGCTGGAGCGATAGGCGTGGAAGTAGGGGGAGAGCTTGCCGGCGCACTCTTTGCACAGGTAGCCTTCGTTGATTTTGGTCTTACCTAGAAGTCCCAGCTCGGTACCGCAAATCGCGCACTCTTTCTTCTCGAACATCTTGTCAAAGAAGCCCATGGCTGCCTCCCATCAACTGGTAGCGTGTGTCACTTTTGATGATGGGGGAGTGCGCAGCCTTTCGCGATACCCAGGCGGCTCAAGGAGTCTCCACAACTGGGACACATGGCCCATTTTCACCTACTCATTGGGGACGTACTTAAATGAGTGACAGTTGGAGATGCTCCTTGCCGAGCTAGAGGTTGCGCGTGCCCCCTCTGGGCCATGCGACTCAAAATCGCGGCGTGATGTGGACGACTGGGGTCGAATTTGCAACATTTCGAACTTGGCTTCGATATTGAGATTGGTTCTTTATTAAAATGGTGTTCCGGACAACAAAGCGGGTGGGGGTTACCATGAGGGACCTGGGAGACACAACCGCATATTTGCGCCGGGGCATGCGGGAGATTCTGTGCCTGGCGCTGTTCTTCTTCACGTTTTTGGCGTGCGAGTATCTCTTTGATGTGCGCATAGCCGAGTTCGTGCCATCGAGTGAGGTCGTCATCTACGAGAGCATCGTTGTCGGCGCGAGCGTGATTGGCTTTTTCGTGCGCCCATTTCTGTACTATCGCCATCCCCAGGCGATCGATGCGACGAGCGATATTACAGGCGTGCTGTTGGTATCGGCGTTGCTGCTGATGATTATGGCAGTGCGGTTTGAGGTGGTAATTGCCGGCGGCCTGGTGGCGTGCTGCGCCCTGGGCTATTGCGGATCGACCGCCCATGCCAATCTTGCGCGGCGTTTTGCGCAGACGCCCTGCCTGGCGCGTGCCGTGGCGGTTTCCTATGCTGCGGGCATTTTGGTGCAGGTGCTCAACCATATGGTGATGCCTGCGGGCATTCCCCAGCAGTCTGTTCTCATTGCCTGCGCGATTGCGCTGGTGGGGCTGCTTCACGGTGCCCGCCGCGCTAAATTGCGTGATGAGCCTGCGCTCGAGTTCGAGGTCGAGATTGCCGAGCTATCGGTCGATGCGTCGGAGCGTGGCGCCAGGTGGCACGATGACCCCGAGGCAAAGGCGGCCTTTCAGGGTGCCGTGGTGCGTCTGACGGTGGCGACCGCTTGCCTCACCGGCGTGTTCGCAGCCCTCAATGCCGGCCTTACGACCTCGCATGCCGCTGGCGCTATCGATCTGGGCGACTGGCCGCGCTTGTTGCTGGTTGTGAGCGCCCTTGCCGCCGGCGTCCTGTATGACCTGCGTGGGCGTTCGTATATGAATATCATCATGACGTGCGCCGCCATGCTGTCCACGCTCTCGTTCTTTGTGCTTATCACCGATGGCAACGGTGGCAACACGCTTGTCGCCACGATTATCTTTTACCTTGGCACGGGCTTTTTCGTGGTGTTCTTCACCGCGAAGTTCGCCGCGATTTCGATGTATGCCCGCTGGGCGTATCTGTGGCCGTGCATAGGCCGTGTTATCAACAATGTTTGCTCGATACTCGTGACGGCTCCGGCGGTGGCGATTATCTCGAGTCAAAACGTGCTGGCGGCAGTGAGCGTCGTGCTCGTGCTGTTTGTCGGCATCGCGATTTCGCTGTTAGGACAGTTTGGACAAGACGGTGAGGGCGAGGCGACGCACGGCGGGCTGGCGCTTGCCACCGACGATCTTGGCGTGAGCTGTGAGCCCGGCCAGGCCGACACGGTGCCCCTGGAGGCGCCGGAGCTTTCGTTTGACGATCGGCTCGATGGCTTCGTTGCCGCCTTTGGGCTCACCAAGCGCGAGCGCGATGTTCTGGAGGCACTGGTCGTTTCGGACGACAGCGTGCAGGACGTGGCAGCGGCACTCTTCCTTTCGCGCTCCACGCTCTATCGCCACATCGCTTCGATCAACAAAAAGACCGGTGCCTCCTCGCGCGTAGCCCTCATCAACTTCTTCTGGTCCTGGACACCCCAAGACTAGCTAACCACCACAAAGGGGACAGGCATCTTTGTGGTGGTTTTTTACCTGCAAAAATATGAATATGAGACATTTGTCACCTGCCGTTTTGGTGCTCAAAGGCATATGAATGTGATGCTGAGCAGAGCAGAACGGAGGGGGTGCACCTATGGCGTCTCGGGGTTGCGCGTCTAATAAAACTGCGGGCGCGCTTATCGCCGTGGTGGTCTTTGCCGCGGCGGTGACAATCATGCGAGTTTACGTTGCCGGCGACCATGGCGCTCAAGGAAAGACTGCCGCGCAAGTGTCGCTCAACGATTGCGCTGCCGTTCCGGTGGCGGTCAAGCTTATCGAGGACGGGGAGGCGCGGACGGTCTATGAGACCGACGATGCTGAACTGGTCGCATCGACTTTTGCCGCGCTCGATGGCTGCACCGTGGGGGATGCGGTGGATGAGCGGATGAGCGATGCCGGTCGAACGCTCGTCTTTGTCTATACGGATGGCTCGGAGCAATCGGTAGAACTTGAGGGCAAAAACATCGTGCTCGATAAGACGGCGTACCGACTTAACGGTGCCGATGAGTTATGGCGGCAGCTTGCCGCGATCAAAAACAGCTAACGAAATTGGGGATGTACGGGATGAGTGACTTGAGATTCTGCCCGGCGTGTGGGGCGCAGCTGCCTCGGGTCGCCGGCGTGCCGGTGCGATTTTGCCCGGGGTGCGGCGTCCGACTTGAGGGCGTTGCATGCGGCTCGGATGCCACGGGGTCTGTGAATGACGCTGCTGCCGATGATGGCGCGAGCGAAGGCCGCGAGCCGGGCGTGGCTGTGCTGACCGATGTGCCGACGCAGAGTGCCAAGGCCGCGTCACCGTCTGGCGACACAACCTCGGCGGACGCTTCTCGCGCAGGTGAGCTTGAGCTTCATGCCGCATGCGATACCTCTGGCGGCCAGGCACTCGCGCAGGTGGCGCTGCCGCGGGGCTGGCATATCGAAGAGGCGCATCTTGAGCGCAGCGGCAGTTTCGACTGCCCGATTTCGGTTGGCGTGACGGCGGCGGGTCCGATGGGTGAGCGGGTTATGTACCGCTCCGAGCTCTGCTACGTGGATGCGGGCGCCGTTGCCAAGCGTATCCCCACGCAAACCGAACGCAAGGTGTTTGTGCACGTGGAGGCAGCTTGCGACGAGCTGGCTCAGGCCTGTGCAGCACGGCTGGGCGCGCGGGCAGAGGTTGTTGCCGAGCAACCGTACCCATCGAGCGCGGCGCTCGATATCGAGCGCGAGCGTGCCCGCGTAAAGCGCGAGGCGGCAAACGACTTTGCGATTCAGGGCTTTTCGATGGAGCCGAGCAATGTGATCTATGAGTGCCGCATGCGTCGATATCGGCTCACGGGCGCTCCGGTGCCCACCGAGTTCGCGGTGGCGGCCAAAGTCGAGGGCTATATGTTTTCAATCGGCGGCGTCGCGGGTTCTTTGGGCAAAGGTGTTGCCGCTGGGGCCGAGGCGCTGCTGGGCGCGGGCCTTTCGAGTGGGCTGATCGGCGGTGTTTTGGGCAAGCGCCTGCGCGAGCGCCAGGCGGCGGCGGCGGCGGGACAGGGCGTCGCGCAAGAACAGTCCACGGGTCGAGGCGGTTGCCCGGACGGAGCGTCGTTCGAGCTGGGCGCGGCCGACCTGCTGCAGTGGCGTATCAGGGACAGCTTCTGTTTGGTTGCGCCAGAAGGTCGCCTGGACGAGGCGGCCTCCACGGCGCTTGCATCAATGGCGTCGACTCTGCGGCTCAATCCGGCGATTGCACGCGAAGCGTCAGCTCAAAAGCAACAGATGGTGCTTGAGCAGCGCCAACGCACGCAGATGAACATTGCCCAGCAGCAACAGCAGTTTGCAGCCTGGCAACAGATGCATGCCTCGCAACAGGCGGCGTTCGACAGCTACCAGCAGGCGTGGTTCGATCGCAGCGACCGTCAGCACGCCGCGAATATGGCTGCCAGCGCCGCCAATTTTTCCAGCGCGGGCGTGGGGACGGGCGCTGCCTCGTATTCCGATGCCATTCGCGGGGTCAACCATTACGTCAGACCCGACGGCACCGATGTCGAGGTCTCGGTGATGGCCGACCAGGCCTGGGTCAACGGTTCGGGCGATGTGATCGGTACACGCGATGGCTTTGAACCCGGTTTTGGCTGGACGGAGCTGCCTCGTCAATAGCGTGGGGCGGCTTATGTGCGAATCGATGCCGGGTGTGTTTCTCGGCATTGTGATAGAGAACGGGAAAGGAACAACGATGAGGGAGACGGTACTTTCGCGCACGGCATTTGTCGCGGCGGCGGGAACGGCGCTGCTGACGCTTGTGGGGTGCGGCGGACAGCGGACGCAGGATGCGACGGGTTTTAACGACGACCGCCCGGTAAAGGACAAGATGGACGCGGGTGCGACGTCGGGCGATTCCGGCGACGCGGACAGCGGCTCGGGCGCGGACAGCGGCTCGGCGGATGCGTTCGATACGTGGTCGGATGATTGCTGGGATGCGCACCGCAACATCAGCATCTCGGCACTCCTCGAGCTTAAGGGCTGGCAGTTGCAGGAGTTTGCCTCGCAGCAGGGCTATACCTGGCAAGACGCGCTCGAGATGTACGAGGACGAGGCGGGACACGTGCTCAGCGTCTGCAATATCAGCAAGGACGGCGCGACCGAATGGCTCGGCGAGGACGAAATCGGAAAGCTCGACAAGGGCGGCACCGGAAGCACCGTGATGTTCACGCTGCAACTTTCGGGCTATTCGAGCTGCGAGGATGTTATCGCGGGCTTTTCCGTGCCGGTCGAGGACCGGGCGCAGATTACTTCGGGCTCATGGATCGCGTGCGTATACGGTTCCAACATGGCGCGGCACGTTGCCATGGCGAGCCCGATGGAAAACGGTGACTACCGCTTGGATCTCATTACCGAGGAGGCTATCAAGACCGGTAGGTTTACCCAGGGCGGCGGTGCTCCGACGATAGACGAATTTTGGCAGGAAAAGACTGGACGCGCGCTCGGCTAGGTGCGACGTGGCCAATACCATAGCGAGGAACGAACATGATGAATGAAGTGACGATGAACCGTGCGGCCTTTGTGGCAGGCGCGGGTGCGCTGGCTTGTACGCTGGCTGGCTGCTCGGGCGGATTGGGCGGCGCGGGCGGTGCCAAGAAGGCGACCACGGCGGACGCCGCCTGTGTAGACGACAACGCCAACGTGACGGTCTATGCTGCGATCAACTTGGACGGTGCCGACCTAGTGCGCCTGCTCAAGCATCAAAACTATGAGTGGCAAGGCGAGAGCGTGGGCTACGGTGCCGCCGATGACGCGGGACTTTTCGCTTTTACCTTTTCTAAGATTTCGGATGACGTGGACGAACTTGCGAACAGCGCGATACCGCTTTCGGAGCCCGAGTACGAGGAGCTTGAGCCGGGCGGCGGAGACGATAGCGTGGCGATTTTGCTCTCGGTGGGCGGCTATACGACGGGCGATCGTGCGCTCACCGGCGCAATCGGCGATGCGTCGATAGTGCAGGAGAAGTGCACAATCGACGATTCCGTGTATTGGCTGGTCAAGGCGCTCGACGGCAGCCGTTACGTGATTTCGGCCTATGACACCGAAGATGATGGCGACAGCGCGCATGACATCTATATCTATAGTGAGTCTTTTATTCACACCGGTTATCTGAGCGGCGGCGACCAAATCGATATTGACGAACTCTGGAGCCGCCTGACCAATGCCTCGTAGCGCACCAAAACCACCACAAAGGGGACTTTGTGGTGGTTTTGCCCTTGGGCTGTCTACTGTGGCGGCTCACCGTGCTAAAGCAGCTCACCGTGGCGGGCAATGTAGCGGTGCTTTGCCAGCTGGGTGAGCGCGATGTAGGCGGTAACGATGCCGATGAGCAGTGCGAAAAAGCTCGCGGGCAGCGTCATGAGACCGAGTGCATCGGCGATGGGGCTTGCCGGCAGCCAGGTGACGAGCGCCAGGCCCAGCACGGTGAGGGCGCACAGTGCCGGTGCGGCATGGTCGCGCGGGCTCGGCAGGCGCGGGGAGCGCAGCATGTGGACCACGAGCGTCTGCGACCACATGGACTCGACAAACCAACCGCTCTGGAAGAGCGCCGTAAAGGTCGCCATGCCTGCGACGTTGCCCGCGACGGCAAGCTCTGCCCAGCTTGCGCCCACGGCGGCAGGGCACACCACAAAGAAGAGCGCGGCGAAGGTCACAATGTCAAACAGCGAGCTCACAGGGCCCAGCTCGAGCATAAAGCCCTTGATGGACGCGGCGTTCCAGGCGCGCGGGCGGGCGGTCCAGGCGTCGTCGACGGTGTCCCACGGCAGCGCGATGCACACGATCTCGTAGACCAGCGACAGCAGTACCAGCTGCAGGGCGCTCATGGGCAAAAACGGCAAGAACAGGCTCGCGACGGTCACGGACAGCACGTTACCAAAGTTTGAGCTCACCGTGGTCTTGAGGTACTTGAGCAGGTTGCCGTAGGTGCGGCGGCCTTCGATGATGCCGCGCTCGAGCACGCCCAGGTCCTTCTGGAGCAAGATGATGTCAGCGGATTCCTTGGCGATGTCGACGGCGGAGTCGACCGAGATGCCGCAGTCGCTCGCACGCATGGCGGCGGCGTCGTTGATGCCGTCGCCCATAAAGCCCACGGTGTGGCCGAGCAGCTCGCGCATGACGCGCACCAGGCGCGCCTTCTGCAGCGGCGAGAGCTTGGCGAAGAGGTGGGTGTTCTCGGCGCGCTCGGCAAGTTCGGCGTCGTCGAGCGCATCGATCTCGGAGCCCAGCAAGACGTTGCTCGCGTCGATGCCGATCTGCTCGCAGACGGTGGCGGCGACACGGTCATTGTCGCCGGTCAGGACCTTAACGGCGACGCCCTTGGCCTCGAGGGTGGCGACGGCGCCCGCGGCACTTGCTTTGGGCGGATCGAGGAAGGCCAAAAAGCCCATCAGCACCATGTCGCACTCGTCGGCGATGCCAAACTCGCCCACGCAGCGCGGATTGGTTTTCTGCGCCACGGCAATCACGCGCAGGCCCTCGGCGTTGAGCCCGGCTACCTGCTTGCGAATCTGGGCGAGCTTATCTTTGGTAAGCGACTGGGCGGCACCATCGACCTCGACAAAGGAGCAGATCTCGAGCATTTCCTCGGCAGCTCCCTTGGTGACCATCTGGGTTTTGCCTTGGGCGTCGGCGACAACTACGCTCAGACGACGGCGCGAGAAATCGAAGGGCACCTCGTCGACCTTGGTATAGCGGTCGCGCAGGCTCTGGCCCAGCATGGAATCGGGTGCGACAGCCGAGGGCGTCACGTCGGCACGGTCGATTACGGCCAGGTCGATAAGGTTTTTGAGGCCGGTCTGGAAGAAGCTGTTCAAAAACGCATGGCGCAGCACGCGTGCGTCCTCGTTGCCATCGGTGTTGAGGTAGCGCTCGAGCACGATGCGGTCTTCGGTGAGGGTACCGGTCTTGTCACAGCACAGGACGTCCATGGCACCCAGGTTTTGAATCGCCGGCAGTTCCTTGACGATAACCTGGCGACGGGCGAGGTCCTTGGCGCCCTGCGACAGGCTCGTGGTCACGATGACGGGGAGCATCTGCGGCGTAATGCCCACGGCCACGCTCGTGGCGAACAGCAGCGCGTCGATGACGTTGCCCTTGGTGGCGGCGTTGATGGCAAAGACGGCCGGCGCCATAACGAGCATGAGGCGTATGAGCAACATGGAGACGCTCGAGACGCCGCGGTCAAACGCGCTCTTCTCGCCGCGCCCGTTGAGCATCTTGGCGATGCTGCCCAGGTAGGTGTCCGAGCCGGTGGCAACGACAAGTGCCATAGCGGTGCCGTTTTGCACGGAGGTGCCGGTAAAGACGATGTTCTTGCAGGCGGAGAGTGGTAGCGCGGAGCCGTCGGCACCCTCGACGACGGTGATGGCAGCGGTCTTCTCGACGGCCTCGCTCTCGCCGGTGAGTGCGGACTCGATCACAAACAGATCGCGCGCGGTGATGATGCGGGCGTCGGCCGGCACCATATCGCCGGCAGAGAGGCGGATCACATCGCCGGGGACGAGCTCATCGAAGGGGATTTCGATGCGCTCGCCGTCGCGCAGGGCGC
The DNA here is from genome assembly GCA_934630385.1 of uncultured Collinsella sp. Lineage (GTDB taxonomy): Bacteria > Actinomycetota > Coriobacteriia > Coriobacteriales > Coriobacteriaceae > Collinsella. Next base: position 16,547 of record CAKTWE010000030.1, read on the forward strand.
AGCAGGTGTTGGAGACCAGGTCCTTGAGGGCCTCGGCAGCATTGCCGCTGCGGGCTTCCTGGATAAACTTCATGCCGCCCGATACCAGCAGCATGATGCCGATGACGATGACCGTGGAGGGGTCGCGCTGCGGCTCGGGCACGGCGAGCACGTCGATGTAGAGCGAGACCAGTGCGAGCGCGGCGAGGATGCCGGCGAAGGGATCGATGAAGGCGTCGGCGATGCGGCGCGCGAGTGTCTTGGTTGCCGTCTCGATGGTGTTGGGGCCGATGGCGCTCAGGCGCTCGGCGGCGTGCTTGGCAGTGAGGCCGTCGGCTGTGGCGTCGAGCAGCACGAGGGCGTCCTCGGCGCTATGGGTGGCGGCGAATATGGTGTTCTTGGGCAGGCCGGTGTGAGCGGCAGGGCGCGCCGTGCGGCGGCGCTTGGAGATAGCTTCGAGTACCGTGGCGGTTTTGAGCATCAGCATAGGGTCCTCCTTGTTGAAGGGAGTTAGCGTACGTGTCGTATTTGCTTCAAAAAACCTAGATGTCGCTCACGTCAAGCTTGCGAACCACCACAAAGGGGACAGGCACCTTTGCGGCGGTTTTGACGATCGGTTCGCGGCGCTTATGCGTGTGCGGAATCCTCACGGCGTGCCGAGGGCGACATGCAGGTTTTTCGACTATGACTGCCTTCCATGGCACACCTCCTTAAGGCTGGGCGCAGCGTGCTTTGGGTATCTCGTACCCGTATTAATCCGCCCGTATTCTTGATGAGGGGGTTTGCAATGTCAACCCCATTGTTCGGAAAACCATCGTCTTTGACAAAGCCTTTACAGACTGACGTGGCCTCAAAGCGTACCCACATCGACGCCTCGCCTGCGCTAAACTGAAGGGCACGTACGCGATTACGAGAGGAGCCCGCATGGAGGCTTACAAGCAAGAGTTCATCAAGTTCATGGTCGAGTCCGACGTTCTTAAGTTCGGCAGCTTTACGCTCAAGAGCGGCCGCCAGTCCCCGTTCTTTATGAACGCCGGCGCTTATGTGACGGGCTATCAGCTCAAGAAGCTGGGCGAGTATTACGCCCAGGCCATCCACGATAACTTTGGCGACGACTTTGATGTCCTGTTTGGGCCTGCCTACAAGGGTATTCCGCTGGCTGTTGTGACCGCCATTGCCTACCACGAGCTGTACGGCAAGGAGGTCAAGTACTGCTGCGACCGCAAGGAGGCCAAGGACCACGGCGCCGACAAGGGCAACCTGCTGGGCTACGAGCCCCAGGACGGCGACCGCGTGGTCATGGTCGAGGATGTCACCACCAGCGGCAAGTCCATCGACGAGACCTATCCCAAGGTCAAGGCGGCTGCCGACGTCGAAATCAAGGGCCTGATCGTGTCCCTTAATCGCATGGAAGTCGGCAAGGGCGGCGTGACCACCGCGCAGAAGGAGATCGAGGCCAAGTACGGTTTTCCCGTCGCGAGCATCGTTTCCATGGCCGAGGTCGTCGAGACCCTCTACAACCACGAGATCGACGGCAAGGTCGTTATCGATGACGAGCTCAAGGCCGCCATCGACGCCTACTACGAGCAGTACGGAGTCAAGTAGGTAGTTACGCGGTTTTACCAAACCGCGTAACGGCTCGACGCTGCGCGGGCCGCATTTGGACAATCTGACGTTCAACTTCAAGGGCGCGACCGAAAGGTCAGCGCCCTTTCGTTTCACGTCACCTTGTCTCAAATGCGGCCCGCTCGCTGTCGTTGCCAAGACATCGGCACTCCCGTTGCTGGCAAGGGTCGGCACTTGGGGACGTTCCTTTTCTGCCGGCACCTGGGGACACTCCTGATGTAGTCATTGGGGACGTTCTTAAATGACTACTCAGGATGAGCGTCCAAAAATCCGCGCTCGTTCGATTGGCGCATGTCTACGCAGCGTAGGTTGTCGAGCCTGGCCTTCAAATGGATACTGACTGTCGAACCGGTTCACTCCATTTCTTCAATTTGATTGGACAGCCCATGAACCAGACACGGCAAACCAATGCCTCCCATACTTTTTTGGCAGCGCATGCCATCAAGCAGCTGCGCGAAGAGCGCGGCCTCACCCAGCGCGCCCTGGCGGAAAGCCTTGGCGTGACCGATAAAGCCGTCAGCAAGTGGGAATCCGGCCGCGGCCTTCCCGACATTTCCCTCGTTGAGCCTTTGGCCCAGAGACTCGGCATAAGCGTGGCCGAGCTTTTGGCTGGTGACATTCGGGCCAACGCCAACCGTGCAGGCAATATGCTCAAAGGCGTCTTTTACGTTTGCCCTATCTGCGGAAACGTTGTGCACGCGCTCGGAGAAGGCAGCTTTAGCTGCTGTGGCTCCACGATGTTTCCCCAGGAGGCCGAAGAGCCGGACGCGGACCACGCCTTTTCCATCGAGCGCATCGAGGACGATTGGTACGTCACGCTCGATCATCCCATGACCAAGGATCACTACATTAGCTTTGTGGCATATGCGACTATGGACGGCATCTGCTTTAAGAAGCTCTATCCAGAGCAATCGGTGCAGCCGCGCTTCCATATTACCGGGCGCGGCAGGATATATCTTTACTGCAACCAACACGGACTCTTTACGTCGCTGACGCCTCGCAAATAACGGCTGTCTATCCGCCCTCCTCATGCGTTCCCAGGGGACCCAAAATGAGCGTGGATAATCTCCCGGTTTTGGCCTGTGTGCGGGCTCAAAGTGGGAGATTATCCACGCTCGTTAGTTAAGCGTCCGAAAATCCACGCTCGTCGCTACTTAAGCCCCGGAAGGCGGGTGTAGGGGAACGAGCGCTCTAGGAACTCGGAGCAGCGGGCGTAATCTTTGGCGAAGTAGCTGCTGTAGAGCGAATCGAGCACGTATTGCACGGCGATGTGGCTCGCAAACTGCGTGATGCGATGCGTCATGCTCTCGTGGTCACTCACCGTAAGGTAGGCGGCAAAGCCAGGGTGAATGCGCGCGCAATGAGGCGTGCCGATGACGACGACCGGGACATGCCGACTGCTGAGGATCGGCAAGATATCCTTGAGGTTGGGGGCAAGGCCGCTGTAGGAGATGGCGATTGCCACATGGTCGGGGCCCGAGGCGAGCGCCGTGCGTACCTGGGCCTCGATATTGTCGCGGCACGTCGCGCTTTTACCGGCGGAGAGCAGACGATCGCGGAACATTCCTGCTGGATAGAGATTGTGCGAGCCCGTGTAGATGTCGACCTGTCGGGCGTTCGCGATGAGCTTGGCGGCGTGGTCAAGCTGCGTGGGGTCGAGCGGCTCCTGTGTCTCGGCCAGCGTGGTCTGGTAGAGCCCCTCCATGCGCTCCATAACCTGCGCAGGCGTGGAAGCGGCATCGAAGGGAAAGTTGATATCCATGCGAACTCCCACACTCGCCAAACCTGCCAAAAGGGGACAGGTTTATTTTGGCACGTTTCGGTCGGTATCAGGAAGTGTCAGGGGCGGGGCGGCGGCAGTCCGTGGGCGCGAAAAGAAGTGTCGGGTTTGGCGCGCCCGCTTCTGCCCGTCCCGTGCGCAGGCGATACTCGGCTTATCGACCCGCGATGCAAAGGAGGTGCTCATCCCACGAGCACTACTGGGAAGGGCTTGCGATTCGAGCCCTCGCCTTAGTATTTTGGCCATTTGGCACTATAATCACCATAGGCATGCGCAAAACGTTGCGCTTAATCAAGAGGAGAAAACGTATGGGTCTGTTTGACATGTTCAAGAAGAAGGCCGAGCCTGCCGCTGCCGCTGCTCCCGCCTCTGTCCCTGCTTCTGCCGGCGCCGACGTGCTGTGCTCGCCTGTCAAGGGCAAGGTCATCAAGATGGCCGACGTGCCCGATCCCGTTTTTGGTGGCGAGGTTCTGGGCAAGGGTTGCGCCGTGTGGCCCGAGGACGACCTGGTTTACGCTCCCTGCGACGGCAAGGTGACCGTCACCATGGGTCACGCCGTGGGCCTGCAGTCCGATAGCGGTATCGAGGTTCTGGTGCACGTTGGCGTCGATACCGTCAACATGAACGGCGACGGCTTCGAGGGCTTCGTCAAGGCCGACGA
>CAKTWE010000031.1 GCA_934630385.1 uncultured Collinsella sp.
CGCCTTTAGACGCGAGCCCGGGGCCCGTGGGTTATACCCTAAGAGCAAACCACCCTTTTTAAGGGTGGTTATGATTTCACGTCACCTTGCTCGCGTGTACGGGTTTTCGCTGACTTATGCTCAACAAGGCGGTTGTATTATTTTCGGCACTCATTTAAGTCTGTCCCCAATGAGTAGGGGGAAGATTGCGGGTTCTTTACGGGAATGCAGTGTGGGCTGCGGAAACGTGGTTCTTTCCGTACAATAGTTCAACTCGTGTAAACGCAGGGAAGGGACATTCATGGCAGACATGATCGAGATCAAGCATCTCAACAAGTACTTTGGCGACCTGCATGTGCTCAAAGATATCAACCTCACCGTCAAGCGCGGCGAGAAGCTCGTAATGATCGGGCCTTCCGGCTCGGGTAAGTCGACGCTCATCCGCTGTGTCGATTATCTTGAGGAGCCCACGTCGGGCGAGGTCGTCATCGACGGCACGCCGCTCACCAAAAAGAATCACCTGGAGATGGCTCGCAAGTACAGCTCCATGGTGTTTCAGCAGTTCAACCTGTATCCCAACATGACGGTGTTGGGCAACCTGACGCTCGCGCCCATTAAGCTGCAAAAGAAGAGCAAGGAGGAGGCGACCGAGATTGCCATTGCCGCGCTCAAGCGCGTCGGCATGGCGCATAAGGCCGGTGAGTATCCGCAGAACCTCTCGGGCGGTCAGCAGCAGCGCATCGCCATCGCCCGTGCCCTGTGCACTAAGCAGCCCATCATCCTGTTTGACGAGCCGACCTCGGCGCTCGACCCCGAGATGGTCCAGGAGGTTCTGGACGTTATGATTGAGCTCGCGCAGGAGGACATCACCATGATCTGCGTGACGCACGAGATGGGCTTTGCGCGCCAGGTGGCCGACCGCGTCATCTTTATGGAGGACGGCCGCATCCTGGAAGAGGGCACGCCCGAGCACTTCTTCGATAACCCCGAGAACCCGCGCTGCCGCGAGTTCCTGTCCAAGATTCTGCACTAGGTGCGGTGATGGACATGACGGATATGACGAGGGCGGCCGTGTCGCGCCGTCACTTTTTGCAGCTGGCGGGTGCCGGCATGCTCGTGCTGACGGGGACCGCGCTTACCGGTTGCGGTAACTCCACCAGCGGCGAGGGTTCCGACAAGGGGTCCAAGCTTGCGGCCATTAAGTCGCGTGGCCATCTGAATGCCGGCGTTAAGAAGGACGTTCCCGGCTATGGCTATTACGACACCGCCAAGGGCCGCTTTGAGGGCATGGAAGTCGATTTGTGCTACCAGATCGCCGCTGCTGTCTTTGGCGTGAGCTACAAGGAAGCCCGTGCCCAGGAGCTTGTCGAGTTTACTGACGTAACGCCCAAGACACGCGGCCCGCTGATCGATAACGGCCAACTTGACGTGGTCGCGGCGACCTACACCATCACCGACGAGCGCAAGAAGAGCTGGGATTTCTCGACGCCGTACCGCACCGACTACGTGGGACTCATGGTCAAGAAGCGTTCGGGCTTTACCTCGATTGAGGACCTGGACGGCAAGGTTATTGGCGTGAGCCAGGGTGCTACCACGCAGGGACTGATCGAGCAGATGATCAAGGACAACGGCTTTAGCTGCAAGCCCGAGTTTAGGGCCTTTAGTGGCTACCCCATCATCAAGAGTTCGCTCGACGCCGGCAATATCGACGTCTTTGCCATGGATCGCTCCACGCTGGCCGGTTACATGAACGAGACCGTTGAGCTGCTGCAGCCCGAGGTCAAGTTTGGCGAGCAGGGCTACGGCGTGGCGACCAAGAAAGGCTGCGACCTTTCGGCCGTGGTCGATCAGGTGATTTGCGATCGCCTGGCCGACGGCTGGCTCGACCAAGAGGTCAAGACCTGGGGTCTTGTATAGGCGCATCGTCCAAGGAAGGAATCAAATGCTCGAAGGATTATTTGACGCCGACCGTTGGTCGACGACATTTCAAAACATGGGGCCCTTCTGGGAGGGCTTTGGCGTGACGCTGCAGGTGGTCGTTGCCGGTCTGTTGCTGTCACTGGTGCTGGGCACGTTGCTGGGCGTGTTCTCTACCACCCGTTCGCGCGTGCTACGCGCCATAAGCCGCGTGTACGTGGAGTTTTACCAGAACACCCCGTTGCCCGTGCAGGTGCTCTTTATGTACATGGCCGGTCCGCAGTTTCTGCAGGCCATAACCGGTGCCGACCAGCCGGTGCGCATCGCGCCGTTCGTGCTGGGCTTCTTGGGCGTGGGCCTGTATCACGCGGCCTACATCTCGGAGGTCATCCGCACCGGTATCGAGGCGGTTCCGCGCGGTCAGATGGAGGCGGCCCAGAGCCAGGGCTTCACCCGTGCGCAGGCATACTGGTACATCGTGCTGCCCCAGACGTTCAAGATCATTCTGCCGCCGCTGTGTAACCAGGCGCTCAACCTGGTCAAGAACACGTCGGTGCTGGCGCTTGTGGCCGGCGGCGACCTTATGTACCGTTCCGACAACTTTGTGAGTCTGTACGGTTACCTGCAGGGATACATCGTCTGCTGCCTTATGTACTTCATCATCTGCTTTCCGCTCGCCATGCTGGTGCAGTGGCTCGAGCGCCGCTCCAAGGAGCGTCCGCGCGGCGTGAGCCTGGCCGAGCTGGGGCTCGACAACGTAGAGGAGGCCTAGCGCATGGAAATCTTCAACGCGACCAACCTGCTCTACATTTGGGGCGGCTTTGTTAAGACGATCGAGATCTCGGCGCTGTCGATTTTTTTCTCGCTCATCTTTGGCACGGTGCTGGCGCTCGTTAAAAGCTATGCGCCCCGCCCGTTTCGTATTTTGGTGAGCGCCTATATCGAGCTGTTCCGTTGCACGCCGAACCTGCTGTGGATCCTGTTTATCTACTTTACGGTGCAGGGTTTGGACATTGTGATTTCGACCATCGCCTTTACGCTGTTTACCAGCGCTGTTATGGCCGAGATTGTGCGCGGTGGTCTCAACTCGATTCCGCGTGGCCAGTTTGAGGCGGCGCAGAGCCAGGGTTTCGGCTTCTTTGCCACCATGCGCTACATCATTCTGCCGCAGACGTTTAAGACGATCATTCCGGCGCTGTTTAGCCAGTGCACGACCGTCATTAAGGACAGCTCGTATCTTTCGGGCATTAACGTGGCCGAACTCATGTACACGGCAAACGTCGTGATGGCCCACGCGATCGACCTGTCGCAGGTGCTTATGCTCTACGGCCTGGTGTTTGCGATGTACTTTGTGCTCAACTTTGGTATCTCGCTGCTGGTCCGAGCCTATCAGCGCCGCATCGTAGCCGCATAGCCTGGCTTTCCCTGGCACCCAACCTTGGCCTTCAAACCGTCGCTCGCGTACCAAAGTACGCGTCGCTCCTCTTTCAGGCCAATCTTGGGCACCAGGAAAACCCAGGTACGCTATCGTGGGAAAAGGCGATAAACATCCTATTTTCTCATTTGTTAGAAAGGAATCGCGATGAGCGATCTGGTGAACAAGAAGAGTCCTGTGGTCATTACCATCGCGCGTGACTTTGGCGCCGAGGGTCACGAGATTGGCCGTATCCTCGCCGATGAGCTGGGGATTCCGCTGTACGATAACGAACTGCTGGTGCGTGCGTCGCTGCGTGCGGGCGAGTCGCTCGATAAGATGGCCGCCTATGACGAACGCCTGGCCGTGGAGAACATGGCGTTTCTGCCCGACCGTTACGATGCCCGTTCGTACTCGGACAAGCTGTTCCAAAAGATGAGCCAGGTGATTTTGGACCTGGGCGAGACTGAGAGCTGTATTATCGAGGGTCGTCTGTCCGATTACCTGCTGCGCAACAACCCCAACCACATTGCCGTGTTGGTGACAGCCCCCTTTGAGGACCGCGTCGAGATTGTGCGCAAAAAGCGCGGTCTCAACAAAAAGAAGGGTGCCAAGCTGGTCAAGCAGCAGCAGAAGGCGCGCGAGGCGTTCTATAAGCGCTATAGCGCCGGAAAGTGGAAGATGACGAGCGGTAAAGACATCGTCGTCAACCGCGCCAAGCTGGGCCGCGAAGGCTGCAAGGACGTCATCGCCGCAGCTTACCGCTACAAAGTAGCGCAGCTCGAAGGCTAGCCGACCAAAACCACCACAAGGGTGACTGTCCCCATCGTGGTGGTTTGGGCGGCCGGCATAGAAAAAGTCCCCGCCGGGCGTGTGCTCGACGGGGACTTTGCCGTTTGATGGCTAGCGCTGTAGGTGATTACTCGCCCAGCAGGCTCTTGGTGATGGAAGCGGCGGCCTTCTTGCCGGCGCCCATCGCCAGAATGACCGTAGCGGCACCGGTGACGATGTCGCCGCCGGCCCAGATGCGGGGATCGGTGGTCTGGCCGGTCTCCTCGTCGGCGACGATGTAGCCCCACTTGTTGAGCTCCATCTTGCCGCCGATCTTGGCAGCGAAGGGGTTGGCGTTGGTGCCGATAGCCGAGATCGCGACGTCGCAGGGAATCTCCTCGATGGCGCCCTCGATGGGCACCGGGCGACGACGGCCGGACTCGTCAGGCTCGCCGAGCTCCATCTTCTGGACCTTGACGGCGCACACGGAGCCGTCCTCGCCAGCGACAAACTCGAGCGGGGAGACGAGCGGCAGAACCTCGACGCCCTCGGCCTTAGCATGGTGCAGCTCGGCGCGACGGCAAGGCATCTCGTCCTCGGTACGACGGTAGGCGATGATGGCGTGCTCGGCGCCCAGGCGCTTGGCGGTACGGACGGCGTCCATAGCCACGTTGCCGCCACCAAAGACGACGACGTTCTTGCCGTGCTTGGTGGGGGTGTCGTACTCGGGGAACTTGTTGGCCTTCATCAGGTTCACGCGGGTGAGGTACTCGTTTGCGAAGAAGACGTTGGGCAGATTCTCGCCGGGGACGTTGAGGAACTTGGGCAGGCCAGCGCCGGTCGCCACGTAGATGGCGTCGAAGCCCTGCTCGAACAGCTCCTCGGCCGTGGCCATGTTGCCCACGACGGAGTTGTACTCAAACTTGACGCCCATGTCCTCCAGGCCGTCAATTTCGCGCTTGACGACTGCCTTGGGCAGACGGAACTCGGGGATGCCGTAGACCAGCACGCCGCCGCCGGTGAAGAATGCCTCGAAGACGGTGACGTCAAAGCCGTTACGGGCGAGCTCGCCGGCGCAGGTGATGCCGGACGGGCCGGAGCCGACGACGGCGACCTTCTTGCCGTTCTTGGGGGCCATCTTGGGCGTGGAGGCGAGCTCGGGGCGGTCACCCAGGAAGCGCTCGAGCTGGCCGATGGCCACGGGCTCGGACTTCTTGCCACGGATGCACTTGCCCTCGCACTGGTTCTCCTGCGGGCAGACGCGACCGCAGATGGCGGGAAGCATGGAGTCCTCGCGGATGGTATCGAGAGCGCCGCCGAAGTCCTTCGCGCGGATCTGCTCGATAAAGCGGGGGATGTTGATGTTGACGGGGCAGCCCTCAACACAGAACGGCTTCTTGCAGTTGAGGCAGCGCTCGGCCTCGGCCAGCGCCATCTCCTCGGTGAAGCCCTTGTCGACGGGGCGGAAGTCGCAGGCGCGCTCGGCAGCCGGCTCCTCGTTATCGGGGGTGCGGGGCGACTTCATATCGGCAACGAAACGACCGTTAACTAGTGGCATGCGCAGCTCTTTTCCTCATAGGCCTTGAGGGACGCGCCCTCTTCGGAACGATAAGCGGCCTGGCGGGCACGAAGGTCATCCCAGTCGACCAGGGTGGCATCGAAGTCGGGGCCGTCGACGCAAGCGAACTTGGTCACGCCGCCCACCTCGACGCGGCAGCAGCCGCACATACCGGTGCCGTCAACCATGATGGGGTTGAGCGACGCGGTGATGGGGGTGTCGTACTTCTGGGCGGTGAGGGTCGAGAACTTCATCATCGGAACGGGGCCGACGCAGAAGACCTGGCTCACGGCCTTGTCCTGCAGCAGGCGCTCCAGCGGAGCGGTGACAACGCCCTGCTCGCCGTAGGAGCCGTCGTCGGTGGTGATGTGAATGTGGTCCTCGTCGAGGAGCTCGCGGAACTGGTCCTCCATGAGCAGGAGGTCCTTGGTGCGGGCGCCCATGATGGCGTGCACCTCGTGACCGGTCTCGACCAGGTGCTTGGCGACCGGGAAGGCAATTGCCAGGCCGACGCCGCCGCCAATGACGGCGCAGGGGCCCTCAGCCATCTCGGTGGGAACGCCCAGCGGGCCCACGACGTCGCGCAGCGACTCGCCGGCCTCGTAGGTGGACAGCATCTCGGTGGTCTTGCCGATCACCATGAAGATGAACTCGACCCAGCCCTCGTCACCGTTCCAGCCGGCCAGGGTAAACGGGACGCGCTCGCCCGTCTCGTTGGCGCGAACCATGAGGAACTGTCCAGCGTGCGCATGTTTGGCGATTGCAGGCGCCTCGATGCGGAACTTGAACACCTTCTCCGAGAACTGCGTCTTCTCCAGGATCTTATACATAGAACCCCTCTCTTGTTAGGGCTGCCGAACCGTGCCTCCACGGAAATGGACGGTAGCCCGAATAAAACCGTACGCGCACAGGCGTTGTGCAGACATACGATGCAAATTATACCCTCATGGCAATGTCGCTTACGTGTTTCTTTGGCAGGTGGGAAAAGTGACCTGCCAAAAAGGGGCAGGTTAATTTTGGTCGGTTTTATCAGGCAAAACGGCAAAGGGGGCCGGCCTCGAGTATCGGTGAGGCCGGCCCCCTTTGGAGCGTTATGCATGTATGGTGGCAGCGTGTTTATTGCGATGTGCCGACTGCGGCGTTTCCGCATATAAAATCTGCCAAAAAAACCTGTCCCTAAATGGTAGGTTTTAGTGTTTGCCGTTGGCGGAAGCGGCGCCGTTTACGTGATCGCGGGCGTAGATTACGCCGTGGACGATGGCCAAACCGGCGGCATCTGCGGCGCGGGCACAGGTGTCCTGGAAGTCCTCGGCCTCGCGGGCGCGCAGCTGCTTGAGCACGTAGTCGGCGACGGCCATCTTGCCGGGAGGGTTGCCGATGCCGGTGCGGATGCGGCTGAAGTCGCGGCTGCCCATCTTGTCGATGATGGAGCGCAGGCCGTTGTGACCGGCGTGGCCGCCACCCACCTTAACGCGTACGTCGCCGGCGGGAATGTCGAGCTCATCGTGGATCACGAGCAGCTCCTCGGCCTTGATTTTGTACTCGCGGCAGAGCTTGGAGATGGGGCCACCCGAGGTATTCATGTACGACTGCGGCTTGACCAGCACGATCTGGCGCTTGCCGCCCTCTTCCTCGGGATCGTTGATGTTGATGAGCGCGACCTCGGCGCCGGCCTGGTTTTTCCAGTACGTGACGCCGGCCTGACGCGCCAGCTCGTCGATTGCCTTAAAGCCGGCGTTGTGGCGGGTCTCGGCATACTCATCGCCAGGGTTGCCAAGCCCGGCAACCATGCGAATCTTGAGCGGCTGTGCAGCTGCCATATTTATCCTTCCGTTACACAAAAGTTTAATCAACGACAAAGGCTACCACGCCCGCCGAAGGCGAGGAAAGGTTGCAGCAAAGTCATTTCAGAAAACAGCTGCCCCGAGACAGCAGGAAGCCCCGGACACGCCGGGAGGGGTTATCAAAGCGAACATCCCGCAGCCGCAAAGCGGCGAGGACTTTCGCGTGATAACCCCGCAGGCGTGTCCGGGGCTTCCGGAGGGATGCGAGGGTCGAGCGACTACAGCGCGAAGTCGCCGCCGACGAGCGTGGAGACGGGCTCCTCGTGGTAAACGGCGGAGATGGCCTGAGCGAACTCCTCGGCGACCGAGATGGTCTTGATCTTGCCGCCGACCTCGACGGGGATGGCGTCGGTGACGAGACACTCGACGATCGGGGCGTCGTTCAGACGCTCGATGGCCGGACCGGAGAAGATGCCGTGGGTGGCGCAGACGTAGATGTCGCCGGCGCCCATAGCCTTGAGTTCCTTGACGTTGGCGCACAGGGTGCCAGCGGTGTCGATCATGTCGTCGTTGATGATGCAGGTCTTGCCCTTGATGTCACCGATGATGCCCATGACCTCGGCGGCGTTGTGGCGCGGACGACCCTTGTGGGCGATGGCCAGGTCGCAGCCGAGCATGTCGGACAGCTTTTTGGCGGCCTTAGCGCGGCCCACATCGGGGGAGACGACAACCAGGTTGTCGGTGTCGAAGTGCATGTTGTTGTAGTACTGGCCAAACAGCGGCAGCGCGGACAGGTGGTTAACCGGGATATCAAAGAAGCCCTGGATCTGGCCCTGGTGCAGGTCGAGGGTGATGATGCGGTTGACGCCGGCGCGCTCGAGCAGGTTGGCGACGAGGCGGGCGGTGATGGGCTCGCGCGGGCCGGCCTTGCGGTCCTGGCGGGCGTAGCCGTAGTGGGTGATAACGGCGGTGATGGAGCGGGCGGATGCGCGCTTGGCAGCGTCGGTGGCGATGAGCAACTCCATGAGCATGTCGTTGACGTTGCCGCCGGCCACGGACTGAATCAGGAAGACGTCGGCGCCGCGGACGGTCTCGTCGTAGCGGGCGTAAATCTCACCATTGGCGAACTGCTTTAGCGTAAGGCCCGAAAGCTCGACCCCAAGGTACTCAGCAATCTTCTGAGCGAGGGGACGGTTGGAGGAACCGGAATACACGCGGATGGACTTGCGCATATTCTCCGACTTCTCGGGATCATTAATCGGCATTACCCTTCTCCTTTATATCGAATGCCATATAGATGCCTTGTTGCATTGTAACCGCGCGGCGGGGTTTATCGAGTCTTGATAACGTCTTTACCGTCAACGGACACGAACCGACCACTCATTCGGCCGCGCAGGTCAGCATAGAAAAAGGAGCCGCCCCCATGGGAACAGCTCCTTAGATGCTTGGTAAAACGTTATACCTCGTCGTCCTCGTGCAGGCGGCGTCGATAATCGGCGGCCCAGCCCTCAATATTTACCTGACGGGCGCGGCCCAGGCCGAGTGCGTCGGCCGGGACCGGCTCGGTGATGACGGAGCCGGCGGCCACGAGCGCGCCGTCGCCGATTTGGGCGGGCGCGACCATCATGGTGTCGGAGCCAATGAAGGCGTCCTTGCCGATGACAGTCTTGTGCTTGTGCACGCCATCGTAGTTGCAGGTGATGGAGCCCGCGCCCACGTTGACGCCGGAGCCCATGGTGGTGTCGCCGATGTAGGACAGGTGCGGCACCTTGGAGCCCTCGCCGATCGTGGACTTCTTGATCTCCACGTGCGTGCCGGCCTTGGAGCCGTCGAGCATGTGGGTGCCCGGGCGCAGGTAGGCGCGCGGGCCGCAGTCGACACCGTTCTCGATGACGGCCTCAATGGCGATGGTCTCATCGATGGTGCAGCCGCTACCGACGGTGGTGTCGGTGAGGCGGCTGTTGGGACCGAGCTGGCACTCCTCGCCCACGGTGACGTGGCCGATCAGGTGCGTCTGCGGCCACACGACGGTATCGCGGCCGATGGTGGCATCGGGGCCGATCCAGGCCTGCGTGGGGTCGATGAAGGTAACGCCCTCGGCCATCCAGTGCTCGTTGATGCGGTCGCGCGCGATAGCGGTAAGCTGCGCGAGCTGGATACGGCTGTTGACGCCCAGGCCGTCGCGGTAGTCATCGCAGTGGAAGATGGAGACCGCCTGGCCGTGGCCTTTGAGGATCTCGAGCATGTCGGGCAGGTAGTACTCGGACTGCGCGTTGTCGTTGCCGATCTCATTGATGTGGGCGGCGAGCTGCGCGCCGTCGAAGGCGTAGCAGCCGGCGTTGCACTCGAGCAGCGTGGCGGCCTGCTCGGGCGTGCAGTCCTTTTGCTCGATGATGCGCTCGATCTGGCCGTCGGCGCCCAGCTTGATGCGGCCGTAGCCAAAAGGATCGGGCGGGGTCATGGTCATGACGGTGCAGGCGAGCTCGCCGGTGGCGACGGTCTGTGCGAACTTGGCGACGGTGTCGGCGGTGATGAGCGGCAGGTCGCCGTTGAGCACGACGACCGGGCCTTGTGTGATGCCGCAGGCCTCGAGCGCGACCTTTACGGCATGGCCGGTGCCCAGGCGCTCGGTCTGCTCGACGCACTCGACCTTGGTGGCGCTGCTGGCGTAAGCGCCATCGATGAGGGCGCGCATCTCGTCGGCGTGGCTGCCGATGACGACCACGACGCGGCTGCAGCCGGCCTTGATGGTGGCGTCGACGATCCACTGAGCCATGGGCTTACCCAGGATCTTGTGCGAAACCTTGCAGTGGTTCGACTTCATGCGGGTGCCCTCGCCGGCGGCGAGGATAATTGCGGTTGCGTCCATGTGATCTCCTGTTACGTTATAGAGACGTGTGTTTGGAAACGATACACGGCGCAATATGATACCGCAGGCATATGATGAGCGCGTAACGTTTGGGCCGCGGCGGCTGGGTTTGTGGTTCCGGCGCGGCGGTTGCGCTGCTTGTGCGGTGTTTGCGGCACTGCGGCATTGGTATTTGGGCGAGAGGGCGGGGTGCCCGTGGACAATATGCGAGAGAGGTCGGCCATCGAGCCCGTCGCGGCATTCTCGATGTCGCACCCGGCGGTGCCTGCGCTCTACATGGCGCTAACGCTGGGGCTCACCATGTTCTCGATGCAGCCGGTGCTGATCGCGCTGTCGCTCGCGGGCGGGTTGGCATACGGCTTTGCGACCCGCGGGGCTGCTCGCACGCTGAGCGCGCTCCGCTGGCAGCTGCCGGTGATTTTGATTATCGCGCTGGTGAATCCGCTGTTTAGCGCCTCGGGCTCGACGGAGTTGTTCCGTATCGGCATGCGCGCAGTGTATTTGGAGAGCATGGTATACGGCCTGTGTATGGGCGGGCTGTTTGTGGCGAGCGTGCTGTGGTTTGAGGCTGCGGCATCGATGCTCGAATACGACAAGGTGCTCGCGTTGCTGGGCAACGCCGCGCCGGTGCTCGCGCTCATGATCTCGATGTGCATGCGGCTTATCCCGCAGTTTTTGCGCTGCGGCCGCACGGTGCTGGCGGTGCAGGACGCGATCGATGTGCCGGGGCGCGCGCCGGCCGACCCCGTGCGCTCGCGCTTGCGGGCCTCAAGCGTGCTGATGGGCTGGGGCATGGAGGATTCGCTGGAGCGCGCCGACGCCATGCGCTCGCGCGGATGGGGTGCCGCGACGCGTCGTACGACGTATGCGCGGTATCGGCTGGGGCGCGGCGACGTTGCCGCGCTGGTGGGGCTTGCGCTGTTTGGCGCTGCCGCGGTTGCGGCGGCGTGGGCCGCGACGACGCAGTATTCGTTTTACCCTCAGCTTTCGGTGCTGGCGCCGTGGCCTGGCTATATTGTGTACGCGGCTTGGATGGTGTTGCCCTGTGTGTTGCACACGATTGACGAGAAGAGGTTTGGCTGATGACCCGGTTGGATAGCTGCTCGGTAACGGGTGGGGCGTGCGGCTCCGATGTGCCTGCGATTGAAGTACGGGGTCTGAGCTTTACCTACCCCGGGGCTGAGGCGCCGGTGCTCGACGGGCTCGACTGGTCTGTTCCCCAAGGTGCGTTTGCACTGCTGGTAGGTGGTACTGGGTCGGGAAAGTCAACGCTGCTCTCGCTGCTCAAACCCGAGATTTCGCCGACGGGCGAATGCGCTGGCGAGCTGCGCGTGCTGGGGGAGGGCGTCGCCGGTATGGATGTCCGGGCATCTGCGGAGCGCGTGGGCTATGTGTTTCAGGACCCCGAGAACCAGATCGTGTGCGAAAGCGTGTGGCACGAGATGGCGTTTGGTCTGGAAAACTTGGGTATGTCGCGCGACGAGATGCGCCGTCGCGTAGCCGAGACCAGCTATTTCTTTGGGCTGGAGGACTGGCTGCATTGCGATACCGATACGCTTTCGGGTGGACGCAAGCAGCTGCTGGCGCTTGCTGCCGTGCTGGCGCTGCGCCCGCGCGTGCTGCTGCTCGACGAGCCCACGTCCCAACTGGATCCCGTTGCCGAGAAGAATTTTCTGCATGCACTGTTCCGCGTGAACCGCGAGCTGGGCTGCACGGTTGTTGTGGCGACGCACCAGCCGCGCCCGATGCTCGAGTATGCGACGTGCGCGTACCGGATTGAAGACGGTCGCGTGTGCGAGGTGGCTGACATTGCCTCCCTTGGGCACCGTGAAGAGCTGTTTTCTGGCGAGGCGCTAGGGTGGGGTGCCTCGCGGCGTGCAAAAAACGGAGTTTTCAGCAGCGCCAGCGGCCAGCTGGGCTCTTTGGACCCGCGCGCTGGCGCTCTAGGCGCGGAAAAAGGACTGAAATCGGACAAATCGGCTGAATTTGAGGTACAAATTCTGCCGCAGGACGACTCGGGGGCGCCATCACGTGCCGGTGGACGCAGAATACTCCAGAAAATGCACGGTGGGTCGGCTACCACCCTGTCGGAAGGCTGGTTTCGCTACGACCGTGCGTCCGGTTGGGTGCTGCGCGGGCTCGACGTGACGTTTTCTGCCGGTGCGGTGCATGCGATTGTGGGCGGTAACGGCTGCGGCAAGTCGACGATGCTTTCGGTGCTGGCCAAGACCGCCAAGCTGCAGCGTGGTCGTATGGTGCGCGGGGCGTCCTCGGCTGCGCTGCTGCCGCAGAACCCCAAGGCCCTGCTGGTTGCCGAGACGGTGCGCGACGAGCTGATGGAATGGGCTTCGACTTGCGGATATGACGAGGACGCGGCCCAGGAGCGCGCGGCGCAGCTGGGATTGGACGGCCTGGATGGGCGCCACCCGTACGATCTTTCGGGCGGCCAGCGTCAGCTGCTCGCGTTGACAAAGCTGCTGCTGATCGGCCCCGAGCTGTTGCTGCTCGACGAGCCCACGAAGGGGCTGGACCTGGCCAGCCGCCGCATTATCGCCCGCGCCCTGTGCGAGCATGCGCAAGCCGGCGGCACCGTCATCATGGCCACGCACGACCTGGACTTCGCCGAGCAGGTTGCCGACGACGTTGCCATGATGTTCGACGGCGAAATTGCCTGCATGGAGCCGCCGGCAGATTTCTTTGCCGACAACGTGTTTTATAGGGCGTGATGGAATGGCGGATTATCGCGGCTCGCGCCTACTTGCAAAACTGGAGATTCCGCTGTTGTTGGCGGTGCCGGCGGTAATGGCCGCAGCATTGCTGGCGGGCATTGAGCAGGCAGCGCTTGCCATGCTGGTTGTGGTGGCGCTCGTGCTCGCGCTGTTCTTTGCGGGCTACGAGGCGTCGCGACCGGGCCTGCGCCAGATTATGCCCACGCTGGTGTTGGCGGCGTTGGCTGCGGCGGGGCGCATCTTGTTCGGCCCCATTCCCGACTTTAAACCCGTGAGCGCCATCGCTATTATCGCGGGAGCGACGTTGGGTCGCCGCAACGGCTTCATGGTCGGCGCGTTGGCAGCACTGACCAGCAATTTCTTTTTTGGACAGGGCATGTGGACGCCATGGCAGATGTATGCCTGGGGCTTGGTTGGCTATGTTGGCGGTGCGCTGGCGCATGCGGGTGCTTTTGATCGCGCCGATGGCACCGTGCGCATGCCGGCGCTGATGGCGTACGGCTTTGCTTCGGGTTTGCTGTACGGCGTGGTGATCAACGCCTACGACATCATCGGTTTTGTTCAACCGCTCACGTGGGCGGGCACCGTGGCGCGTCTTGCCGCCGCCGTACCGTTCGATATCACGCACGGACTCGCGACCTGCGTGTTTTTGGCCGCCCTGTACAAGCCCTGGTGTCGCCGCATCAACCGAGTCGTCGTGAAATACGGGCTGTAGGGCTGGTTGCACCGGGGCGGGAATCAATACTGCCGAAGTGCCGTTTCAAAACTATGCCGGTTTACGGGACTAGATTGGCGCAGGCCGACCATACCGGCTTTTTTCGAAATAGAGCAAACCGTCTACCTGCGGTTTTAGTATTTCGGAATTGCGTATGGTTGGGGGTTCGCGATTTAGCCCCGTAAACCGGCATAGTTTTAAAATGGCCGGCTGATATGACGGGCATCGTGGCCCTCAGAGAGCCAAATTGATTCGTTCTCTTCCGTCTCCAGACGTCCCCGGGAATCAGGTAAACCAGCCCGCCACGAAATCGGCCCATCTACTACGTTTGGCCCGACACCCCCAAGCACAACCGCGTTTTATGAAAAACCGCAGGCTTTCTACCTGCGGTTTTCTTTTTGCGTTGTTCGCTGTGGTTGAGGGTAGTGGTTTAAACGTAGTAGATGGGCCAGTTTCGTGGCAAGCGGGCCGCGTGGATGCCCTCGCGAGGTGAAAATGCCCCCTTTTCCTCCGTCCCCAGGGGATCAGTTGGGGCTAGAGCTCTAGGGTGAGGGTGACGGGGCAGTGGTCGCTGCCAAAGATGTCGCCGCGGATGCCGGCGTCGCGCACATTGCTGGCGATTGCGTCGCTCACCAGGAAGTAATCAATGCGCCAGCCGGCGTTGTTCTTGCGGGCATTAAAGCGATAGCTCCACCAGCTGTAGACGCCCTCGACGTCGGGGTTTGCCGCGCGCCAGGTATCGGTAAACCCGGCGTCGAGCAGTTCGGTAAACTTGCCGCGTTCCTCGTCCGAAAAGCCCGCGTTGCCGCGGTTGGACTTGGGGTTCTTAAGGTCGATTTCCTCGTGCGCCACGTTAAAGTCGCCGCAGGTTACGACGGGCTTGCCGGTCTCGCGCTCAAGCGCGCTCAAAAAGCCGCGATAGGCATCGTCCCAGGCCATGCGCACATCGATGCGCGCGAGCTCGTTTTGGGCGTTGGGCGTATAGACGTCGACAAACCAAAACTTGTCGAATTCGAGCGCGCAGACGCGGCCCTCGGTCGCGGCCTGGGCGACGAGCTCGGCCGCCTTATCCTCGCCGGCGTAGGGTAGCAGTGCGTCGGCGTGCAGCACGCGCGGCGGTTCCTGGCGGCTAAAGACCGCAGTGCCCGAATAGCCTTTGCGTTCGGCGTAGCTCCAGGTTTGGTGATAACCGGCCAGGTCGATATCGACCTGGCCCTCTTGCAGCTTGGTCTCTTGCAGCGCCAGAATATCGACGTCGAGTTCTTGCGCGATCTGGATAAAGCTCGGGTCCTTTTTGAGCACGGCGCGCAGGCCGTTGACGTTCCACGAGGCGAAAGTGTAAGTCTGAGGCATGGTGTCCTTTCGACGGGGTTGGCAGGCTTAAGATTAGCGCAACAGGGGCGGTGGTGGGCTCCGCGCGTGCTGACTCAAAGGCCGCATGCTGGGACATCGCCCGACGCTGCCCGACCAACAAGGACGGAGGACTCATATGACGCAGGCGATAACGGACTCCAAACAGGCCTCCGCCGCACTGGCGGAGCTGTTCGGTACCCACAAGCGTGTGGTGTTCTTTGGCGGCGCCGGTGTTTCCACGGCGAGCGGCATCCCGGATTTCCGCAGCGTGGATGGCCTGTATCACCAGCAGTTTGCCTACCCGCCCGAGACTATGCTCTCGCATGGCTTTTACGAGGCGCATCCGGCCGAGTTTTTCGACTTCTACCGCACCAAGATGATCGCGCTTGACGCTAAGCCCAACCGCTGCCACACCAAGCTGGCCGAGTTGGAGCGCGCCGGCAGGCTAAATGCCGTGGTGACGCAAAATATCGACGGCCTGCATCAGATGGCAGGCTCGCAGCGCGTGTTCGAGCTGCACGGCTCGGTCCATCGCAACATTTGCCAGTCGTGCGGCGCGGTCTATAGCGCCGAGTGGATTTGCTCGCGCGAGCACGAGGACGCCGCGGGTGTGCCCGTGTGCCCTGCGTGCGGTGGGCGCATCAAGCCCGATGTGGTGCTCTACGAGGAGCCGCTCGACGAGCACGTGCTGACCGGAGCCGTTGCCGCCATCGCCGCGGCCGATGCCCTCATTGTGGGCGGGACCTCGCTCGTGGTGTATCCGGCGGCGGGCCTTACGCGTTACTTTACCGGCGATACGCTGGCCATTTGCAATCTTGCCCCCACCGATCAGGATGCAAATGCCGACCTGCTGATTTCTTGCGACATCGCGGCCGCGTTTGCGTTCTAGCCCGTGTGCGCGGATACAATAGAAAGACTGATTGCAAAGCGACCCCGCCGCCTGCGCCCGAGCGCGGCGGCGCGGGCATTTGAGGAGGATGTTCATGGCGAACGACAGCAAGACATGGCGGTGCGGAAAGTACGAGCTCAGCTTTGACCGTCCGCGCATCATGGGCGTCCTCAACGTGACGCCCGATTCGTTTAGCGACGGCGGGGAGCACTTCGACCCGGATGCCGCCATCGAGTACGGCCTGGCGATGCTCGACGCCGGCGCCGACATCATCGACGTGGGCGGCGAGTCCACGCGCCCTGGTTTTACCCCGGTCAACCCCGACGAGGAGGCTCGCCGCGTGCTGCCCGTGGTGCGCGCGCTGGCGAAAGAGGGTGCCATTGTCTCGATTGACACGCGCCACGTGGCGGTTGCCAAGGCGGCCGTGCGCTGCGGCGCCTCTATCGTCAACGACGTGACGGGCTTCACCGACCCCAAGATGGTTGAGTTTGTTAAGACGAGCACATGCGGCGTTATCGTGATGCACGCCGGCGAGGTCGCCGCTTCCGCTCGTACGCACGCGACGGTGCAGCTCGATACCTCGGCCGCGGCGTTTGTTGCCGAGAAGGCACGCGAGGCGGCCGCCGAGGCTGCGCGCGAGGCCGAGAAGCCTGCCCGCCGTCGCCGTGGCAAGTTGCTGGGCGAGCCCAAGACGGAGGCCAAGCTGCCGGGCGGCGTGGTGCAGCCCTCGCTGCCGTTTGGCGATCCGGAACCCGCGCCCGAGCCTGCGGACGAGCAGAAGCAGGAGGCACCGGCTGCCGAGCAGACCGCTCCTGCTGCCGAAACCGCAGAGCCCGAGGCCGCGCCCGCAGCTACCGAAATCGCGCCGGAGCCCAATGACCACCTGGCCGCCATGATGCGCCGCAGCGCCCGCCGCGAGGAGGCTTATGTGCCCACCTCGCAGCTTCGCCGCTTTACCCTGCCCGATTCGGCGCCCATCATGCGCCGCGTTATGGGCTTTCTGTCCGATCAGGCCCGCGCGCTCATCCACGCCGGCGTGTCGCGCGACCGCATCTGTATCGATCCGGGCCCGGGCTTTGGCAAGACGGCCAACGAGGATATCGTCATCCAGCGCGAGACCGCCAAGATGGCGTCGCTGGGCTATCCGCTCATGTGCGCCGTGTCGCGCAAGCGCTTTGTGGGCGCTGTCTCGGGCGTGACCGAGGCCGCCGAGCGCGATGCCGCTACGTTTGGCGTGTGCCTGGGCGCTATCCAGGCCGGTGCCAACATCGTGCGCGTGCACGACGTCGCGGGCTTTGCGCAGTTCCTGAACGGTTACTGGGCTGTTGCTAAGCCGCAGCCGCGTCGTGCGTTTGTGGCCGTGGGCTCCAACCTGGGGCATCGTTGCGACAACATCCGTGCCGCGCGTGACATGATTGCCGAGATCCCGCTCACCTGCGTGTCCAACTGCTCACGCATCTACGAGAGCGAACCGGCCTACGAGACGCGTCAGGACGCCTTCGCCAATGCCGTCATCGAGATCAAGACCGAGCTGGTGCCGTTGGTGCTGCTCGATGAGCTTATGAAGATCGAGGCCGAGCTGGGCCGCGACCGTTCCAAAAAGGCCAAGGCCAATGGCCCACGCACCATCGATCTGGACCTGCTGTGGATGGACGGCGAGACCCACGGCGGCAAAAAGCTGCGCCTGCCGCATCCGCTGATTGGCGAGCGCGACTTTGTGCTGGTACCGCTCGAGGACCTGATGCACGACCCGGCGCGGTTCTTCCGCTACAACGGCGTCGAGGTCAAGGAGCCCGAGGACCGCGTGGGCCATATCGTGGGCGAATTGGGGCGTATGTAGATGATTGAAATGAACGCTGTAGCCGCTGGCACTGAGCTCGATGCCGCGCGCGATGCGGGTCGCGAGGGCAAGTCCGCGGGCTGGTGCGCCTGGAGCGTGGGCGAGGCGTCGTTGACGTTTTCGCTGGTCGTTCGCCCCGACGTGAACATGCACGCCTTCCACGGCCTGCCGTTTGTGGCCGCGATGGGCATGATGGACGCACTTGTGGGCACGGCATCGGCGCCGGGGCTGGGGCTTGCCGGCAAGGTGGGCATTCAGTGGCCGAGCGATATTGTGTGCGGCGCGCCCACGTTTGAGACGTCGTTCGCGCGCGTCGTCGTCAACGGCGGCGCCGGCGCCGCGGGCATGTTCGGTGTCGTGACGGTGGATATTGAGCGCGCGGCGCTGGGCGAGCTTGGCGTGGATGCGGCTGACGAAGCGCTGGTCGAGGAGTTGGCCGCCGCCGTGCTGGCCCGTGTGGACGCCTGGGCGGTTGTCGCCAACACGCCACAGGGTGCTGCCGGCCCGCTGGCTCCCGTGCTGGGCGAGTACTTCGACATGGTGCCGCTGCTGGGACGCCAGGTTGCGGCGGTGTCGCCCAACGGCCTGCCGCTTGCGGTCGGTGTGTTTGCGGGCCTGGACATCTGGGGTCGCGCGACTATCAAGACCGACGCCGGCGAGCAGGAGTTTCCGCCCGAGGCCGTGCGCATTCGCGGGCTGTAGCGCGAGGCGCCAGCGCTCAAAGACAACGATGACAACAAGACCCTCCCCGGGGAGGGTCTTTGCGCGACTACAGGGTGGCATCGCGGTCCTATTCCTCAAAACTGAATAATTTTCGTTTTTGAGGAATAGAATTAAGCCAGCTCGGTCTTTTGCGAGGTATATTCGTTACAGGTCCTATTCCTCAAAACTGAAAATTTTTCGTTTTTGAGGAATAGCGATAGAAGACCGCGAGGAGGCCGCAAATGAAACTCATCAATAGAACGTCATATATGGACACATTGACGAGCCTTATTGGCGTGCCGGATATCAAGGTCATCACGGGCATCCGGCGTAGCGGTAAATCAAAATTGCTCGAGGCCCTCCGCGATTACGTGGAGGCAAATCTGTCCAATTCGAATGTCATCCATATCAACTACAACCTCGATGAGTTCGAGAACCTGCTCGAGTATCACGCGTTGCTTGCCTATGTAAAAGATCATCGGGTGCTCGGCAAACAAAACTTTCTGCTTATCGATGAAGTTCAGATGTGCGACGGTTTTGAGCGTGCGATCAACAGCCTTCACGCATCCGAGCAGTACGACATATTCATTACCGGATCGAATGCCTTTTTGCTGTCGAGCGATCTGTCGACGCTCTTTACGGGGCGCACCTTCGAGATCGAGGTTTTTCCATTCTCGTTTGAGGAGTATCGTTTCTATGGCGACGAGGGCGAGGTCGACCGCGACTTCGATGAGTACGCGAGAACCGGCGGTATGTCCGGCTCTTACCCTTATCCACTGCAGGAGCAGCGCTATCAATATCTCTCCAACGTCTTCAAGACGCTCATTGTGAGAGATATCGTGCAGCGGCATAACGTGAGAAACGAATCGGCGCTGCTGCGCATTGCCGATTACATGATGGACAACGTTTCCAACATTACGTCGGCACGCAACATTACTGATGCATTAAATGCGGATGGGCTAAAGATTACGAACAAGACGGTCGGCACGTACATGGGGTACCTGTGCGACGCGTTTGCCTTCTATAAAGTTCGTCGGTACGACATTCGCGGCAAAAAATACCTTAAGAGCGGCGAGAAGTACTATCTGGCGGACCATGCGTTTAAATATGCGCTTCTTGGTACACGTGATATGGATTGGGGACGCGTATACGAGAACATGGTGGCAATCGAGCTGCTGCGTCGCGGATACGAGGTATACGTCGGCGTGCTCTATAAAAAGGAAATAGACTTTGTAGCAATCAAGCGGAGCGAGAAACTCTACATTCAGGTGAGCGACGACATCAGCTCGGATAAGACATTTGAACGCGAGATTTCGCCGCTGCTGAGCATTGGCGATGCGTATCCCAAGATGATTCTTGCCCGCACGCATCACGAGGCCACGGATCGCGACGGAGTGCAGATCGTGGACCTGGCGAGGTGGTTGGCAGGTGAGGCGTAGCAGAAAGCCTATTCCTCAAAACTGAATAATTTTCGTTTTTGAGGAATAGGACCGATGCGTTGCCTAGTTCGCCGCTCGTGCTCGTGCTTGTGCTCGACTTAAGCTCCCGCCCTATTCCAGCTCCTGCATGCGGCGGTAGATTTCGCAGATACCTTTGATGGTGAGTTGGCCGTCGACTATGTCGAAGGCGTCGGTCGAATCGGCGACGATGCTGGCGAGACCGCCCGTGGCGATAACGGTGGCGTCCTCGCGGCCCAGCTCGCGCTTCATGCGAGCGACCAGGCCTTCGGCCATGGCGGCGGCGCCCATCACGGCGCCGACCTTGATGCATTCCTCGGTGTCGCGGCCGATGGCGTGCTCGGGCGCCTCGAGCGGCACGCTGGCGAGCTTGGCGGCACGGGCGGCAAGCGCGTCCATGGAGATGCGGATGC
>CAKTWE010000032.1 GCA_934630385.1 uncultured Collinsella sp.
TCGATAAAGTCGGGCGAACGCACGAGCTTATCCTCGTCGACGTACTTGCGGACCGCACGAAGCGTCTCTTTGTCGTCGCGCGTCGAAAACGTAAAGTGACCGTTATCCTTGGTGAAGATGGCAAAACGCGTGATCTTCTTGGTGCCGCGCAAAACCTCGGCGGCAATATAGTCGACCTCGTCCCACGGGATTTGAATGTAATCCTCGGGGTTGCGCTCGTTATAGTACTCAAACGCCTTGTTTCCCACCATCACGTTACCGTGGCTGGTAAGCCCCATAAGGCAGGTCGCCGGCGTTGCCAGATCGACCGTGCTGTTCTGAGATTGCGCCATGCGCGCCTCGCCCTCCAAATAAAACAATCGGACCGCATCCAGTGTACCCACCGGGTGCGGTCCGTTTCAATGGCTCAAAAGCCCTTGTCTAGCTTCTCTCGGTCTTAAGCCGAAGCGTGCTTACATGAAGCCGCAGACGCGACCGATGATGCCGACGGCGAAGAGGGCCAGGATGATGACGATCGGGCTGACCTTCTTCTTGAGGAGCTTGCAGACCAGCAGGGTCAGGCACACGGCGGCAAGGCCGGGGATGAGCTGATCGAGGTTGGCCTGAAGCGTAGTGACCTTGACCTGATCAAGGGCAGTACCGCCGATGGAGTTATACATCGTCAGTGCTTCCTTGACACCCTCAGAACCGGAGGGCAGGTTAGCCCAGTCGATAAAGGCGCCAGCAGACTGCGTGACCTTGGAGACGACCGGGGTGAAGGAGATGGACACCCAGCGCTCGACCAGGGCGCCGATGATGAACATACCAAGGATCGAAGCACCCTCGGTGACCTTGCCCATCAGACCGCCGGAGAGGTCCTTGGCGATGGAGGAGCCGACCTTGTAGCCAAACTCCTGCGTGTACCACAGGAAAGCGTAACGGATGATGTTCCACGCGAAGAAGAACAGCAGCGGACCGGCGATGCTGCCGGACAGGGCCAGGGAAGCGCCCAGAGCGCCCAGAATCGGGCGAAGGGTGAACCAGAAGGCGGGGTCGCCGACGCCGGCGAGCGGGCCCATCATACCGACCTTGACGCCCTGAATGGCGACGTCGTCGATCGGAGCACCGTTGGCGCGCTCCTCCTCGAGGGCGAGGGTAACGCCAATGACGGGGGCGGAAACATAAGGATGGGTGTTATAGAACTCCAGGTGACGCTTAAGAGCGGCAATCTGGTCATCCTTGCTGGTGTAGAGCTTCTTGATCGCAGGGATCATTGCGAAGCACCAGCCGCCGTTCTGCATACGCTCGTAGTTCCACGAGCCCTGAAGGAACTGATGACGGAAGCAAACCTTCTTACGGTCAGCCTTGGTGAGCTGAATCTTGTTCTCTGCCATATGTATCACTCCCCTCCTACTCGTAATCGTTCAGAATGTCGCCGAGCGGGTCACCGGAGCCACCGCCCATGCCGCCACCCTGCTTGGCCAGATCCTTAAGGCCAAGGTAGATGAGGGCAAGGGAGATGCCGATGAGGCCAAGGGCGATCAGCGTGAGCTGAGGGATGGCAGCAAGGACAAAGCCGAGGATGAAGAACGGCCAGGTCTCCTTGGTGGCCATCATGTTGATGACCATGGCGTAACCGACGGAAGCGACCATGCCGCCGCCGACAGCCATGCCGCCGGACAGCCAGTCGGGCATAGC
This sequence comes from uncultured Collinsella sp., assembly GCA_934630385.1. GTDB lineage: Bacteria > Actinomycetota > Coriobacteriia > Coriobacteriales > Coriobacteriaceae > Collinsella. The sequence goes on from CAKTWE010000032.1 coordinate 1,678, forward strand.
GTTAAGCGCGTTGGTAACAGCCTCGGCCGGGATGATGCACAGAAGTACTGCCGGGATGGCGATACGAAGGCCCTGCATGAGGATAGCAGCGTACTGCCAGCGCTCGATGCCAGCGAAGTCGCCCTTCTCGGCGCAACCGTCCATAGCGTGAGCGATAGCGGTAGCCAGGGTACGGCAGATCATGGTCAGGAACAGGCCAGCGACCGACAGCGGGACGGCGACGGCGATAGCGGCGGTAACGGCCTTGGCCGAATCAGTGGCGCCACCGTTGAGGGCGAGCACCATGATGATCGAAGAAGCGACCGAGGCCAGAGCGGCGTCAGGCGCGACAGCGGCGCCGACGTTAGCCCAGCCAAGGGCCATCATCTGGAGCGAACCGCCCAGGAGGATGCCCTCCTGAAGGTGACCGGTTACGAGACCGATAAGCGTGCATGCCACGAGCGGCTGATGGAACTGGAACTCATCCAGAATGCCTTCCATACCGGCAAGCAACGCGACAATCGCAACAAGCAGAATAGTGATTGCAGACATGTATCGGACCCTCCTTTACTATGCTTGAGCGGCCAGTTCGGCCTTAGCTTTCTTCAACATGGCGTCGAGATCCTCGGAGGAATCCGAAGGAACCTTGCGGACCTCGAACTTGACGCCCTTGGCCTTGAGGGCCTCGAGAGTCTTGACGTCATCATCGCCCATAGCGACGGCGTTGGTGACGACGACCTTGCCCTTGGAGTGAGCCATGGAACCGATGTTGACTTCCTTGATGTCGACGCCGGCCTCGATGGCCCTGAGCAGATCCTGCGGGTTCTCGAAGAGCAGCATGGCCTTGGTGTCACCAAAGCGCGTGTCCTTGACAACCTCGGCCATCTTCTTGATGGGCACGACGTTGGCATGGACTCCCGGAGGGGCAGCCTGCTCGATCATGGTCTTGCGGAGCTCGTCGTGAGCAACGCCGTCGGAAACCACGATGATGCGGTTGGGGTTGATCTGCTTGGTCCACGTGGTGGCCACCTGACCATGAAGCAGACGGGTGTCGATACGGACGTGGGCGATCTTGATGTGCCCATCGCCGATGACCGTTCCCGGAGGGATGGCGCCTGCAGGAGCAGCGGCGGCCGCAGCCGGCTTCTTCTCCTCGGGCTCCAGAGACTCGGGCTTGACGCGCACGCCAGCCTTAGCCTCAGTCACGAGATGTTTTGCGATCGCATGTGCAGTGTTCTTTGCGTCAAAGCGCTGCGAATATGCCTCAATGAGCATAGGCAGGTTGACACCGGTGACGATAGCCCAGGAATCGTGGCCCTCGATGAGCCCGCTGATCTGGTTGAACGGCGTGCCGCCCCACAGATCAACGAGGAAGAGCACCTGCTCCTGGTCCTCGAAGGAAGCGACTGCCTCCTCGACCTTGGCACGGAAGTCGTCGGGGCCCATGCTCGGCTCGAGCGAGACCACGGCTACAGACGGCTGATCGCCAAAGACCATCGAGCCCGTCTGCTTGATTCCAGCCGCCAAGTCACCATGGCTAGCAAGAACAATACTTACCATCACATAACCTCCTTTTTGTCTACGTATTTCCTACACGACAATAAAGGAGTATAGCTGTTCGTCTTGTGGATTTATAGCTAAATTCGCAAACGGTTACATTATTTGTTTAAACGTCTAAGTTTGTTACAAATTGATTACGTTGCTGATTTACAGCTCATTGCCTACTAAAACGTGATTTGTGATTACTTTTAAAGACATATACAGGCGCACTGTTCATTAATACCGCTTTTAGGTTAATCCCAATGCGCCTGCGTGCCGCTATTTTGTTTAAACAGACATAACTTGACTAATTGTATGACTTATGCTCTAGCGCAAGTAGTCGTTGAGGACGTTCTTGTTTGACTAGTCGTTTAAGAACGTCCCCAACGACTGGGGACTAGACGATATGGAGAGGGTTGGCGGCGTCAACGGCGTCGGGGGCGTCGGAGAGGCCGTCAGGAGCAGCGTCTGCCGGGTCCTCGTCGGGGGTCTCGATCTGCTTGATCATGACCTCTTGGCCCTGGAGCAGATAGGTATCGCCGCTACCGCAATGGGGGCAGGTCTTGCCGTGCTCGACTGTCGCATAGTCGCTGCCGCACGCCTCGCAATGCGTCACGGCCTCGACGGGCTCCACGATAAGCTCCGCGCCCTGCGCGATAGGCTTTTTATCTGCCGCCCAGCGCCAAGCGTCGAGTAGTAGATCGGGAACGACGCCCGAGACCTCGCCCAGCAGCAACGTCACGCTCGAAACGCGACGCACGCCATTGGCGCGCGCCACATTCTCAACGTCGCGAATGATGTGGTAAACGATTCCCAATTCATGCAAGATAAAAACCTTTCGACAGAGGTCGATGCGATGTCAATTCAACGTCAGCGAGCGGCAATCCAGGTGCCCCAGGTTGCCCCAAAACAAGGCGTCCGCTGGGCTTTTGCCCGCGGCGCCGAAGTTGAGGGGCAAGATGGGGTGCCTGGGCGCCGCGCAGCGTCGGCAGTGCCGCCGTTCGTTAGAACGGCGGAACCTAATGACCAAATTTAATCTTGATGGCGCGCTTGAGTGCGTACTTGCCCAGGCTAGGCAGCTTTTGCTCGTATTTGACCATCGTTGAGCACTCGGGGCGGTCGCGATCCAGATGGATGGCGTCAAACGCGCACTTGGTGGTGCACAGGCCGCAACCGATGCACTTGTTGGGGTCGACGATCGAGGCACCGCAGCCCAGGCAGCGGGCGGTCTCGGCGCGCACCTGTTCCTCGGTAAAGGTCTCAACATACTCGCTAAACGGCGCAGCCTTCTCGCGCTCGCGGTCGACATGCGCCACCTCGCGGCTCGCGTTGTCGTAGCTCTCGATCACCACATCGTCGCGGTCGAGCGCGGTGTAGCGGCGCTGGTTGCGGCCGATGGTGAGCGTGGATCCCGGCTGCACAAAGCGATGGATGGACACGGCGGCCTCGTGACCGGCGGCGATGGCATCGATGGCAAAGCTCGGACCGGTATAGACGTCGCCGCCCACAAAGATGTCGGGCTCGGCGGTCTGGTAAGTCTGGGGATCAGCAAGGGCACCCTGGCCGCGGCCGAGCTCCACCTTGGAGCCAGCCAGCAGGTCGCCCCACACAATGGACTGGCCAATCGACATGACGACACGGTCGGCATCGACACGGCGCAGATCATTCTCGTCGTACTCGGGCGCAAAACGGCCTTCGTCGTCAAAGACGCGCGTGCAGCGCTTAAAGGTGATACCGCACACACGACCGGCCTCGTCCAGGTGAACCTCCTTGGGGCCCCAACTGCAGCTAATGTGCGCGCCGTCCTCAATGGCCTCGCGACGCTCCTCCTCGCTGGCAGGCATCTGAGCCTCGCTCTCCAGGCAGAACATTTCAACGTGCTCGGAACCCAGACGGCAGGCGTTGCGCGCGACATCGATAGCCACGTTGCCACCACCCACCACGACGGTGCGGCCGGGCAGCGCGTCGATCTTGCCGCTGTTAACCTCGCGAAGGAAGTCGACGGCCACGATCACGTCCTCGGCGTCCTCGCCCGGAATGCCGGCAAGGCGGCCGCCCTGGCAGCCAATAGCCACGTAGAAGGCCTTAAAGCCCTGCGCGCGCAGCTCGTCGAGCGTCACGTCGCGACCGACCTCCACGCCATAGCGGAACTCGGCACCCATCAGGCGAATGACCTCGACCTCCGCCTCGATAACGTCCTTCTGCAGCTTAAAGCTAGGAATGCCATAGGTGAGCATGCCGCCCGGGCGCTCGTTTTTCTCGAACACGACGGGCTTGTAGCCCTTCTCGGCCAGGTAGAAAGCGCAGGACAGACCGGCCGGGCCGGCACCGATGATGGCAATCTTCTGGTCGAAGCCACCAGCGCGCGTCGGCGTCACCACGGGCGGGACATAGCGGGTCGCAGCGTCCAGATCGCGCTGGGCGATAAACTTCTTGACCTCGTCAATGGCCACGGCCTCGTCCACGCGACCGCGGGTGCAGGCATCCTCACAGCGGCGATTGCACACACGGCCGCAGATAGCGGGCAGCGGGTTCTCGCGCTTGATGAGCGCCAGAGCCTCGTCATAGCGGCCCTGCGCCGCAAGCTTTAAGTAGCCCTGAACGGCAACATGAGCAGGGCAAGCCGTCTTGCAGGGCGCGGTGCCGGACTCGTGTGTCTCGATGCGGTTGTCGTTGCGGTAGTTGGGCGACCACTTGGTGTGATCCCACTTGGTGGCATCGGGCAGCTCCTGGCGCGGATACTCGGGCACCTGTCCGCCCGCCTTTTTGCTGCAGAGCTTTTGGCCGAGCTTGGCGGCACCGGCCGGGCACACCTCAACGCAGCGACCGCAGGCCACACACTTGTCCTTCTCGACCTTGGCGACATAGGCCGAGCGTGACAGGTTGGGCGTGTTGAACAGCTGCGAGGTGCGCAGGGCGTAGCACACGTTGACGTTGCAGTTGCAGATGGCGAAGATCTTGTTCTCGCCGTCGATATTGGTGATCTGGTGCACAAAGCCGTTGTCCTCGGCCTGGCGCAGGATGTCGTAGGCCTCGTCGCGCGTCACGTAATGGCCGCGGTCGGTCTCGACCACGTAGTCGGCCATATCGCCCACGGCAATGCACCAGTCGGCGGGGTCGTCGGCGCAACCCTCGCCCATCACGCGACGGCTCGCGCGGCAGCTGCAGGTGCTGGCGGCATACTTGCCCTCGTATTTGTCGAGCCAGTGCTCGATATGCTCAATAGGCACCGAGGTGCTCGCGGCGTCAATGGCCTTCTCGACCGGAATGACGTGCATGCCGATACCGGCGCCTCCGGGCGGCACCATCGGCGTAGCCTTGGACAGCGGGCCCTTGGATGCCTGCTCAAAAAACTTGGCATAGACTGGATGCTCCTCGAGCTGACTCACACGCATGTTGAGGAACTCGGCAGAACCCGGCACCAGCATGGGCAGCACCCACTGCTTGGCGCGCTCGGGGTTTTCCCAGTTGTACTCGAGCAGACCCGTGTAGCTCATGTCGTCGAGCATCTTCTCGATATCGGCCTCGGGCATGCCGGTGAGCTTGACCATCTCGGGCAGCGTATAGGGACGGCGCATCTTCATCTTGCAGAGCACTTCGGCCTGCTCGTCGGTCGCGGCCTCGGCAAACGACCAGTACTCGTAACCCAGCAGCTCGTCGCGGTGCAGCAGGCGGTTGGTGCAATGCTCGCACAGTTTGACGATGGCCTCGCGCGGATGCTCCGGCAGCGGCGGCACGAACTCCGAACCGATGTCGGGCTCGGTGTAGCTAATCCCCGGTCCGTTGAGAATCATGGTTGTCCCTTCTCTTGCCGCAGCCCGACGAGGCCGCAGCACCCCTCTTTTTTTGCAGGCCGGGCATGCCCCCATGCCGTTCACCCGCCATTGTTGACATTGTGTCAAAAATAGTATTGACGAACCGTCAACAATATTCAAGACTGTTAGGCGAACGGTCAGGCAAAAGAGGATGAAAGGCGGCAAAACATGGGCAACAACACAGCAGATATCTCTGTGGTCGATGCCGTCCCCGCATCCGATAGCGCGGCAAAGCGCCTGACGGGCGACGAACGCCGTCGCGAGATCCTCGCCGCCGTGCGCACCGTAAGCTCCGAGCTGGGCGTGTCCCACCTATCGGTATCGGCTGTGACCAAGCGAGCCGGCTGCACGCGCTCGCTGTTCTACCACTACTTCGCCGACATGGACGCCGCCGTCACCGCCGTCATGGACGAGGCAATCGACGGCTTCATTACCGAGCTCGAGCAGTGGAATGCCAGCCGCACGGTTGGCGACATCGAGGGCGCACTCGACACCGTCGCCCCGCTCTTTAAGCGCCTGGTCGCCAGCGGCCACGAGCTGCCGAGTACGCTCACCTCGAGCAGCGGCGCGCTCTACGGCGGCTTTTTGCACAACGTGGTCCAGCGCGTGGCTCAGTACATCTGCGACACCACCGTGGTGGATTTTGTCGCCCATCATGAGCTACGCATCGACCATGTCTACGAAACGTTCTACACCCTCATCATGGGGTTGTTGATGTATATCCGCACGCACCCCGATGTGCCCGACGAGACGGTCAAGGAAATCATCGCCTCGACACTCCACATCGAGGGCTATACCGCCAAGTATCCGGAGCGCAAGCCCCAGAACTGACGACATTTGGCCAAACTGCCCGCGATCAGAAGAGGGGCCGCGGGCGTGTGAAAGGAGAGCAGCATGCTGTTCGATGTTTGGGGTAGCGATACCCTTATCCACTGGGCCGGCTGGGCCATGGTCTTTATCGGCCTGATCGTGCTCAACGAAGTCGGCCGCCGCACCAAGCTGGGCGCGGCCATCATCTTTGGCGTGGCTCCGCTGGCCATGACCATCTACTGCGTCGCCATCGCCATCGGCGTCTCACAAGGCGCCGAGTGGGCGCTCACCAACCCCACCCATGTGTACCAGAACAGCTGGTTCCACTACGCCAAGGTATACGCGGCGCTGGCCGGTTGCTGGGGCTTCATTGCCATTAAGTACCAGTGGGGCAAGATCGGCAAAGCGCATTGGTTCCGCGCGTGGCCGTTTGTGATCGTCGCCATCAACATCATGATCGCCGTCGTGTCCGACTTTGAGAGTGCCTATCACTTCTTTGTCCTGGGCGAGTCCACCTGGGTCACCTCCGAAGGTGCTACGCAGCTGGCCGGCTGGAACAACGTGTTCAACGGCATCGCCGGTATCATCAACATCTTCTGCATGACCGGTTGGTGGAGCGTCTACGCCTCCGAGGATCAGACCGACATGCTGTGGCCCGACATGACCTGGGTCTACATCATCGCCTACGATATCTGGAACTTCTGCTACACCTACAACTGCCTGCCCACCCACTCCTGGTTCTGCGGCTTTGCGCTGCTGTTGGCGCCCACCGTCGCGGCCTTTATCTGGAACAAGGGCGGCTGGATCCAGAACCGCGCCTTTACGCTGGCCATTTGGTGCATGTTTGCCCAGGTGTTCCCGTACTTCCAGGAGGAATCCATCTTTGTGACTCACTCCACGCTCGACCCCGTCGCCGCTACCGCGGTCTCAATCGCCGCACTGGTCGCCAACGTCGCCGCAATCATCTACATCGCCTACCGCGCCAAGAAGCTCGGCCGCAATCCCTACAAGCAGGATGTCTTTGAGGGCACCAGCGATTGGGAGAAGGCTACCGCTCGCCGCGCCAAGGTTGATTACGCGCACGCCGAGTAACGTGTTTATTCCGCCCACATTTGGGTGTAGGCAAACTTAGCCGACGCCGCAATCGCGCGTCATACGCAGCCCCGGAAAGCGATTCGCCCGCTTTCCGGGGCTTTTTGTTGCTGCGCGCATTCACGCACATATTCCATTCGCACACACATTCAAAACCTCTCGCACAGATAAAATCAGATTTCCAACCGCCTGACAGCCCTATGTGACCCCAATTTTGGGTACATTGTTGTCCCGATATCGAGCTTGGGGGATATATGAAAGATGAGACGACGGGCCAAGAGGATGCGGCCCAAGATACAGAAGCGCGTGCCGAGGCCCTAGAGAGCCTAGACCAGATCGCGCTGGCCGAGATTGCGTTTGACGATTCGAGCGTTGATGTGCAGGATGAGCCGGAAGCCGGGGGGCAGTCCGATGGTAAGGATGCAGGCGACGTTGAGCCTACCGAAGATGAGGTGGATCACGAAGACACCGAAAGCGAGGCCGGCAACCAGCCCGAATCCGACACGGGCGAGGAAACCATCTTGCTCGACAGCTTGCCGGCCGAGGATTCGCTGACCCGCGAGCTCCCCGGCCTAGGTTCTGCTCCTGTCGTCGATGAGACCATCGCCATGGGCGATATTCCCCTGCCGTCCATTCCCTCGGCACGCGAAGCCGAGGTCCGCCATCGCAAGATGTCGCCCAAGCGCCGCAATCTAATGGTCGCCGGCGCTGTGGCCGTTGCGCTTGTCGCCGGCGGCGCAGGCTACGCAGCCTGGAACGGATACCGGCAAGAGCAGGCTGCCATCGTCGCCGCCAATGCCCACACGATGATGTCGGTGCAGATTGGTGTACATGCCGCGGGCCTCGACTGCTCAACTGGCTCCAAGATTCCCGTGCAGGTGAGCGGGCAGGATTCCGACGGTTCTTCCGTGAGCGAAACGCTCTACGTTGACGAGCATGGTCGCGGCATTAAGCTGCTGCCCGGCGATTACACGCTCTCCATCGCCGCCTCCCCCATCGCGGCCGACGGCACCATCTACACCGTCCCGACCACCAAGGCACAGGTTACGGTCAAGAGCGATGGGCAGGACCTGCGCGCTCAAGCCACCTTTAAACTTAAGGTGCCCTCGGCCGACACAGTGACCGACGACCAGATCGATGCCGCCGCCAAGTATGCCGAGGAAGGCGGCGCGAGCTCTGCCGCGGCTGCCAAAGTGCTCCAGCAGGCAGCAACCGCGCGGCGCGACGCCGCCGTCAATGCCGTGAGCGCGCAAAAGGCACAGTCTGCCCGCGATGCCGACGCCCGTCACAAGGCGACGGATCTGTATCAGCTCGATATTCCGGTTGAGTGGTACGGCAAGGTCGAGACTTGGCAAAATGGCAGCACGCTATGCATCTATCTTGCCGGCGACAGCGATACGCCGATTGTGACGCTTGTCGCGGTGCGCGAGGGCGAGAGCTTTACGCCCGATGAGGGCGATACGGTTTTGGGTGCGGCCAATCTAGGCAACGGCTACACCGTCTACGCCAGCGGCCCCGTCTATCCGTACGTGGTGCCCCAGACCATCAACGGACGGACGCAGAATCCCGTGTCAACCTACCCCATGGACACGGCCATTGAGCTTGTCGAGCTCACGACCGGTAACCGCTACACCTATAGCCAGATCAAGAACGTACTGGTCGGCAAAGACGGCAAGGCAGACGCCGCGACCAAGCTCGAGACCGACTACCTCGCCCAGATTCTCCTGCCGAGCATCAAGGCCCAGGACTAGCCGGTCCGAAGACAGCCGCCCAACACCCACATCCCTAACGCAGTTGCGGTGAAATAGGGACTGTTTTTGCTGGTAAAACCGCAAAACAGTCCCTATTTCACCGCAACTTATTGGTGGCCTTTTGGGTGGCACTCAGCGCCACGGATCGGCTTCGAACATCGGCTCGCGCTCGGGGCGGCGATCGCTGTAGGGATCGTAGCCGTCGTCGTCCTCGTTCTCGGCACGGATGTAGGGGTCGCGCGGCTTGGGCGCCGGTTTGGACGTGGGCTTGGGCGCCGGCGCGCTTGTCTTGATCTCATCTTTCATCTGCATAGCTCCTTGCATCGCATCCGTTCAATATCATCGATTGTCGCACGAAAAAGGGCGGCGGACCCAATTGGATCCGCCGCCCTTGGCGTTTAGAGACGACTGGCAGATTTTAAGGCATGGCCCAAAATCTACTCGGCGTCGGGGACCTCGTAGGTGGCCGCCGGCGTGCTGTCGCACACGACGGTAAAGCCGCCGTCCTTGTCGGCATCGACCGTCACCTGATCGCCCTCGCGCACCGTGCCGTCGATGATAGCGGCCGCGATGGCATCCACGACCTCGCGTTGCACCAAACGCTTGAGCGGACGGGCGCCAAAGACCGGGTCCAGGCCGCCCACGGCGAGCATCTGCTTGGCCGCCGGAGTGATGGCAAGCGTCATGCGCTCCTTGGCCAGACGCGCGCGGACGTCGGCGAGCTGGATGTCGACGATCTTCTCGATCTGCGCCATGCCGAGCGGATGGAACACCACGATATCGTCGATACGGTTGAGGAACTCGGGACGGAAGGTCTGAGCCATGGCCGCGTCGACCTGATGGCGCATCTCCTCCTCGTCCTTACCGGACAGATCGGCGATGGCCTTGGAGCCCACGTTAGACGTCATGATGATGATCGTGTTCTTGAAGGACACTTGGCGACCCTGACCGTCGGTCAGGCGGCCGTCGTCGAGCACCTGCAGCAGCACGTTAAAGACATCCGGATGGGCCTTCTCCATCTCGTCGAGCAAGATCACGGAGTAGGGACGACGGCGCACGGCCTCGGTGAGCTGGCCGCCCTCGTCGTAACCCACGTATCCCGGGGGCGCACCGATCAGACGCTGGACGCTGAACTTCTCCATGTACTCGGACATGTCGATACGCACGAGCGCGCGCTCGTCGTCGAACAGGCACTCGGCAAGCGCCTTGGCGAGCTCGGTCTTGCCCACGCCGGTGGGGCCCAGGAAGAAGAAGCTGCCGATGGGCTTGTCTGGATCGGAGAGGCCCGCACGGCTACGGCGCACGGCCGCGGCCACAGCGGACACGGCCTCGTCCTGACCGATGACGCGCTTATGCAGCTCGCCCTCCAGGCCCTTGAGCTTGTCGAGCTCGCCCTGCATCATCTTGGACACGGGCACGCCGGTCCAGGCACTCACGACCTCGGCGATCTCATCGGAGGTCACCTGCTCGTTGAGGCCCTCGCCGTCCTGCTCCTTTTGTGCCTCGAGCGCAGCCTCGGACTCCTGAATCTGCTGCTGCAGGCCCGGAATCACGGAGAAGCGCAGCTCGGACGCACGACCCAGGTCGCCGTTGCGCGTCGCGCGCTCCTCTTCGCTCTTGGCCTCGTCAAGCTGGCCCTTAAGCTCCTGCACGTGGTCGATGGCGTTCTTTTGGTTGAGCCAGCCGGCCTTTTGCACGTTGAGCTTTTCCTGGACCTCGGCAATCTCCTGGCGCAGGGCTTCCAGACGCTCCTTGGAGGCGTCATCGGTCTCCTTCATGAGCGCCTGCTCCTCGATCTGCAGCTGGGTGAGCTGACGCGTGGTGGCGTCGATCTCGACCGGCATGCTGTCGAGCTCCATGCGCAGGCGGCTTGCGGCCTCATCGACCAGGTCGATGGCCTTGTCGGGCAGGAAGCGGTCAGCGATGTAGCGATCGGAGAGGTCGGCGGCGGCCACGAGCGCGCTATCGGTGATATGCACGCCGTGGAAGATCTCGTACTTCTCCTTGAGGCCACGCAGGATCGAGATGGTGTCCTCGACGGTAGGCTCGCTCACCATAACGGTCTGGAAACGACGGGCGAGCGCCGCGTCCTTCTCGATGTACTTACGGTACTCGTCGAGCGTGGTCGCGCCGATCGCATGCAGGTCGCCACGGGCGAGCGCAGGCTTGAGGATGTTGCCGGCGTCCATGGAGCCCTCGGTGGCACCCGCGCCCACGATGGTGTGGAGCTCATCGATGAACAAGATGACCTTGCCCTCGGATTTTTGCACTTCTTTGAGCACGGCCTTTAAGCGGTCCTCGAACTCGCCGCGGTACTTGGCGCCGGCGACCAACGCGCTCATGTCGAGCTCAATGAGGTCGCGATCGCGCAGGGTGCTCGGCACGTCGCCAGCCACGATACGCTGGGCGATGCCCTCGACGATGGCGGTTTTACCGACGCCCGGCTCGCCGATGAGCACGGGGTTATTCTTGGTGCGACGGGACAGGACCTGAATGGTACGACGAATCTCGTCGGTACGGCCGATGACCGGGTCGAGCTTGCCGGCGCGGGCCAGATCGCAGATGTTGCGGCCGTACTGCTCCAGCGCCTCAAACTGGGTCTTGTCCTCGGCAGACGTCACGCGGTCATCGCCACGCAGCTCCTCGTAGACCTGCTCGATGCGCTCCTTGGTGACGCCGGCGTCGCGCAGCACACGACCAGCCTCGCCCTTGTCCTCGGCAAGCGCCATCAGCAAATGCTCGGTCACCACAAAGCTGTCGCCCATCTTGGTGGCCTTCTTCTCGGCCTTCTCGATGACGCGGACGAGCTCATTGGACAGGCCCATCTGCTGGCCCTCGCCGGAAACCTTGGGCGCGTGGTCGATGGCATCCTGCGTGGAGCGTGCGAGCTGGGCCGGGTCGGCACCGATGCGCTCGATGATCACGGAGATATTGCGCTCGCCGGCACCGAGCAGGGCGGACAGCAGGTGAATCGGCTCCACCGCGCCGGCCTGCGCGCCGGCAGCCGTGCTCATGGCGGTCTGCAGCGCCTCGCGCGACGTCATTGCTAGCTTATCGATTCTCATGGAATCACCTCTCTTGGGGTGGCCGCCCTACGGGGCGGCTTCACGTTGTTCGAGAAGTATTGTTGCCAGCTTTGCGCGATCTTATACACAAATCTAAGTCTCTATATATAAGATTTTCTGAGTGATAGAAAGATAGGACTTGAGAGCGTCGGTCCGGCGCAACCGTGAAACCCAACTGTCTCAATCTGTAACATCTACTCGGCAAAACGGAGTCCAGATGTTACAGATTGAGATGAAGCGCAGAGCCCCCGTACGAAAATCTCAATCTGTAACAGCTAGCGGCCCTTTTCGGTCCCAGGTGTTACAGATCGAGATGAAATGATCGGCAGCGGGCGTTTGTCTCATTCTGTAACAACTACCCAGCACATAGGGGGGCTAGATGTTACAGATTGAGATAGACCGCAGAGCCTCGTCCAAAAATCTCAATCTGTAACACCAGACACCCTTTTAACAGCCCAGCTATTACAGATCGAGACAAACGGAACCGCCACAAAGGTGCCTGTCCCCTTTGTGGTGATTCACACCGACATCAAGCTCGCTCCCAATATCCGTTGTTCCTGCTTGTATTGAGGTTAAAATGGATTGTTGCCTAAGCATATTCATTTCTCTCGTTCTTGATAGTTCTTCGTCTCAAGGAGCAGATATGAAGTCGTCTTATTCTACTGCTCGCAACGTCATTGCCATTCTCGCCATACCCATCGTGATGCTCTTTCTTATCGTCGTCACACCCTTTTCCCTGGGTATCGCCTCGCCCTTCGATTTGTGCGGGATGGTCGACGCCGGCTCGCGTGCCACCTCGCTCTCCTTTATCTGCCGCGGTGTGCTCTACGAAGATGCAATTCCCACCGGGCTTTGGCGGTCAAAGCTGCCGCTGCTCGGTCAGGTCGATGGACGTTCTCCCTACTTCAACCTTGAACCTCAAGCGATGAACTATCTGATCGATGACCAACCCCTTGCCTCCATCACCCTCGCTTACGACTATGCTCCAAACACCGACAAGCGTCACATGAACCAAGTCCTCGACAAACTGCTTGAACAGTGCGGGCTCAGCGATGAGGTCGACCGAACCGTCGATAGCGACCAGAAATTAAAGCGAACAGAACTCCGCCGCATCGGAAAAGTCAAAGGGCGAGGCAGGGCTGCCTACTGGCAGGCCTGGGCGATACACGACAAGAGCGAATTTGGGCACAGCACCTATACGGTCACCGTCTTCACTAAAGATGGAATCAAGGACAATGTTGACGATTTCACGTCGTCCAAACTCGGCATCCCCAAAACGACCAAACCAGCCAGCCCGGATGAAATCCTGTAGGGACATTCATTGAAATGTCGCTCAACATGCATGTCGACATCGAATTCGCTCCCCGCCACCACAAAGGGGACAGGCGTCTTTGTGGTGGCCCTAGGGTAATCAGCGCCTTTGGCTACCGCGCCCACAACCCGCTCGAGGAGGCCGTGCGCAAGCACTACGGCAACGCGCTCGTCATCTCGCGGGAGGGCCACGAGGCAGGGTTTACCGTTTAATCACAATCAGACATATCCGCTTTACGATGCAAGAAGCCGCCACAGGAACCATCCCTGCGGCGGCTTCTTTGGGACTGCAGGGACCAATCGCCGGTGCTGGAGGCCGTTTTTGGTCTCTGGCGTTGGCTTTCGGCCCCCTCAATCTATCCGATAGATATCAATATCTTGATAGGATTTCGCTCGAGCTCTTAAGCAGATATTCGCGCAACAGCGGAATCGAGAACCTCACCACGCCGCGCGACGGAGCATCGATTACTTGAGCCTTTATAAGCTCACGCCGCGTAGACGTTAGACTTGTAGCAGGCAGTTTCAGCCTGTCCGCAATCTGCTTGGTCGATGCGTTTCCCTCGCAGCTCGCCATGGCGATGAGGTACTCGATTGCCCTGCGCGGCAACGGCGCAAGGGCGACATCCAGTACGGAGCTCTCGAACTCGTCATATGCCCGCTTGATACCCCTTCGCGCATCGGCAACGGAAATGGCCACGTCCTCACTCGCATGGCGGCGCGCGTTGGCGAATACGCGATAACCAACCAACTGAATCAGATATGCATACCCCTTTGTTGCCTCAGTCGCCAGTTCAAGCGCCTCGCCGTCCAGCTCAAGACCCGCTCGTGCAACCGTCGAAGACAACGAATCAGAGACCTCGTCCAGAGGAATCGCCGCAAGCTCCTCTGCTTTGGCGCGTTGCAAAAACGTAAGCGCCTTGCCGTTGATGAGGTCAAGCACCCCAGTGGTTAATCCAGCGAAGACAAAGGCGATGTTCTTACGCTCACGTATGAGGTGCTGCACGGCCGTTGCCAGCACGCGAACGTCGTCCGGATTGACATCTTGGATCTCGTCGACCGTTACCAGCAAACCCGCATCACGCTCAGTTTCCCGGGTCGCAATGCGTGTCAACGTATCTCTCAACGTTTCCGTTGCGTCGGCATTCTTGGAAACACCAGCCTTTACCAAGCCGAGATTTGCCTCGAGATGCACCGCGATATCATCGATTGTCCGCGTGAGTTCGTGTTGAATATCTTGGACGATGTTGCTCGTTGCCGTCACATCGACCACACGCCAACCATAGGACCTGGCAACATCGCCTAGCTCGGTAAGGAGCGCTGTTTTGCCGGACCCACGCGGGCCGGTAATACGCATGAGCCTGCCGGGGGCGCCCACGCCTTCCTCGATGCCATCCCTAAAATCATCGGTAACGCGTTCGCGTCCGATAAGGACCGGAGGCTCAGCACCAGCGGTCGGCTTGAACGGATTGATTATCGTGCGCTGCAATGGCCCCACCTTCTCATCTGTCATCATTATCGTGATTATAGTATTAATAGCGAAAATATTGAATTTAGTGAGGCTAGTTCAGACGCCGAACCCCGTGACTGCTTTCTCAAAGCTAACAAATAAAAGGGCGAAAACCCGCATTAGAGGCCGATTTTGTCCCATCAAAAAAGAAACCGCCCCAATAAAAAGAGGCGAACTGCACCCCAAAACTTGGACGGCTTAAATAAGAACTACGCCGCAAGGGGCTGGCTCCGGAACTCCTCCAGGGTCAGCCCTTTCAGTTTAACCTGCCTTCGCCTCGTGTTCCAATGGGTGACGTACGCGTCCAGGTCCGCCTTGAAGGATTCGAAGTCGGACCATATCCTTCCCCGGAAGAACTCGTCCTTCATGTGGCCGAAGACCTGCTCGGTGGCACCGTTGTCATAGCTCACCACCGCGAGTAGTCGCTCGGGACACGACGGCCGCTCTTATATAGACGCTTGAGCAAGCCAAGGGCAATATTGTCGGAACTGGCAAAACGACCGTGGCATCGGTATCCAGCACATCTGCCGACGCCTCATAGGCTTCGGCAGATATAATAGTCAGTCTCGACCACCAGCGAGGGGTCAAATGCCACTCCGGTTTCGGCAAGGGCACGCTCATAACCAGCAAGACGCTTGCGGCCCGTCATGGACTTAGCCGCGTCGACCATGCAGACAATGCGTTCATTACCCTTCTCGAGCAGGTGTTTTGTTGCCATGCAGCCGCCCCGTTCGTGATCGAACAAGACCTCGTCGCACGAGAGGTTGTCTGCCACGCGGTCAATCATCACGTAGGGCACCGGCAAATGCGAAAGCTCGTCGGTCAGGGCGCTGTCGTCGGTAAGCTCGTCGGCGACGACCAAGAATATGCCGTCCACACCGCGTGTAACCAGAAGCCCCAGCAAGTCCAGATCGTTTTCGGGCAAGCCATCGGAGTTGGTAATGAACAGAGCGTACCCCTCGGCGCGGCAACGCCGCTCCAAGTTCTTGGCAAGCAAGGAAAAGAAGCGGTTCTCGATGTTGGGGACAATAAGACCGAGCGTCTTTGACTCGCGCATCACCAAGCTGCGGGCAATCTGGTTAGGCACGTAATGCCCGCGCGCCGCAACTTCTTTAATGCAGCGACGGTTTTCTTTCGAGATGCGGCAGGGCCGGTCATTAGGCACAAGGGAAACAGAAGAGGGCGAAAGACCCACCTCGTTGGCAATCTGCTTGAGTGTCACCTTTTAAGCCAATGCAATCGTTCTCTTTCCGCTCCTGCATTCCTGTGTGGTCAACAACTTTACCATCCCGGGAGGGAAAGCGGTGCGAGAAGCGAGGGGGGGGTCTGCGCGCAATGCGTACCAAATACCACGGGCATCATTAACCGTTGAGGCCCGCTCAACGCCAGACACGTTGAGCGGGCCTCTTTGCCCCTAGGCAATCATGCACAGAGTGGGCGGCTAGCCTTTAAAAGGCCCTTCCCTAGCGTCCGCAGCGCAGCCTCTTCATCGAAAGCCCAACAACCAGCGCGCCTGCGATTGCCAGCAGCGCGGCACACTCCATAGTCGAAGTGTTGCTGTCGCCCGTGCTGGGAATCTTGCCCGCAGTGGTCTTTTTCTTTCCGGCAGGTTTCGTGGTGTCAGCAGGCTTTTTGTCAGGATCAGGTTTATCGCCCTCGGCGGGTGCCGTATTTTCCGTATAGACGTTCTCGAATGTCATGCTCGTCACGGGCGTGTCCTGAGTCTTCTCGTAGAATGCGCCGTTATCGGTTTCCACCAGCTTGACGGGGAAGATTTCGTAACTCGACTGGGTGGCCGACCGGGCGTCATCAGTAATCATGTACTCATGGCAGAAAATCTGGTAGACAGCATCGGAGTAAGTCCAGTTTGCCATACCCGTATTCTTCTCGCGCACGCAGAAGCCCTCGCACGTGATGTCGTGAACCTGGCTCTTCGGACCCTTAATGGTAAGAAGACCCTCGTACTCCTTTTCACCATCCGTAACAACGGTCGCCGTCACGGTCACACCGGCGTAATCCTCAATTTTGCCAACGCCGACGTTGAAAATCTCAAGCTCGAATTCCTGCTTGCCGGGAGCGATGTCTCCGCCCTTCTTGACAACCTTCGTGAAGGGGAAGCTGTAGCTGACGGATTTCTCACCTGTAGTGAAGTGGATATTCTTATAGAGATGCAAGAAGCCCTTGGCCTGCTCGACGCCATCATGTTCGATGAGGTCGATGGTCGCGCCCTCGCCGTCGACGGCAACGGCCTGCGTCAGGTCAAAATCGGCATTGATGACGAGGTTATCAAAAAGCGCGGGGATATTATCCGTGTTTGTGTTCTTGGCATCGATTTCGGCCGCGTAGACAGTGAAATCACCGCCGCAGCCAGCCGGATACGCGCCAGCAAGAGTGACCTTTGCGCCGCCCTTGATGGTCAGATCGCCGCGTGCCCACAGGCCAGAATCAACAGTAGAGGTCGATTGAACAGAACCGCCGTCAATCGTCAGATTTCTTTCAGCAAACAGACCGGGGAAGAGGCTTTTTGCCACGACGTTAGAATTCGAAATGCTCAGGTTGCCGCCCACGGGGCCGCCACGGGAACTGATAAACGCAGCGTTGCAATTGTTTTCCGTTGCCGAAATGTCAACCACGCTGCCGTTTTGGATGGTGAGGTTAACGGCGTCGATGCCCGCATACAGCGCATGCGACGTAAGCCGTGCGTTATCGAGGACCACCGAGCCGTTGCTGGCAATGCCAACGCCGCCCGGAGCGTTAACAACAAGAGTCGTCGCGCATACCGAGACGTTGCCGGCGGCACTTATGCCGTCCTTCGTTTCCCCCGCGACATTGATCGTAAGGCTGCCAGACCCCGAGAACTCGATATTCCCCGTAGCCATAATGCCCATATTGTCATCGAAGGTAATACGGTTCTCGCCCTGAAGCACGATGTCCAAATCGCCCGTCAGTTCCGAATTGATACCGCCATAGCCGAGCACGTTTGTGATAGACGCGTTGTTCAGCGTAAGGGTTTGCGCGTCGGGGTCGTACGTCGCCGTTCCCTCGCCGCATGCGATAGTGAGGTTGTCGCTGGTGAATTGTTCGCCGTTGACAAACAGGTTGTACTGCGTTGTCTCGGCAAATGCCAACGCCGGCAGCATCGCCATGGCAAAGGCGAGCGCTGAGGCAAAACCTATCAGCTTCCGTATCTTGCTCATGATGTTCCTCTCGTCCGGGGGCTCGCAAAGGATTGAAACCGGCGTTTGACGCGCCTTGGTGCAACCATGAGTACCGACGGTTGATGTCGAGGTCGCTGGGGCATGTGTCCGACGGCAGTCGCGGTGGCGCCGCTTTCGATAGCTTTGCGATTATATGTATCATGATAGACGGTACCAGGAACAAGCGTCCTGTTCGTATCGCCCAACGGCCCATTATCCGCTGTCCTTGATTGGCAACTTCATCCGAACACTTCCCACATTCATCCGTACATGTACGGATGAATGTGGGAATCCGATACCC
>CAKTWE010000033.1 GCA_934630385.1 uncultured Collinsella sp.
CTCAAGAAGGAGTAACATCGGGACTTGCAGCGACGGACCTCGGGACGCTCTTACACCACGTCTGCGCGCGCCACCGTTATTGAAAATATTTGTCGAAAAATCGTCCAAGAAGTCGTGGGGTGATTTTTACCGCGTTGCTCGTCAAGTGATGTGGCAAGCGTTTGGTTAGATATTGGTCAGTTTTGGGGCAACCTTGCCAAAAGCTTGACGAATGCAAAACTAGACGTCGACGAATGAGCACTTTGAGCGAGCCCGGTGCAAAATTCTGGGCTGATTCTCGATAATCGCCTTCAATCGTCCCTTGTCGTGCGTCGCCCTCGCGTACAATCTGCTCCGACATTCGCGCGCCGCCCGGCGCATAAGAGGGGAGGACCCCATGGCAAACGAGATTTGGACCATCAAGCGTTGTCTCGAGTGGACCAAGGAGTACCTGGCCGAGCGCGGCGAGGAGCACCCCCGTCTTTCTGCTGAGTGGCTGCTCTGTGCTGCCACGGGCTTGGCACGCATCGACTTATATATGCGCATGGACGATCTGCTCGACGCGGCCCAGCTCGAGACCATGCACGCGGCGGTTGTCCGTCGCGCCAAGGGCGAGCCGCTGCAGTACATCACCGGCAGCACGCAGTTCCGCATGATCGATGTCGCGTGCGCCCCCGGCGTGCTCATTCCGCGTCCCGAGACCGAGATGCTCGTCGAGGAAGTCCTCAACTACCTGGATGCCGAGGTGCTGAGCCCCGAGGCTGCCACCCGCCAGCGTGCGGAGCTGCCCTGGAACGACGAGGTCGAGCAGGCGCGCAAGGCCGAAGCTGCATTGGCCGACGAGCGAGCGACAGCCGAGCGTCGTGCCGCTAACCTCACGGCTGCCGACGAGGCGGCGCTGGGTAGCGATGTGCTGGGCAGTCGCGCCTATGCCGAAGAACTGGCCGACCGCGAGGCCGAGGAGGCCGAAGCTGCGGAAGCCGAGGAGCTCGCTGAGCCCGAACTCGACGAATGCGGCATCACCATCGAGAATAACGCGGACCACGAGGCGTCCCTGACGCAGGATGTCGCCGCGCTCGCCCCCGCCGACCCCCGCGTCGCCCGCGTTCTCGAGGTCGGCTGCGGCACGGGCTGCATCTCGCTTTCCCTTGCCTGGGAGCGCCGCGGCCATGTCACCTGCACTGCTACCGATATCGAACCGCGCGCCATCGACCTCGCGACAAAAAACCGCGACGCGCTCGGTCTCACATCCGACGAGGTCACCTTCAGCCTCACGAACCTGGTGAGCTCTATTCCCCGCGAAGAGTGGGGCACGTTCGACGTGCTCGTCTCCAATCCGCCCTACATCCCGACCGACGTCATGCGCTCACTGCCGCACGAGGTCAAGGACTTCGAGCCCGACCTGGCGCTCGAGGGCGGCTCCGACGGCCTCGATATCTTCCGCCGCCTGCTCAATGCGGCGCCCTACATGTTGCGCGCCGGCGGCCTGTTTGCCTGCGAGCTCTACGAGGGCGCTCTCGACGCTGCTGCCGATCTCTGCCGCCAGGCGGGTCTTTCGGACGTGCGCATCGTCCGCGACCTCACCGATCGCCCCCGCATCGTCCGAGCCATCGTCACCGAGCCCAAACAGCGCCAGTAATATTTATTAACTGGTTAGCAACAATTATAAAGTAGTTTATAATTAGGACGGCTGAAAGAGGTCGGCGCATGCAACCTCCTACCTTTCGGGAAATCATTGCCCTACTCAAGCACGATGGATTCGTGAAGGTCGCGCAAGTCGGTAGTCATGCTAAGTATGTTTCTGGTGACGTGTTGTCACCGTGAACGGCTCTGGTGGTGATCGACCAAAGAAGGGCACGTGGGCAAGTATTCGTCGCCAAGCTGGATGGTGGCTGGAGGCAAAATGAGGCAGCGATTTACCTATGACTGCGTTCTCATAAAAGAAGATGACGGTTACTGCGCCAGATTCCCGGCGCCTTTGCCGATGGCGATACGCGCGAAGAAGCGATTGCCCATGCCACCGAGGCACTGATGGCGTTTTTGGCCGACGACCTCAACAACGGTTTGACTCCGGCAAGGTACGAACGCTCGGCCGAGGTCGTGGCCCTTTCAGTCGAAATCGACCACGAGGACGCTCGGGAAGCGGCGTGCCGAACATTTAAAGACGCAGCGCTGGACCTCAAAGTCTCCGCTCCGCGGATTACCGCGCTGGTCAAAGCCGGAAAGCTCGATGTTGAACTCATCGACGGCCGTCGGATGATAACGATAGACAGCATCGAGCGCTACGCCGCCCAAGAACGCCACGCCGGCAGGCCTAAGAAGTTCGTGGCGGCCCAATAACCCCCTCGCTTTCACCGACTACTTCAGCCGCTCACCAAACCAACATGCGCTCTGGGCAAATGGGTTAAACGTTTCGTGCGAGAATGCCCCTCAGTAAACAAACTTTCACCAGAGCGTAAGGGGCTGGCATACACATGCAGACGGTCTATCGGGTATTCGAGGGAGCGCGTGAGCCGCATCGGCTTGCCGTCGAGCGTACGGCCGAGGTGCTCGCCCGCGGCGGCCTGGCCCTGATCCCGACCGAGACGGTCTACGGTGTCGCCGTGGCGGTCAACGCTTTCTCCGATGCCGTCCCCCAAGATACAAGCGAATCCTTGTTGTGGCCGCACGATGCGCATGCCACCGTTAACGGCGCCGCGGTCCCTGCGCTCGGTACCGGCTACCGCCGCATCTTTACCCTCAAGCAGCGCGAGCTCACGCAAACTGTGGCTTGGCTGGTTGATGGTGCCGAAGCCCTCGACCGCTACGGCGTGGATATCCCCGAAGAGGCTCGCGTGCTTGCCCGACGATGCTGGCCGGGCGCCCTAACTATCGTGGTCAAGGCGGCTCCCTGCGTGCCGACCTTTATGCGTGCCGCCGACGACACGGTGGCACTTCGCGCGTCGGCCTCGCCTGTGGTGCAGGCGCTCATCCGCTCCTGCGGCAGTCCACTTGCCTGTACCAGCGCCAATACACATGGGGCGCCCTCGCCGGCAAGCTTTGCCGCCGTCGAGGGTCGCATCCTGGAGGGAGTCGATGTTGCCGTCGACGCCGGCGAGACCCCGTGTCGCGACGCCTCGACCATCGTGTCGTTCCAGCACGGTGGGCTCCAGATCCTGCGCCAAGGCGCACTTCCCGCATCAGAGATCGAGCGGGTCCTGTCCGACCCGATGCAATAGAAAGGTGTAAGCGATGTCGTTGAATCTGGGCAGCCTGGGAATGGAAGATGCCCCGTTTAACTTTGGCGGTTCCTACATCATGGCGCTCGACTGCGGCACCACCTCGGTACTTGCGACCATCGTCGACGAGTACGGATGCATCGTCGCGCAGGCACGTCGCAGCGTCAAAACCAGCTTCCCGCGCCCCGGCTGGGTGGAGCAAGACCCCATGACGGTCCTTGCCAGCCAGATCGCGGTCATGATGGAGGTTCAGTTTAAGAGCGGGATTCATTCCGACCGCATCGCCGCCATCGGTATCTCCAATCAGCGTGAGACCACGGTGGTCTGGGACCGCGTGAGCGGCCAGCCCATCTATAACGCCATCGTATGGCAGTGCCGTCGTACCGCGTTTCTGGTCGATAATTTGGTTGAGCAGGGCGCAGAAGAGCTGGTGCGCTCCCGCACGGGGCTTACGCTCGACCCGTATTTCTCGGCCTCCAAGGTGCAGTGGATTCTCGATAACGTCGACGGCGCGCGCGAGAGTGCGGCGGCGGGCGACCTTATGTTTGGCACCATCGACACATGGCTCATCTACAATCTCACCGGTGGCCAGGTCTTTGCTACCGACTACACCAATGCTAGCCGTACCGCACTCTTCAACATCCATACGCTCGAATGGGACGACGACCTGCTGGCGCTCTTCGACATCCCGCGCTCCATGATGCCCGAGGTTCGCTGGAGCTCGGGTGACTACGGCCGCGTCGCGAGCGATATTATGACCAACATGCCGCCCATCATGGGCGTGGCGGGCGACCAGCAGGCTTCGTTGTTCGGCCACTGCTGCTTCCATCCCGGTCAGACCAAGAACACCTACGGTACGGGCTGCTTCATGCTCATGAATACCGGTGACGAGATCGTCGAATCCAAGAACGGTCTGGTTTCCACGATTGGCATCGCCGCGGACGGCAAGATCAGCTATGCGCTCGAAGGCTCCATTTTTGCCGCCGGCTCCACCATGAACTGGCTGCGCGACAACATGGGCATCATCTCCAACGTGACCGAGTCGGCGCAGCTTGCCGCCTCGATTAGCGACAACGAGGGCTGCTATTTCGTTCCCGCCTTTGCGGGCTTGGGTGCTCCCTGGTGGGATCCGCATGCCCGCGGTATCGTGTGCGGCCTGACTGGTGCCTCGAGCCGCGCAACCATCGTGCGTGCCGCCTGCGAGTCCATGGCCTATCAGAGCTACGACGTGCTGCGCGCCATGGAGCAGGACGTGGGGCTTACGATTGAGCGCCTGTCTGTCGACGGCGGTGCCTCGCGCAACGAGTTCATCATGCAATTCCAGGCTGACCTGCTGGATATCCCCGTGCTGCAGTGCGAGACGGTCGAGACTACGGCGATCGGTGCCGCGTACCTGGCAGGCCTTGCCGTCGGCTACTGGGAGGACTTGGAGGAGCTGGAGCAAAACGCCCAGATCGTCAAAACCTTCCATCCTCACATGTCCGCCGAGCGCCGTGAGAGCAACCTCGCTGGTTGGCGTGATGCCGTCAAGCGCTCGCTCAGCACCGCACAGTAGGGCTGCGACGGGTCACTCGATACAGCAAACCGCTAAACTTATGCATGGCGCGCGGCGGCAACATCGCTGTGCGCCATGTCAGCAAGGCCGTTTTGCGGCCGCAACGAAAGGGGCAATCAACCCATGACCGTTACCTACGATGCGTCTCGCGTGACGCTTGTCGACCATCCGCTCGTCCAGCACAAGCTGTCGATCCTGCGCGATAAGTCGACCGGCACCAACCAGTTCCGCCAGCTCGTGCGCGAGCTCGCACTTTTTGACGGCTACGAGGCCATGCGCGACCTGCCCATGGAAGACGTCGAGGTCGAGACCCCCATCACCACCGCAACGTTTAAGCAGCTCGCCGGCAAAAAGCTCGCCATCGTTCCCATCCTGCGTGCAGGCCTTGGCATGGTCGACGGCATCCTCGACCTGGTACCCTCCGCTCGCGTGGGTCATATCGGCATGGAACGCGACGAGGTCACCCACGAGCCGCACGAGTATTACTGCAAGATGCCCAAGGATATCGACCAGCGCATCTGCCTGGTTGTCGACCCCATGCTCGCCACGGGCGGCTCAGCCGAGATGGCCATCAGCTACCTGCGCGAGCGCGGCGTTAAGGACATCCGTATGCTGTGCATCGTCGCCGCGCCCGAGGGCCTCAAGTCGCTGACCGAGAAGGATCCCGACGTACATATTTATACGTGTGCTATCGATGACCATCTCAACGAGGCCGCCTACATCGTTCCCGGCTTGGGCGACGCCGGCGACCGCATCTACGGCACGCTGTAATCTCTGAGCCATACCGGCTAACGTCGATAATACGAAGAAATGGTGCGCGCGGTCGAGCAAAAGACGTCCACGCGCACTTCTGTTAACGGACGTTTTGCCCTGAGCGGTTCGAGAAAAACGTATTACCGTACCTGCGGCATAAAGAAGGTCTTAAGAAAACGAACAGGTGCGTATTAACCGATGCTTTTTCGGTTGTACTTTAGCGATTGGCTCGTACAATAGTCACCAATGTTTGGCGGGAACTGTTCTGTAAAGCGTTAAAAAGGAAAGTGAGGACGCCAGTGTTTCAGATAGCCGATCTGCTCGCTATCGTTGCAGGCGCCATCGCGGGCGCGGTCGCCTTTCTTCCCTTTGTTTTTACGCTCAAGCCGGTTCTTGACGATAAGCAGAATGCGGACATGCTCAAGGGCATGGTGAGTCTGGCGGTCTCGGCGATCGCGTTGTTTGTCTTTACCCTGGTCGTGTTTGCGTTGTTCGGAGAGGTGTTTCGCATGTTCCTCTTGGGCGAGGCGATCGGCTTCGTGGCCTTTATGGCCGCCTGCACGGTCCGCGTCGCCAAGGCACTGCGGGATCCTCATGAGGTCGAAAGGTAAGTCGTGGAAATTTTTGAAAAGCTGCCCGATGAGATTAATCATCTGGTTAGCGAGTTCAGCTCCACCCCCGTCGTGGGCGATCTGAGCTGCGGTATCACGCAGTACTCGTTTTGGCTGATCGTCTCCACGATCGTGCTCCTGATCGTCCTGGCCGTGTTCAAGAAGAAGCAGACGTTGGTCCCCAAGGGCTTCTTCGTCAACGGTTTCGAGTACATCATCGAGTACGTCGAGAACGATATCGGCAAGGGCGTCGTGGGTGAGAACTGGAAGAAGCACTTCCCGTTCCTGTGCTCGCTTTTCCTGTTCATCCTGATCAATAACATGATCGGCCTGATCCCGGGAATGAAGCCCGGCACCGGCGCGATTGGCTCCACTGCCGCACTCGCCATCTTCGCCTTCGTGTACTTCATCTACTACGGATGCAAGGCCCACGGCGTGATCGGCTATATCAAGAGCCTCGCCCCGCAGGGCGTGAGCTTCCCGATGAATGTGCTCGTGTGGGTCGTCGAGCTCTTTTCGACCTTCCTGCGCCTCATCACGCTCGCCGTTCGTCTGTTCTGCAACATGTTCGCAGGACACGTGGTCATGGGTTCGTTCGCTATCATGGCGAGCATGTTCATGCAGCCGCTGCTTCAGCAGGTTTCCGCGGCCCACGCCGTCGGCGCCCTGCCTTCGCTTGCCTGGCTTGCCATCCTCATCTTGATCTACGCGATCGAGCTTGTAGTCGGCGCCATCCAGGCCTACGTTTTCACGGTCCTTACCGCCGTGTATGTCTCCGAGGCAGAGGAGGTTGCGGAGGAGGAGTAATCTTCCATCCGCGCCTGCAAAGGTAAGGCAATTCGTTCAACCGCCGGTGCCCGTACCCATGGAGCCCGGCAGTTATAAAAAGGTTATCCTGCGTGAAATAAGACACGCACGACAAAGGAGGAATCGTGGGAGTTATCGGTTACGGTCTCGGTGTTATCGGCGCTGGTCTTGCTATCGGCCTTTCTGCTCTGGGTGCTACGGGTGCTATGGCCCGTCAGCCTGAGGTCCAGGGCCGCGTGTTCACCGTCTTCATCATGGGCTCCGCCTTCGGCGAGGCTCTGGCTCTGATCGGCTTCGTTGTCGCGCTGATCGTTAAATAGCACGGAGCGTCAAGTATGAATCTTTCATCCCAGAAGAGCGCGATCGCACTCTCCGCGTCCGCGGCTGCGCTGCTCATGCCGGTTTCCGCGTTCGCCGAGGACGGCGCTGCCGGTGCGGACATCCTCATCCCTAAGATGGCGGAGTTCATTCCGGCGCTTATCGCCTTCCTGATCATCTGGATCGTGCTGGCCAAGGTCGCCCTGCCGGGCATTATGAAAACCATGGAGGAGCGCGGTAAGAAGATCGAGGAGAGCCTCGACGAGGCCGAGAAGACCAAGCAGGAGGCTATTGCCAAGCGCGCCGAGTCTGACTCGATCGTCACCGACGCCCGTCGTCAGGCTGCCGACATCGTTCTCGAGGCCCGTAAGGACGCCGAGTCCGAGCGCGCCCGTATCATCGAGGCTGCTCACAAGGAGGCCGAGGAGATCATCGCCAAGGCCCACACGACCGTCGAGGACGAGCGCAAGTCCATTTACGCCGGTGCTGCGAGCTCCATCGCCGACCTGTCCGTCGCCGTCGCCACCAAGATCGTGGGCGAGGCACTCGAGGACGAGACCGAGCAGAAGAAGCTCATCGAGCGCTACATCCAGGAAGCAGGTAGCCTGAATGCCGACTAGCCGCTATCAGGACAAGGTGCTCGAGACCTACGCGCGCTCCCTCATGGAAGCCGCCAAGGCCGAGAACCATGTGTTCGAGGACCTCGAGATGATCGAGCGCCTGGCTTCCGCCAGCCCCGAGATCATCGCCGTGCTCGACACCATGTCCAAGCGCGACCAGCTCGACCTTCTTCCCAAGGTGGCAGCTGCCTTTAAGTATGTTGCCGAGGAAGACGAGGATGTAGTGGGCGTGACCGTCACCACGGCGATCCCGCTCGACGACGAGCTGCGTCAAACCATCACTAAGAAATGCGAGCAGGACTTCGGCCGCAAGGTATTCCTTATCGAGCAGGTCGATCCGTCTATCGTGGGCGGCCTGGTGCTCGAGGCCCGCGGCGAGCGTCGTGACATTTCCGTCAAGACACAGCTGCGCATCGCGCAGGAGACCCTCGCAAACTCTGCTAATACGTACGGAGGTGAAGCCTAATGTCCGAAACCCTCAATGCCCAGGATATCGCCAAGAAACTGCAGGAGCAGCTCACGAGCCTCTCCGCGACGGTCGATACGCATGAGGTTTCAACGGTCGACGAGGTAGGCGACGGCATCGCGCGCGTCTCCGGTCTCAAGAGCGCCATGGCAGGCGAGCTTCTGGAGTTCAAGAGCTCCGATACCGGTGAGACCGTCTTCGGCCTCGCCCAGAACCTTGACCGCGACGAGGTCGGCGCCGTTCTGTTCGGTGCCGTCGACTCCATCAAGGAAGGCGACGAGTGCCGCACCACTGGCCGCATTATGGATATCCCCGTGAGCCGTGCCATGCTCGGCCGCGTCGTCAATCCGCTCGGCCAGCCCATCGACGGTTTGGGTGACATTGTTGCCACGCACCGTCGTCCCATCGAGTTCAAGGCCCCCGGCGTTATCGACCGTACCCCGGTGTGCGAGCCGGTTCAGACCGGCCTGTTGGCTATCGACTCCATGGTGCCTATCGGCCGCGGCCAGCGCGAGCTTATCATCGGCGACCGTAAGACCGGTAAGACCGCCATCGCCATCGACGCTATCCTCAACCAGCGTGGCAAGGGCATGGTCTGCATCTATGTCGCCATCGGCCAGAAGGCCTCCACGGTTGCTAACATCCGTGAGACCCTCGCCCAGCACGGTGCGCTCGAATACACCATCATCGTTTCGGCAACCGCTGCCGATTCTGCCCCGATGCAGTACATCGCGCCTATGGCCGGTGCCGCTATCGGCGAGTTCTTCATGTACAACGGCGAGGACGGCAAGCCCGCCAGCGAGACCAACCCCGGCGGCCACGTGCTCGTCATCTACGACGACCTGTCCAAGCAGGCTGTGGCCTACCGTCAGATGTCGCTGACGCTGCATCGTCCGCCCGGACGTGAGGCCTATCCTGGCGACATCTTCTACCTGCACTCTCGTCTGCTCGAGCGTGCCGTCAAGATGTCCAAGAAGAACGGCTACGGCTCTATGACGGCACTGCCGATCATCGAGACCCAGGACGGCGACGTCTCGGCCTACATTCCGACCAACGTCATTTCCATTACCGATGGGCAGATCTACCTGCAGTCCGAGCTCTTCTTCCAGGGCCAGCGCCCGGCAGTCGACGTGGGCATCTCCGTGTCCCGCGTCGGTGGCGACGCTCAGACCAAGGCTATGAAGCAGGTTGCCGGCAACCTTCGCCTGGACCTCGCTTCGTACCAGGAGCTCGCCGGCTTTACGCAGTTCGGCTCCGACCTTGACGAGGCTACGCAGAAGCAGCTTACCCACGGTGCTCGCATGACCGAGCTCCTTAAGCAGCCGCGCTACAAGCCGTTTGAGGTTTCCGAGCAGATCGTTACGCTGTTTGCCGGCAACGAGGGCTTCCTGGATGACCTGGAGATCGCCGATGTGCTGCCTTTCCGTGCCGAGCTCGTCGAGTACATGGACAATGGCTTTGGCTCGCTGCTCGACAAGGTTCGCGCCAAGAAGATCGACGATGACACCAAGGCTGAGCTCCTGCGCGTCATCGGTGACTTTAAGCAGCAGTTCATGGCCAAGCACCATGCCGATACGACTGGATCAGAGGAGAACTAAGCCCTATGGCCAACCTTCGCGACATTAAGAAGCGAATCTCCTCGGTTACCACGACCAAGCAGATCACGCGCACGATGGAGATGGTCTCTACGGCCAAGATCCGTCGCGCCCTCGATCGCTCCAAGCAGGCCGAGCCCTATAAGGAGGCGCTGACCGACGTCATGTTGACGGTCGCCGGCGACGCCTCCTGTTCGGGCACCGATCCCATGCTGCAGAAGCATGAGAGCGTCAAGCATGGCCTGATTGTCGTCATTGCTTCGGACCGCGGCCTTGCCGGCGGTTTCAATACGACGGTGGAGCGCACGGCCGAAAAGCTCGCCGCTTCTTGGGCGAACGATGGCATCGAGTGCGAGATCATTGCGTGCGGACGCAAGCCGGCCACGTATTTCCGCGACCGCGCAAACGTCATCATGCACTTTGAGGGCAATTCCTCTGAGCCCGATTTCAATCAGGCTCGCATGATCTCCTCTCATATCTGCGATGCGTATCGTGCCGGTGAGCTTGACCGCGTCGAGCTTGTCTACCACCACGCCAAGAACCGCGTGGATCAGGAGCTTCGCGTCGAGCATCTGTTGCCGCTCGACCCCGAGATGATCGCTATGGCCCACGGTCCGCGTAAGAACGAGACCGACGCCCCTAAGCGCATCTCGTCCACGTTCGAGTTCGTGCCCTCTCCCGAGCATGTTCTCGGCAAGCTTGTACCGTCGTATATCCTGACGGTCATCTACCAGGCCCTGATCGATTCGGCGGCTGCCGAGCAGGGTGCACGCCGCAAGGCCATGCATTCCGCGACGGAAAACGCCACCGCGATCATCTCGACCCTTACCCGCACGTATAGTCGCGTGCGTCAGGCTTCGATCACGACCGAGATTAACGAGATCGTCGGCGGAGCCTCAGCATTGGAGGAACAGTAATGGCTAATAACACCGTAAAGCTTGCGGTCGAGGAAGCCACCAAGAAGAAGACTGCCGGTGATGGTCGCATCGTGCGAATCATCGGCCCTGTCGTCGACGTCAAGTTTGACGGCGCGGTGCCCCCGATCTACAACGCGCTCACGGTCGAGGCCGAGACCCCGATCGGTCACCTGAGCACGATCCTCGAGGTCGAGAGCCAGCTTCCGGGCGGTGTCGTCCGCACGGTCGCCATGTCCTCGACCGACGGCCTGCAGCGCGGCCTCATCGCCACCGATACCGGTGAGCCCATGAAGATGCCCGTTGGCCCCAAGACGCTCGGTCGTATTTGGAACGTTATGGGCAAGCCCGTTGACGGCAAGCCCATGCCCGAGGTGGAGGAGTTCTACCCCATTCACCACGCAGCGCCCCGCTTTGACGAGCTCACCACCAAGACCGAGATCTTCGAGACCGGTATCAAGGCCGTCGACCTTCTTGAGCCCTACATTCGTGGCGGTAAGACGGGCCTGTTCGGTGGCGCCGGCGTCGGCAAGACCGTTCTGATTCAGGAGCTCATCAACAACCTCGCCCAGGAGCACGGCGGCACCTCGGTGTTCACCGGCGTCGGCGAGCGTACCCGCGAGGGTACCGACCTTTATCTCGAGATGAGCGAGTCCGGCGTTATCGACAAGACTTGCTTGGTCTACGGTCAGATGAACGAGCCGCCTGGAGCGCGTCTGCGCATCGGTCTGGCCGGCCTCACCACCGCTGAGTACTTCCGCGATCGTGGCCAGGACGTCCTGCTGTTCATCGATAACATCTTCCGCTTCTCCCAGGCCGGTTCTGAGGTTTCCGCCCTTCTGGGCCGTATGCCGTCCGCCGTTGGCTACCAGCCCACGCTGGCTACCGAGATGGGCGACCTCCAGGAGCGCATCACCTCGACCAAGACGGGCTCCATCACCTCCGTTCAGGCTGTTTACGTCCCCGCAGACGACCTGACCGACCCGGCTCCTGCCACGACGTTTACGCACCTCGACGCCACTACGGTTCTTTCGCGTAGCATTTCGTCGCTCGGCCTGTTCCCGGCCATCGACCCGCTCGCGTCTTCCTCCGACGCCCTCGATCCCTCGATCGTCGGCGAGGAGCACTACCGTGTCGCCGTTAAGGTCCAGGAGCTCCTGCAGGAGTACTCCGACCTTCAGGACATCATCGCCATTCTGGGTATGGACGAGCTGTCCGAGGAGCAGCGTCTTACGGTCAACCGCGCTCGTAAGATTCAGCAGTTCCTCTCGCAGTCCTTCCACGTCGCCGAGAAGTTCACCGGCAACCCCGGTGTCTACGTCCGCGTCGAGGATACCGTCCGCTCCTTCGCCGAGATTGTCGACGGCAAGGCCGATGACCTGCCCGAGCAGGCTTTCCGCTATGCTTCCACGATTGAGGACGTGCGCGAGCGCGCCCGCAAGATGGGGGAGAAGTAGGTTATGCGTATCCGCATCGTGTGCCCCGTGAGCTGCGCCTATGAGGGCGACGCTGCGTTTGTGTCGATTCCGTCCACGGATGGCGAGTTTGGCGTTCTGCCTGCTCACTCCAGCGAGATCTGCACGATCGACCGCGGTTACGTTCGCGTTTCCGATAAGGCCATGGGCACTGTCGACCACACGTTTGCCGTGGCCGGCGGCTATGCCCAGGTTGCGGACGATGTCGTGACCGTCCTCGCCGAGCGCGCTTGCGATTTGGCGACCGTCGATGCCGACAAGCTTAAAGCTGATATTCAAGGTTTTGAAGAGAAGCTGGGTAATTTGTCGGAGGATGATGCACGCCGCGCCTACCTCTATAATGAAATCGCATGGTGTAAGCTCAAGCTTGCCCAATAGTCAAACGATTTAGCGTTCGACCAATTGCGAACACATCATGCCCGGGATGGCCTAGCCACCCCGGGCATGCTTTTTGAAAGGGTAGACCTTGGATATTATCCGCGTTGAGGGTGGCCACGCCATCGGAGGCTCCGTGCCCGTCTCGGGTGCCAAGAACTCCGCGCTCAAACTCATGGCGGCAACGCTTCTGGCGCCGGGCAAGACGACGCTGCAGAACGTGCCAGATATTTCCGATGTCCACGTGATGGGCAAGGTACTCAAGGGCATGGGCGCAACAATCGATGTTCTCGACGAGCACACGCTCGAGATTGATACCTCTCAGGTCGATTCCTGGGAGGCTCCCTATGAGCTCGTCGCTAAGATGCGTGCTTCCACCGCCGTCATGGGGCCCCTGCTGGGCCGCTTCCATCGCGCCAAGATTGCCATGCCGGGTGGCTGCAACCTAGGTGCTCGCAAGATCGACATGCACATCCTGGGTCTTGAGGCCCTGGGCGTTGAGTTCGACACTGCCCACGGCTACATCAACGCCAACGCGCCTCAGGGCCTGCACGGTACCACCGTCACGCTCGAGTTTGCCAGTGTCGGTGCGACCGAGAACCTCATCATGGCTGCCGTGCGCGCGCAGGGCACCACGGTTATCGACAACGCGGCTCGCGAGCCCGAGATCGTCGATCTCGCTAACATGCTCAACGAAATGGGTGCCAAGATTGTCGGCGCCGGTACGCCTGTCGTGACCATCGAGGGCGTGGAAGAGCTGCATCCTGTTATCCATCGCGTGGTGGGCGACCGCATCGAGGCCGGTACCTTTATTGTTGCCGGTGCGTTGATGGCCGACGATCGCGGTGTCGATGTCACGGGCTTTTGCCCCATTCACTTGGGCATGGTGCTCAAGAAGATGGAGCTCATGGGTATCGACTGCGAGCGCCTCGAGGATGGCGTCCATGTGAACCGTGCCGAGCGTATTAAGCCGGTCGACATCCAGACGCTTCCGTTCCCCGGCTTCCCGACGGACATGCAGGCGCAGATTATGGTACTCTCCGCCCTTGCCGATGGTAGCTCCGTTATCACCGAGAACATCTTCGAGAATCGTTTTATGTTCGCATCCGAGTTGGTGCGAATGGGTGCCGATATTCGCATCGAGAGCCACCACGCCATGATTCACGGCGTCAAGGGTTTCTCGGGTGCGCAGGTTACCTCGCCCGATCTGCGCGGCGGCGCAGCTCTTGTTGTCGCTGGTCTGATTGCCGATGGCACGACCGAGGTGTCGGCCATCCATCACATCAAGCGCGGCTATGAGCAGTTTGTCGAAAAGCTGCAGGCACTTGGCGCTCACGTCGAGCATGCCACTGTCCCCGATCCCGTCATCTACTAATGCAGGTTGCCTATGTTTAAGAAAAAGCCCCTTGCGGAATCCCGAAGACCTTCGACCGGCGCGCAGGCCAAGATCTATAGCCGTGATAATGTCGCCCGCTATTCCGAGCGCGCCCGTCAGCGCCGTCGCGGCCACACGGTTCGCCGCGTCGCGCTTATTGCCGTGCTCGGTGTGCTGCTGAGCGCAACGACTGCCGCCGGCCTGTGGTTCGCCACCATTATGGGCAAGCTCGGCGATTCCAACGTCATTACCGACAACCTGCGCCAGATTCTGGTCGATACCGACGAGGCAAAAGACCCGTTCTACGTGCTGCTCCTTGGTACCGACGGTCGTCCGGGCGAGGATACGTATCGCGCCGACTCGATTATCTTGGCGCGTATCGATCCCACGCAAAAGCAGGCGACGCTCATCTCCATTCCGCGTGATACCAAGGTCGTCTACAACGGTTCGACCATGAAAATCAACGCCTGCCACACCTATGGCGGCGCCGAGGCCATGGTCCAGGCGGTCAACGAACTGTGCGGCGTGCAGATTTCGCACTATGCCGAGGTCAGCTTCGATGGCATGCAGTCGCTCATCGACTCGGTCGGCGGCATCGACATCAACGCGACCGATGACGTTGATGACCCTGAACACCTCGACATTAAGATCACCGCCGGTCAGCAGCACATGGATGGCGCAACCGCCCTTACCTATGCCCGCTGCCGCTACATCTATGCTGATGGCGACTACACGCGTATGCGCCACCAGCGTCAGGTGCTCGGCGCCCTTGCCAACCAGATCCTCAACAATTTCGATGCCACGAAGATCTTCGACTTGGTCAATTCGCTATCCGATATGCTCGTGACCGATATGAGCGTTCAGGACATCGTCTCTACGGTCAATGCCATGCGCGGCATGGATGTTGACGGCATCTATTCGGCCAACTTGCCTTCGTATGCCGATGACAGCACCATGATTGATGGCGTGAGCTACGTCTTTGTCTACGAAGACGAGCTCAAGGAAATGATGGAGCGCGTCGACGCTGGTAAGGATCCCAAGGGCCCCAATACCATGGGCCAGTCCGATGGTTCCAGCTCTACGATCGGCGACCTGAACAACAACACGTCCGACGATTACGCTAACGGCACCGCAACTTCGTCGGTCAGCTCCGACGATTCCGATGACTCAAGCGATTCGAGCGATTCGGACTACTACGAAGAGCCCACCGGCGACGGCAACGGCTACGAAGCCAACTACTAAGTTACGGCGTTTTAACAAACGCCGTAACGGCTCGACGCTGCGCGCCGCCCAGGGCGACAATTTGTCATTCAAAAGGCAGGGCATGACCAGAAGGTCAATGCCCTGCCTTTTTCATGCCAACTTGTTCTCCTTGGACGTCGCTCGCTGACGTTGGCTCAACCTGCGATGCTGATTACTCCCCTTGCAGCAAAAACCGCCCTGTTCTCTGTAGAGGATGGGGCGGTTTATCGTTTAGGCTTGTGCGGCCGGGCTTATGCGAAGTGGGCGACGAGCTCCTGGAGCACGTCGGTCATCTTCACGAGTGAGCTAACCGGGATAAACTCGTTGACGCCGTGGTAGCAGTAACCGCCCGTGGAAAGGTTGGGGCAGGGCAGGCCGCGGAACGACAGCTGCGCGCCATCGGTGCCACCGCGAATCGGCAGCACCTGAGGCTCAACGTCGCAAGCAAGATAGGCTTCCTTGGCGACGTCGATCAGCTCGGGGTAATCGCACACGATCTCGGCCATGTTGCGGTACTGCTGCTTAATCTCCACGGTCACGCGCTCCTCACCCAAACGCTGGTTGAGCATGGCGGCGGCGGAATCAATCAGATCGAGCTTCTGCTGGAACTTGGCTGCGTCGTGGTCGCGGACGATATAGCGCGCGGTGGCGTGATCGACGGTCGCCGAGACGCCTTCAAGATGGTAGAAACCCTCGTAGCCCTCGGTGTATTCCGGGCGCTGCACATAGGGGAGCAGGGAGTTAAAGTCGCAGAACAGATTGCCTGCGTTGACCATGCGGCCCTTGGCGTCGCCGGGGTGGATAGACTGGCCTTCAAAGCGAACGGTTGCCTCGGCGGCATTGAAGCACTCCCACTCAAGCTCGCCGATGGGGCCGCCGTCGACCGTATAGGCGTACTTGCAGCCAAAAGCGTCGATGTCCAGCAGCTCCGCGCCGTGGCCGATTTCCTCGTCCGGGCAAAAGCAAATGCCGAGTGCGGGATGGGGCAGGGACGGGTCTTGAGCGATGCGCGCGACAAGCGCCATGATCTCGGCGACACCAGCCTTGTCGTCTGCGCCCAGCAGGGTGGTGCCATCGCTGCAGACCAGGTCTTCACCGACCAGGTCGTTCAGGGCGGGAAGTTTAGTGGTGCTCATGGCCACGGGCTTGCCGTCAACGATACCGCTGACCAGGTCGCCGCCTTCGTAGTGCACGATGTGCGGCTTTACGCCAGCGCCCGGCGCGACCTCGGTGGTGTCGAGGTGGGCGATTAGGCCCAGAGCGGGTTTGTTCTCGGCTCCAGCGCTCGCGGGAATATGCGCACAGACATAGGCGTGCTCGGTCACATGAGCATCGGTCGCGCCGAGCTCGCGCAGCTCCTCGGCCAGCACGTTAGCAAGGTCAAACTGAACAGTGCTCGAAGGCACCTGGTCGCAGTTTGCATCCTCAGACTGCGTGTTGATCTGGACGTAGCGCAAAAAGCGTTCAAGGACGTCGGGGTTCGTGATGTTGTTTTCCATAAGGACCGCTCCAATCTTGGTCGTCGTGTGCAACAAGAACTCTAGCACGGTATGCCACGGCATACCGCGACGCTTGGATGGGGTAGAATCAGCCTTTGAACGCAGAAGGGACGGAAGGTCATGGATACGACAAATAGCTCGCGCGAGCTGCATCTAACGGTGGCTAACGAAGACTACTTGGAGTGCATGGTTCGCATCGAAAGCGAAGAAGGGGAGACCAGTGGCGTGCGATCGGTCGACATCGCGCAGCGTCTTGGTGTCTCCAAGGCATCGGTCAATAAGGCAGTTTCGGCGCTTAAGGCGTCCGAGCTTGTCGAGCAATCGCATTACGGCAAGGTCATCCTGACCGACCGTGGTCGCGAGGTCGGCACGGCTATCTGGTACCGCCATCGCCTTGTCCGCACGTTTTTGGTCCAGGAACTCGGCGTCGATTTTGAGCGGGCCGATTCCGAGGCGTGCATGATGGAACATGCGCTTTCCGAGGACACGATGAGCCGCTGGCTCGCCTATCTCGAAAAACAGGGAATCAGCGTCGAGGAATAGCGAAACACATATATGGATACGAGTTATTACAACCGCCCCGGCGGCGAGGAACTTATGCGCCGCATGTCGAGCGAGACCCTGTTGACGCAGGGCCCCATGGGCAGCGTGCTGATGAGTGAATACGACGCTGCCGACATCCCGCCGGCGTTTTGGAACCTTGCCGAGCCGCAGACGGTTTCTCGTATCCATCGCCTGTATGTCGCCGCCGGTGCGCAGGTGCTTATTACCAATACCTTTCAGGCATCAAGCTATGCCCTCAAGCAAGATCAGATTACGCCGTCCGTGGCTGAGGTCAATCGCGGTGCAGTCGACGATGCGCGCCAGGCGCACCCTCAGTTGCTGCTGGGCTCGATGGGCCCGATCGGCATTGAGTGGTTTGCCGAAGACTCTGCCGAATATCGAGAAATCCGAGGCATTTCGCGAGAGCAGGCATACGACCTGCTCAATGCTGGTGTTGACGGTCTGCTGATCGAAACGGTGACGTCTATCCGTAATTTGCAGCCCCTGCTTGCCGGCGCCCAGGATGCCGCCGACGGCATGCCTGTTTTGGTGAGTTTTGTCGTTGACGACAAAGGCGACCTGCTAGGCGATGGCCTCAACATCGAGGCTGCCGTTTTGTACGCCGAAAAGCACGGCGCAAACTCGGTTGGCGTTAACTGCTGTTCACTTGCGGCCGCGAACGTGGCGGTGCCCAGGATGGTTGCGTCGGCGACTACGCCCGTCACGGTACGCCCCAACGTGGGCGATCCGGTCCAAACTCAGGATGGTCCTGTGTGGCGCGAGAACCCCGAAGCCTTCGCGCGCGCTTGCATCGAATGGAGGCATGCCGGTGCCGCAATGGTGGGCAGTTGCTGTGGAACCACGGCGATCACCACGGCGGCGATGGCCGAGGCGCTCGATATATAGAGGTCAAAACCGCTCCATACGGGGCGGTTTTTTATTGCTTGCACATCGCCGGTAGCGTTTGCCCAAATGGTGAATGCCGGTTTTGGCAGGTTGCCGGGCGAGCGTTGCGGGTATACCCCATGCGTACCATGATCCAAACACTGTGAGGTGTCTGCGCGTGTGCGCGATAATTCATTTTGGAACTGACGGTTGGCGCGCCCGCGTCGACGACGACTTTACCGCCGACAACGTTGCCCGCATTGCCGATGCCGTCGGCGAGTTGTGGCAAAAGATCAATCCCGGCAAAACAGTATATATAGGGTTCGACACCCGACCGCAGGCGCGCGAGTTCGCCGAGCTTGCGGCAGGCGTGCTTGCGGCTCACGGATTGGACGCAGTGCTCGCATCTCGGCCTGTCCCGACCCCCGCTCTTACGTGGGCGGCGGCGTATGACGGCGAGGCCTGCGGCGCGCTCATGGTGACGGGGTCCCATCATCCGCAGGGGTATCTGTGCCTTAAACTACGCATGGGAGATGGCTCGACGGCCAATCAGGATGTCATCGAAGAACTCGAAGAGACCATGGCCCCCGAGCCGATGGGGATCGAGGAACGCTATCGCACTGCGGACATTATTCCTGACTATATGCAGGCGGTGGCATCGTTTGTCGATGCCGAGGCCATTCGAGCCGCTCACCTGCGTGTGGTAGTTGACCCCATGGGCGGCGCGGCCCAGGGATATCTTGCCGACCTGCTGCGGGAGCTAGGCGTCGAGGTGCACGAGATCCATGCCGGACAGTCGTCCGATCAAGAGGACATATGCCCCGACCCTGTTGAGCCGTGGGTGGACGCTTGCGAGCGTGCGGTTGTCGAGGACGGGGCGTGCGCGGGCCTGGTGACCGACGGTGATGCCGACCGTATCGGCGCGGTCGACGAACGCGGTAGATATATTCATCCGCATCAAATCATGGCGCTTGTTTTGGGCGACCTCGTTCAATTCCGCAATTTGGAGGGGCGTGTCGTCGTCAATCTCTCGTGCTCGACGCTCGTGCGTCGCGTTGCCGAGGCTCTTGGCTGCCGCGTGACCGTCAAACCGGTCGGTTTCAAATATATAGCGGCCGAGATGAAGAAGGGCGGCGTCCTCATGGGAGGCGAGGAGGCCGGCGGTATCGGCATCTCCGCGCATATGCCTGAGCGTGATGGAATCCTTGCTTGTCTGATTCTGTGTGAGCTTATGGCAAAGACGGGCGCGCCCTTGGGCGTTTTGGTCGATCAGCTCGAGGCCAGTTTTGGTAAGACGAGCTATGGGCGTCGCGATTTGCGCCTTGAGGCCGAAGACGCCGAATCGTTGCGAACACTACTCCCTGGCATGAATCCTAAATCGATTTGCGGCAAGGCGCCGCAGGCTGTAAGCCATATGGATGGTTTGCGCCTGGCCTTCGAGGATGACACCTGGCTGCTGATCCGCCCCAGCGGGACCGAACCGGTGGTGCGTGTGTACGCCGAGGGGTTCTCGGTGGAGGAACGCGATGAGCTGCTCGATGCCGGTTGTGCCTTGGCCAGGGGAGCCTATCAGCTCTAGCCATGGGGAAGCACTCTATAAAGAGAAGCTCGGTGAGCGGTAGATAACGGCTGGCAAACGTTAGACAGATCCCAGAATATGTAGGAAATGTGTGCGCCCAGATTCCCGCCCCCGGGGCCCCTCCGGTCTGGCAATATATCTCCT
>CAKTWE010000034.1 GCA_934630385.1 uncultured Collinsella sp.
ACGCTGCGCGGCGGCCAGGGCGACAACTTGTCATTCAAATGGGGCGGCATGACCAAAAGGTCTATGCCGCCCCCTTTTCATGCCAATTTGTTCGCCCTGGCCGCCGCTCGCTACCGTTGCCATGACATCGGCGGCTCCGTGATTGGTGCATTGGGGTCAGGTTTCTTTGCACCAGCTTGGTGCAGACAAACCTGACACCTTTGCACCAAATTCGCTGGGGCGGGCCTGACAGCGGCGCACGGAGTCGCGGTGTGATTTGCGTCGGTGTCCGTGCGGCTCGGTATACTGGTACGGCTCAAACTATGGCGCTGCCCGCAGGCGCGCCGTTCGTCAGATGAGGAGTCGCCCATGACCCAGCCCCTGCCCTGGGAAAAGAATGCCGCGGTACCCGTGCCGCCCGCGCCGGAACCCGTGCCGCTCGATGCATACACCGCCCCCGCCGCGCCGGAGCCCGAGCTCGTCCCGCTCGACATCTACGACGCTCCCGCACCGGCACCCAAGCCCGCCAAGCCGCTTGTCGACATTGACAGTCTTAATCCCGCCCAGCGCGAGGCCGTCCTGACCACCGAGGGCCCGTTGCTGGTCCTTGCCGGTGCTGGCTCGGGCAAGACCCGCGTCTTGACCTTCCGCATCGCCCATATGCTCGGCGACCTGGGCGTTAAGCCCTGGCAGATCCTTGCCATCACGTTTACCAACAAGGCCGCGGCCGAGATGCGCGAGCGTCTGGCGGCACTTATCCCCAGCGGCACCCGCGGCATGTGGGTGTGCACCTTCCATGCCATGTGTGTGCGCATGCTGCGCGAGGACGCCGACCTGCTGGGCTACACCGGTCAGTTCACCATCTACGATGACGACGATTCCAAGCGCATGGTGCGTGACATTATGCAGGCGCTCGGCATCGAGCAAAAGCAGTTCCCCATCAACATGATCCGCAGCAAGATCAGCTCGGCCAAAAACGCCATGATCGGGCCCGAGGACATGCTCAAATCCGCCGACAGCCCCAACGACAAAAAAGCCGCACAGGTCTATATGGAGCTGGAGCGCCGCCTGCGCGCCGCCAACGCGATGGACTTCGACGACCTGCTCGTGCGCACGCTCGAGCTGCTGCGCACCCGCCCCGAGGTGCTCGATAAGTACCAAGAGCGCTTCCGCTACATTAGCGTCGACGAGTATCAGGACACCAACCACGTCCAGTACGAGATCGCCAACCTATTGGCCGCCAAGTACCAAAATCTCATGGTCGTAGGCGACGATGACCAGTCCATTTATAGCTGGCGCGGCGCCGACATCACCAACATCCTGGACTTTGAGAAGGACTTTAAAAACTGCAAGACCGTCAAGCTGGAGCAGAACTATCGCTCCACGGGTCACATCTTGAGCGCCGCTAATGCCGTGGTGCGCCACAACTCGCAACGCAAGGACAAGCGTCTGTTTACGGCCGAGGGCGATGGCGAGAAGATCCAGGCCTTCCAGGCGAGCGACGAGCGCGACGAGGGCCGCTGGATTGCCGGTGAGATCGAAAAGTTGCACTCCAAGGGCACGAGCTACGACGACATCGCTGTGTTCTATCGCACCAACGCCCAGTCGCGTATCCTCGAAGATATGTTCCTGCGCGCGGGCGTGCCCTACAAGATTGTCGGCGGTACGCGATTCTTCGATCGCGCCGAGATCCGCGACGTCATGGCCTACCTCAAGATGATCGTGAACCCGGCCGACGAGATGAGCGTCAAGCGCGTCATCAACACGCCGCGCCGCGGCATCGGCTCCACCTCGATTCAAAAGATTGAGCAGCTGGCACGCGACAACCGCTGCTCGTTCTTCCAAGCCTGTGAGATCGCGTGCGCCGAGACGGGCATGTTTAGCGCCAAGGTGCGCAACGGCCTGTCGAGCTTTGTGTCGCTGGTGCGCGAGGGCCGGCGCATGGACGGCGAGCTCAAGGACGTCGTCGAGATGATTGTCGACAAGACGGGCCTGCTGCAGGCCTTCCGCGCCGAGGGTACCATGGAGTCCGAGAGTCGCGCCGAGAACATCCAGGAATTCCTGGGCGTCGCTGCCGAATTTGAGGAGACGCACGAGGATATCGAAGGGACGCTCGAGAGCTTGGAAGAGCTGCGCGCTGCCGGCGTTGCCGATGTGCCGGCCGGCGCCGAGTCTGAGCCCGTCGTGGTGAGTGCGCCCGCGCCCGAGCCGGGGCCGTCTGCGCCCACGTCTTCGTTTGAGGCGCTCGTTGGCGCGCGTGACGCCGCGGGTTCCAATCCGCTCGACAGCCTGGCGGCCCCGGCGCTCTCGCCGCAGGATGCCCTGGCTGCCGCTATCGCGGGCAACGCCTATGCCGCGCCGACAGAGCTGCCCGCGGGCGCCGTGCATGCCGACGAGATCGAGCGCACCTACGGCCCGCTCACCTGCAAGGCGCTTCCTGCTCTCATGGAGTGGCTGGCCCTACGCTCCGACTTGGATTCCCTGGCCGGCGAGACGCATGCCATCACCATGATGACCATCCACTCCGCCAAGGGCCTGGAGTTCCCGGCGGTGTTCGTGGCCGGCATGGAGGAAGGCATCTTCCCGCACGTGCACGACTTTGGCGGCAGTGACGATCCGGGCAAGCTCGAGGAGGAGCGTCGCTTGGCCTACGTCGCCATTACGCGTGCTCGCAAGCGCCTGTTCTTGACCTATGCGGCTACGCGTCGCACCTACGGCTCAACCTCTGCCAACCCGCGCTCGCGCTTCCTCAACGAGATTCCGTTTGAGGATATCGAGTTTAGCGGCATCGGTTCCGCCGGTTTTGAGGGCACGGGCTGGGAGAAGCGCGGCGACCGTCACGGTACCTTTGGCTCGGGCATGGGCTCGGATATGTATGGCGGCAAGGTGTTTGGCTCGCATACGCGTTCGACCGGCGGTTCCGGTTCGCGCGGCGGATCGAGCTTCGATGATTTCTTTGGCGGCAGCAGCTATGGGACCGAGCGCCATCGTGGGGTCTCGCCCGACGCCGGCCGTGTTGCCTCGACCTTTGGCTCGGGCGCACCGCGAGCCAAAAAGCCGTCGTCCAAGGTGTCGCCGACGGTGGAGCGCAAGGTCGATCGCGCCAGCGCATCGCAGGACTTTGCCGCGGGCGATACCGTGAGCCACAAGACCTTTGGCACGGGCACCGTGATCTCGGTCGCTGGAGACATGATCGAGGTTCAATTCGAAAAGACCGGCCAGACCAAAAAGCTGATGAAGGGTTTCGCACCGATCGTCAAGCTGTCGTAATCCCAGCGGACCTGGGCGGGCGTATAGGGCAACATCGCCTGCTCGGACAGTCCTGCGCAAGAAGGAGAGCACATTAAGTGCTCTCCTTTGCGTGCGGAACTCGCGATCGATGTTGCCCTATACGCCCGCCCAGGTCCTTAGATAACGCTGCTTGCGAACGTCGCTCTGCTCGTTCGCTTTTTGGTCTGGAGAGCCGGGTGGGCTGATATATAGATATGAGCAGGGGCTCCCCCGTTGGTGAACCGGGGAGCCCCTTGTTGCTTTTTGATTGTCGTTACTAGCCAGAGACTCGCCGGGACGGGGCGCGGGGTTTGGTCGATCGCGAGTTCCGCACGAGCCGGAGAGCACTTAATGTGCTCTCCGTGCGAGCAGGACTGTCCGAGCAGGCGACCAAACCCCGCGCCCCGTCCCGGCGAGCGCTCGGGGACCGGTAGCTTACAGGTGGCTGACGATCAGTT
Source organism: uncultured Collinsella sp. (assembly GCA_934630385.1). Classification (GTDB taxonomy): domain Bacteria; phylum Actinomycetota; class Coriobacteriia; order Coriobacteriales; family Coriobacteriaceae; genus Collinsella. Next base: position 3,708 of record CAKTWE010000034.1, read on the forward strand.
CCATCTTGCCTTCGAGGTCGATGGAGCTGACGGTGCTGGGGGCCAGCAGGTGGCTGCCCTTGTGAACGGGCTCGCCGCACACGGTGCCCTCGCCGTCGATGACCGACAGGCACATGAAGGGCCAGCGCTGCTCCAAGGTCTTGCTGCCGTCGACACGCACGCGATCGACGGTGTAGCAGGGGTTGGACTCGAGCTCGGTTACGCCGTCGACCTCGGGCGCGGTCACGGTGCCATCGGTCGGCGCCTGAGCATCAAAGTTAATGCAGTCGAGGCTCTGCTCAATGTGCAGCGGGCGCAGTTTGCCGTCGGTGCCGGGGCGGTCATAGTCGTACAGGCGATACGTCACGTCGCTCGACTGCTGCGTTTCCAAAATGAGCGTGCCGGTCTTGATGGCGTGCACGGTGCCGGAGTCAATCTGGAAAAAGTCGCCCTTGTGGATCGGCAACACGTTGAGCATGTCGTCCCAGCGGCCCTCTTCGATCATCTGTGCGGCCTCTGCGCGATCCTTGGCGCGCTGCCCGACGATGATCGTGGCGCCGGGCTCGCAGTCCAGCACATACCAGCACTCGGTCTTGCCCAGGCTGCCGTTCTCGTGCTCGGCGGCGTACTCGTCGTTGGGGTGAATCTGGATCGAAAGGTCGTCCTTGGCGTCCAGAATCTTAATGAGCAGCGGGAACTCCTTGCCCTCGCAGTTGCCAAAGAACTCGCGGTGCTCGGCCCACAGCCACGACAGCGTGTGGCCGGCATACGGGCCCTCCGCAATCTGGCAGTCGCCGTTGGGATGGGCCGAGATGGCCCAGCACTCACCGATGGGACCTTCGGGAATGTCGTAACCAAATACGGTTTCGAGCTGGCGGCCGCCCCAGATCTTCTCGTGGAAGATCGGCGTCAGTTTAATCAAATCGGACATATTCATACCCCCATGGTGTTGTGCGGCCGCCCGCTCTAGACGAGCCATAACGAGCGCCCGCATGACTACAAAAACCTATGCCAACGTTACGTTGTGCAGCTCAAAGCGGTCGCCGACGTTGCGCGAAATCGAATACTCAAAGGCCGCGCCGCTGTCCAAAAAGCCAATCTGTTTGAGTTCGAGCAGGGGAGAGCCGGGTTTGGTATCCAGGCGCTCAGCCTCTTCCTCAGTTGCCGCGACAGCGCGAATGGTACGGTGGAAACTCGAGATCTTGAGTCCGCACTGCTCGCGGATGAAGCTGTAGACCGACGCGTACAGGTCTTTTTTCTTAAGACCCGGAATCAGCTCGAGTGGCATATAGGTGTACTCGATAACGATGGGCTGACCATCGACCTCGCGCACGCGCACGATGTGATAGGCAAAGTCGTCCTCGGCAATTCCCAGCTGGGCAGCGACGTCTGCTGGCGGATTGACAATCGAGAAATCGTAGACCACCGAGGTCACCTTCTCCCCACGGTGCTCATGCGAAAAGCCCTGGGCGCGGTCGTTCTTGCCCTGGAAAAACGTCTTGCCGGGAAGCCCCGCCGTGTCCTTAACGTAGGTGCCCGATCCGCGCCGGCTGGTAACAAGACCTTCCTCGGTGATCTGCTCGATAGCTCGTTTGACGGTGATTTTAGAAACGCTATAGAGCTCGCAAAACTCAACGACAGTGGGTAGCTTGTCGCCCGGCTTAAGAGTGCCGTCCTCGATGCTTCGGCGGATATCTGCAGCTATTGCCTCGTATTTAGGAATCATGGAACCTCCTTTCCAGCTTGATTGAGTACAAAAGAAAGTATAGTCAACACCTAAGCATCCCTATTGCGTTTTTGAAAAGTTCGAGAAAGAGATAATCAAAAAACGCTTCTCCTTAGTAACTAGAGCGCTCTAAATGAATATGCACTCGAATAATGTGGTATTGAGCAAATTGATCGGCTCGAGGAAGGGGCTGGGCCGTTTTGCCGCCCAGCGAACCGAATCTCATGCCTTGCGTTTTCCCAGATAAAACCTGTCAAAACAAACCTGTCTCTTTTGGGCAGGTTTTTGCCTTGGGAGCGGTACCATACAGGCAATGTTTAAACGAGAAAGGTGGGCTCCCATGGAACCTAAGCAGTACTACATCGGCATCGACGTCGGCGGCACTTCGGTTAAGGAGGGCCTGTTCGACGAAGACGGTAACCTGCTTGCCAAGGCCAGCGTGCCTACGCCTCCCATCGTTGACGCTGCGGGCTTTGCCGCGGTGACCGAGGCTATCGACCAGGTGGTCGCCAAAGCCCAGATTCCGCGTGCCTTTGTGGCGGGCATTGGCCTGGCCGTTCCGTGCCCTATCCCGGCATCGGGCGATGCCAAGGTCAAGGCCAACATTGCCATCAACCTGCCCGAGCTGAGGATCGCCATTCAAAAGCACTGCCCCGACGCGGTCGTTAAGTACGAGAACGATGCTAACGCCGCTGCCATGGGCGAGGCCTGGCTCGGTTCTGCCAAGGGCGTGCAGAACGTGGTGATGGTCACCATCGGTACCGGCGTGGGCGGCGGCGTTATCGTTAACGGCGACGTGGTATCGGGCGTTGTGGGCGCCGGCGGCGAGATTGGCCACATGTGTCTGAACCCCGAAGAGGAGCGCACCTGTGGCTGCGGTGGCCATGGCCACCTGGAGCAGTATTCCAGCGCCACCGGCGTGGTGAGCAACTACCTTGCCGAGTGCGAGAAGGCGGGCGTCGAGCCCATCGAGCTCACCGGCCCCTCCGATTCCAAGGACGTGTTCCAGGCCTGCCGCGAGGGCGACAAGCTCGCGCTTGCCGCGGCCGATACCATGGCTGACTATCTCGGTCGCGCCCTGGCGCTTATTGCCAACGTGGTCGATCCCGAGATGTTCCTGATCGGTGGCGGCGCCTCCGCCTCGGCCGATGTCTACCTCGACAAGGCTCGCGAGTACTTCCAGCGCTACGCGCTTTCTGCCTCGCGCGAGACGCCCATTAAGGTCGCTTCGCTCGGCAACGACGCCGGCATCATCGGTGCCGCCTACGTAGCCCTGCGCGCCGCCGGCAAATAGCTGGTGCAAGGGGGACAGGTTAGTTTGCACCAACATGGTGCAAAGGGGGCAGACTTCGCCCCGGCACCTGCCCCAAATTGCGCCGCGGCCCTTCCGTCCCAGAAGGCTCGGCGCCAGCGTGCTACCATAGCTACGTCCAAGTACACATATCAAGTGGAGGAAATCCATGGCAAACGTTCTTGTCTTTGGTCACCAGAACCCCGATAACGACGCTATCATGAGCGCCGTCGTCCTGTCCCAGCTGCTCAACCAGGTTGAGTATGCCGGCAACACCTACGAGGCCTGTGCCCTGGGCCAGCTTCCGGCCGAGTCCGCCAAGCTGCTCGCCGACGCTGGCATCGCCGAGCCCCGCGTGATCGAGTCCGTCGAGGCCGGTCAGCTCGTCGTCCTCACCGACCACAACGAGTCTGCCCAGTCCGTCGCCGGCCTTAAGGACGCCACGGTCTTTGGTGTCGTCGACCATCACCGCATCGGCGACTTTGAGACCGCCGGCCCGCTGCACTACATCTGCCTGCCCTGGGGCTCCAGCTGCACCATCGTCACCAAGCTCGCCGGCGTGCTCGGCGTTGAGCTTTCCGACGTCCAGGCCAAGCTGCTGCTCTCGGCTATGATGACCGACACGCTCATGCTCAAGAGCCCCACCACCACCGATGTCGACCGCGCCGTCGCCGCCAAGCTCGGCGAGCAGGTGGGCGTCGATCCAGTCAAGTTTGGCATGGAGGTCTTCCTTACCCGTCCGTCCGGCTCCTTCACCGCTGCCGAGATGGTCGGCAACGACATCAAGATGTTCGAGCCCGCCGGCAAGAAGCTGCTCATCGGCCAGTACGAGACCGTCGACAAGAGCCGTGCGCTCGGCATGATCGACGAGATCCGCGAGGCCATGCGTGCCTACGCCGCCGAGAAGGATGCCGACGGCATTGTCCTGTGCATCACCGACATCATGGAGGAGGGCTCGCAGGTCCTGCTCGAGGGCGAGACCGAGGCCGCTCAGAAGGGCCTGGGCATTGCCGACGAGCACGACGGCGTCTGGATGCCGGGCGTCCTCTCCCGTAAGAAGCAGGTCGCTGCCCCCATCATGGCCGCCTGCTAGGTTTTTTGACCTAACACCGACGACCGGATCGCGGAAGCTCCGCGCTCCGGTCGTTTTTTGTGCATGGAGCCATGCCTTTTCTTGGACAGGGGCTCCCGTGCCGTTGAGCGAATAATGTTCAACCTGTGGTTCCGCTTTTCGGCCGCGCTCGCGCGCTTGTCGCGCAGGGTAGGCTAGATGCAAGCGTAATACGTCGGAGCGCGGCGCCGCCATCTGGGCGGGCCGTGCTTTTTTAAGACGGGAGCCTTCCCGTGAAAGGAGCCGCCCATGGCAGCACCCGAGCAGCTGTTTAACGTTCGTGAACGCAAGCGTTTTGAGCGTCACGACATTTGGGAGCGCATTGCCGAGAACGGCACGATTTCCGCCGCCGTCATGGTGATCGCTGCCATTGCCGCCGTTATCTGCGCCAATACCGATGCCTACGAGGCCATCCATCACTTTTTGGAGACCCCGCTGTATGTGGGCTTGGGGCATTTGACGGCTGGCCTCACCGTCGAGCTTTTCGTAAACGACTTCCTCATGGCGATCTTCTTTTTGCTTGTGGGCATTGAGCTTAAGTACGAGATGACAGTTGGAGAGCTCAAGAACCCGCGTCAGGCCATGCTTCCCATGCTGGCGGCCGTGGGCGGCGTCGTCGTTCCCGCGTGCATCTACCTCATCTTTAACCATGCCGGCGCCCGCAACGGTTGGGCTATCCCCATGGCCACCGATATTGCCTTTGCGCTGGGTGTGCTGTCGCTTTTGGGTAACCGCGTGCCCAACGGCGTTCGCGTGTTCTTCTCGACGCTCGCCATCGCCGACGACCTGATCTCTATCGCCGCCATCGCCATCTTCTACGGTCAGAGCCCCAACCCGTTTTGGCTGGGTGCCGCCGCGGTCGTGACGTGCGCGCTCGTGTGGCTCAACAAGACGCAGCACTACCGCCTTGCCCCGTACTCGGTGCTGGGCCTGCTGCTGTGGTTCTGCATGTTCAAGAGCGGCGTGCACGCTACGCTCGCTGGCGTCATCTTGGCCTTTACCATCCCGGCCAAGTGCGGCGTCAAACTCGATAGTCTCACCGATTGGTTGGGCGAGTGCCTGCCGTTGCTCGACGACCGCTACGACGACGAGGCACACATCCTGGGCCAGCACGACTTTACCGTCTCGACCACCAAGGTCGAGCGCGTCATGCACCGCGTCACCCCGCCGCTCATCCGTATGGAGCGCCTGATCTCCACGCCGGTCAACTTTGTGATCCTGCCGATCTTTGCGTTTGTCAACGCACAGGTTCGCCTGGTGGGCGTGGACATGAGCACGCTGCTCACCGACCCGGTGACACTCGGCGTGTACTTTGGCATGCTGCTGGGCAAGCCGATCGGCATCTTTGGCATGACGTTTGCCCTGGTTAAGCTCAAAGCTTGCCAGTTGCCGCGCAACGTCAACTGGCACATGATCGCCGGCGTGGGCATTCTGGGCGGCATCGGCTTTACCATGTCGATCCTCATCAGCGGCCTCGCCTTCCCGACGGCCCAGTTCGAGGTCCTGGCTGCCAAGGCCGCTATTCTTGCCGGTTCGGTCACCGCTGCTGTGCTTGGCATGATCTACATGAGCGTGGTCTGCAAACACCCCGCGCCCAAAGACAAGTAAGAGCGCGAAAACCGGCTCCAGAACCGATTCGGGCGCGTTCAAAATGCGGATTCGGGCGGTACTTGCCGCCTGCCAGACACGCTAGTGGTCAAAAAACGCCGTTTGTGAGTACTGTCACAAACGGCGTTTCATTTTAGGTGTGGAAAATAATGAACACAATCATGTTATCTGTATGTTAACGTGTAATCGCTTGACTCCAATTTGGCGATAGCTACTGCTCGGAAAGAAAATCCAGGCGCAAAAACGCCGATTTGGGGCCTAATCGCTGCTACTAAAAAGGTAACGGTACTCATATTTGCCCTTTTTTGGCCACAAGCCCTAAAACAAGCCTCGCCAGGGTCGGGAAGCGGGCCAAATCGTCGGCCTCGAGGCTTATTCCACGGTGCCGTAGACGGCGCCCCAGCCGTGGGCGGCTAGGGCCGAGTTGAGCTGGTCACAAAGGGACTGACGATCGTAATAGCCGGGCGGTAGCAGGTTGACGATCTCCATGAGGTCGGGCGCCAGGTCCAAGATCTCGGCCTGCACAATCAGGTCCAGGCGGTCGATGGCGTGGCGATCGTAAAACAGTCCGTCGACCAGGCGCTGCAGGTCGCCGAATTCCTCGGCCTGGATCGATCCGTATTCCATAGTGCCTCCTTGGGCGCACCACAGCATGCGCGCGACGATGTTGTAATTCATTGCGATGAACTTAATCTATCACGGCTTCATAACGTTGCGACGATGGCGGTCTATACTTAGACGAACTGCAACGTACCGCTTCGCGAAAGGTCGCACCCCATGCAGACGATCTACCAGAAGATGGAAACCACCGAACTCGATGCTGCCATCGAGGCGCTCAAAGCCGAGGTTGCCGAGGTCAAGGCCAAGGGCCTGGCGCTCGACATGGCGCGCGGCAAGCCGTCGCCCTCCCAGGTGGACATTTCTCGCCCCATGCTCGATACCCTCAATGCCGACGCCGATCTGCACGACGGCAACGTCGATTGTTCCAACTACGGCTGCTTCGAGGGTATTCCTTCGGCACGCAAGTTGGCAGGGGAGTTCCTGGGCTGCCCCGCCGAGCAGACGCTCGTGCTGGGTTCGTCGAGCCTTTTGATCGAGCATGACATCGCCGGCATGTTTTGGCGTTGTGGCTCGTGCGGCAGCGAGCCCTGGGACGCCTACGAGGCCGCGCACGACGGCAAGAAGGTCAAGTTCCTGTGCCCTGTTCCCGGCTACGATCGCCACTTTGGCATCACCGCCGACTTGGGCATCGAGAACGTCCCCGTCGCGATGACCGACAACGGCCCCGACATGGACGAGATCGAGCGCCTCGTTGCCGCCGACGATTCCATCAAGGGTATCTGGTGCGTGCCCAAGTATTCCAACCCCACGGGCATTACCTTTAGCGAGGACACTGTGCGCCGCCTGGTCGAGATGCCCACGGCCGCGCCCGATTTCCGCATCTTCTGGGACAACGCCTACTGCGTGCACGACCTGTACGACGAGACCGACGAGCTCGCAAACATCTTTGACCTCGCTCGCGCGGCGGGCACCGAGGACCGCGTGGTGGCCTTTGCCTCGACGTCCAAGATCACCTTCCCGGGCGCCGGCATCGGCTTTATCGGTGCGAGCCCCGCGGTCATCGCCGAGTTCTCCAAGCGCCTGAAGGCCGGCCTCATCAGCGCCGACAAGCTCAACCAGCTGCGTCACGTGCGCTTCCTTCCCACCATCGAGGCGGTCAAGGAGCACATGAAAAAGCATGCCGAGTTCCTGCGCCCGCGCTTTGAGTCCGTCGAGCGCAAGCTCACCGAGGGCTTGGGCGACACGGGCTGTGCCACCTGGACGCATCCCCGCGGCGGCTACTTTGTGAGCTTCGATGGTCCCGAGGGCTCGGCCCAGAAGGTTGCGGCGCTCTGCGCCGAGCTGGGTGTTAAGCTCACGCCGGCTGGTGCCAACTGGCCTTATGGCAAGGATCCGCGCGACACCAACATCCGCATCGCGCCGAGCTATCCCACGGTCGAGGACCTGGAGGCCGCGCTCGATGTGCTGGTGCTGGCCGTGAAGCTGGTCGCTGCCGAGCTCGCGCGCGCCGAGCGCGCCTAATACGCGCAATTCCGCACCCTCGATACACAAAGGAGCGTATACATGGATTTGGGTATTTCCGCCAACCCCACGCCGGAGCTCTACACCATTAAGGTGACCGGCGAGATTGATATTTCTAATGCCGACAGCTTGCGCAATGCCATCGATCTGGCGCTTGAGCAGCCCACCGAGGCCGTCGAGCTCGACTTTGCCCAGGTGAGCTACATCGACTCCACGGGTATTGGCGTGCTCGTGGGCGCCGCGCACCATGCGGACGACCACGGCAAGCGTTTTAGCTGCGTCAACGTGCAGCCTCCGGTGATGCGCGTGGTACAGCTGCTGGGCGTCGACCAGGAGATTTCGATCACGGCGGCATAAGCCCTGCCCCAAAAAGGGCCGTGCCGTTTGGCATATGTTTGTGATGCGCTCGGACGTTTTGGCGTCCGGGCGCTATACTTGACCGAATGAATAGACGAGTTCCGGCCGAATGGCGCGGTGCGGGCTCGACTCACATCGAGCCTTGGAGGTATGTGTGTTTGGTATTGGAGAGGGTGAGCTGGCAATCATCGTGGTCTTCGGCTTTTTGCTGTTTGGCCCGGATAAGCTCCCACAGATGGGCCGTACGATCGGCCGTGCCATCCGTCAGTTCCGCGAGACGCAGGAAAAGATGACGGCTGTCGTTCAGACCGAGATTATCGATCCGGTAACTGAGGCCGCCTCGGCGCCGACTAAGCCCAAGAAGGCCGCCGCTGCCGACGACGATTCCGATGCGGATGAGGATGCCGTCGAGGCGGCCGCGCCCGCAAAGAAGGAGACCTTTGCCGAGCGTCGTGCCCGACTCGCCGCCGAGAAGGCCGCAAGCGAGGGTGCCGCCGAGGGCGAGGAAACTGCCGAGGAGACTGAGGCCGAGGGTGCCGAGGCCCCCGAGGGCGAGCCTGCTGCCGTCGAGCCCGCTCCCGCCGCAGAGCCCGACCCCGAGCCGGCGGAGCCCACGACGGCCGACCTGTATGCCCGTCGTCCCCGCAAGCGCAAGGCCGTCGTCGACCAGCTCGCCCGCGAGCTCGAGGCCGAGGACGACGCCGCTGCTGCTGCCACCGATGCTCCGAAGGGAGGCGACGAGTAATGCCTATCGGACCTGCTCGAATGCCGCTTCTCGACCACCTGGGAGAGCTCCGTCGTCGTTTGACGATCATCGTCGTATCCGTGCTAGCCGCGACGATTGTTATGTATTTCGCCACTCCCGTGATCGTCGATATCCTCGAGGCCCCGATTGTACCGTTCGTGCCCGACGGCGAGTTCTTTATCACGAGTTCGCTTGGTGGCTTCGCCATTAAGTTCGGCATTGCCATAAAAGTTGCCGTGGTCATGTGCACGCCCATGATTATCTGGCAGATTTTGGCGTTTTTCCTGCCGGCGCTGCGTCCCAACGAGCGCAAGTGGGTCGTACCCACGGTGCTTGTCGCGACCATCCTGTTCTTTATCGGCGCCATTTTCTGCTATTTCATCATTATCCCCGCCGGCTTTGAATGGCTCATTGGCGAGACCTCCGGTATTGCCACGGCACTGCCCGATCTCGAGGATTACATCAATATCGAGATTCTTCTTATGATCGGCTTTGGCATTTCTTTTGAGCTGCCGATCGCGGTGTTCTACCTTGCTGTGTTCCAGATCGTTCCCTATGCCAAATTCCGTGCCGCCTGGCGCTACATCTATGTCGGCATGCTTGTGGTCGCGGCGTCCATTACTCCGGATGCCTCGCCGGTCACGCTGGTGCTTATGTATGCGGCGATGCTTTCCCTCTACGAGATCTCGCTCGCAGTCACGCGTATCGTCGTGGTGGCTCGCGGCGGCAAAAAGGCCCTCACGACGAGTCGCGTTGGCTTTTTTAGCGATGACGACGAGGATGATGAGGAGTAAATCGGTATGCACGAGGTTGGCATTGTCAACGGCATACTCGATACAGTGATTCGCGCGGCGCGTGGGGCGGGGGCCTCGCGCGCCGTTTTGGTAACGCTGCGTATCGGGGATATGACCGAGGTCGTGCGCGAGGCGCTTGACTTTGCGTGGGAGACGTTTCGTGACGAGGACCCGCTCACGCAAGGTTGCGAGCTTGCGGTAGAGGAGGTCCATCCGCAAAGCGAGTGTCTGGACTGCGGTGAGGTTTTCGATCATGACCGCTTCCACTGCCGATGCCCCCAGTGCGACGGCGCCAATGTGCGCCTGCTGCACGGCCGCGAGCTCGACATTGCAAGTATCGAAATCGAAACCCCCGACGATTAGCCCATCACAAGTATCGAATTCGAAACCCCCGACGATTAGCCCATCAGCTATCTGGGGACGGGGTATAAAGGGGCAGAAGTAAGGAGTGCTGAGTATGGCCGAGAAAACAATTGATATCGCGTCGCCGATTCTGTCACGCAACGAGCGCTTGGCAGATCAGCTGCGCAAGCGTTTTGAACAGGCGAACACCTACGTGATTAACGTGCTGTCGAGCCCCGGCTCGGGCAAGACCACCACGATCCTGGGCACCAACGAGCGTCTGCGAGATAAGGCCGGCCTGCGCTGCGCCGTTATCGAGGGCGATATCGCCTCGGATGTCGACGCTATCACCATGAAGGAAGCCGGCATGCCTGCCATCCAGATCAACACGGGTGGCCTGTGCCATCTCGAGGGCAACATGATCATGGAGGCTGTCGACGCGTTCGATCAGGCCATTGGTCTGGAAAAGATCGACGTCATCTTTATCGAAAACGTGGGTAACCTGGTGTGCCCGGTCGACTTTGACCTGGGCGAGAACCTGTCCATCATGATCCTCTCGGTGCCCGAGGGTGACGACAAACCCATTAAGTACCCGGGTATCTTCCAGCACGCCGGCGCACAGTTGCTCAACAAGGTCGACGTGGCCCCGGCTTTCGATTTTGACATGGATAGGTATACTAAGACACTCGATGACCTCAATCCGCAAGCGCCGCGGTTTGCCGTGAGCGCGCGCAAGGGCGAGGGCATGGATGCCTGGTGCGATTGGCTCATCGGGCAGATTGAGCAAGCAAGGGCGTAAATCGGCCGCCATACAGGTGGGCGTAGCCGCAGAGACACGAGATAGGAGCCTCTTTTGAAGCTCATCATCGCCGAGAAAAACGACGCCGCACGTCAGATTGCCGAGCGTCTGTCCACGGGCAAACCCAAAAAGGACAAGGTGTACAATACCGCCATCTACCGTTTTGAGTGGAAGGGCGAGGAGTGCGTGACCATCGGCCTTGCCGGTCACATCCTGGCGCCCGATTTTTGCGACAGCGTGCTGTTCGATAAAAAGCTGGGCTGGTATTCGGTGACCGAGGACGGCGAGATGCTGCCGGCCGACATGCCCGACGGCCTGGCCCGTCCGCCCTACGACACCAAGCGCAAGCCGTTCCTTGCCGACGGCATTTCCATTAAGGGCTGGAAGCTCGAGAGCCTGCCCTACCTCACGTGGGCACCGGTCATTAAACTGCCGGCCGAGAAGGAACTCATTCGCTCGCTCAAGAACCTGGCTAAGAAGTCCGACAGCGTCATCATCGCCACGGACTTCGATCGCGAGGGCGAGCTGATCGGTTCGGACGCCCTCAACAAGGTGCGCGAGGTTGCGCCCGACTTGCCGGTCGCCCGCGCCCAGTACTCTTCGTTTACCAAGGCCGAGATCACGCACGCCTTCGATAATCTCGTCACGCTCGACCAGAATCTGGCCGACGCTGGCGAGAGCCGTCAGCATATCGACCTTATCTGGGGTGCGGTGCTCACGCGCTATCTGACGCTCGCCAAGTTTGGCGGCTTTGGCAACGTGCGCTCCGCTGGCCGCGTGCAGACACCGACGCTTGCCCTGGTGGTCGAGCGCGAGCGCGAGCGCATGGCGTTTGTGCCTGAGGACTATTGGCAGATTCGCGGCATGGGCGCCGCGCAGGGCGCTGCCGAGGACGACCGCTTTAAGATCGCTCACAAGACAGCGCGCTTTACCGACAAGGATGCTGCCGAGACGGCGTATGGTCACGTCGACGGCGCCAAGACGGCGACCGTCGCCGCGGTGACTAAGCGCTCGCGCAAGCAGCAGCCGCCCACGCCGTTCGCTACGACTTCTCTACAAGCTGCCGCTGCGGCTGAGGGCATCTCGCCTGCGCGCACCATGCGCATCGCTGAGTCCCTCTACATGGCGGGCCTCATCAGCTACCCGCGTGTCGACAACACCGTGTACCCCGCGACGCTCGATTTGGGTGCCGTGGTGAGCGACCTGGCAAAGATCAACCCGGCGCTGGCGCCTGTGTGCAAAAAGGTACTCGCCGGACCCATGAAGCCCACGCGCGGCAAGGTCGAGACCACCGACCACCCGCCTATCTATCCCACGGGCGAAGGCGACCCGTCCACGCTCGACGGCGGCCAGCGCAAGCTCTACGACCTCATTGCCCGCCGCTTCCTGGCAACGCTCATGGGTCCCGCGACCATCGAGAACACCAAGCTCGAGCTCGATGTGAACGGCGAGCCGTTTGTGGCCTCGGGCGACGTGCTGGTGACTCCGGGCTTCCGCGAGGCCTATCCGTACGGCCTTAAGCGTGATGAGCAGATGCCGCCGCTGGAGCAGGGCGATACGGTCGATGTGTTCGACATGAAGCTCGAGGCCAAGCAGACCGAGCCGCCCGCGCGCTACAGCCAGGGCAAGCTCGTGCAGGAGATGGAAAAGCGCGGCCTGGGCACCAAGTCCACGCGCGCGAGCATCATCGAGCGCCTGTATGCCGTGCGCTACCTCAAAAACGATCCCGTGGAGCCGAGTCAGCTGGGTATCGCCATCATCGATGCACTGTCACAGTTTGCCCCGCGCATCACGAGTCCCGATATGACCAGCGAGCTCGACGGCGACATGACCCGCGTGGAGCGCGGCGAGGACACCGAAGAGCATGTCGTGACGCACTCGCGCGCGCTGCTGGCCGGCGTGCTCGACGAGCTGCTCAAGCATACGCAGGAGCTGGGCGACGCCATCAGCGACGCCGTCACGGCCGATGCGCGCGTGGGCGCCTGCCCCAAGTGCGGCAAGGACCTCGTCATGAAGACGAGTGCCAAGACCCGCGGCAGCTTTATCGGCTGCATGGGATGGCCCGACTGCGACGTGACCTATCCGGTGCCGAGCGGTGTCAAGGTGAGTCCGCTCGAGGGCGAGGCGGCCGTGTGCCCCGAGTGCGGCGCGCCACGAATTAAGTGCCAGCCGTTCCGCCAGAAGGCCTTCGAGATTTGCGTGAACCCGACGTGTCCCACCAACTACGAGCCCGACCTTAAGGTGGGCGAGTGCAAGGTGTGCGCGGAGGCCGGGCGTCACGGCGACCTGATTGCGCACAAGAGCGAGAAAAGCGGCAAGCGCTTTATCCGCTGCACCAACTACGATGACTGTGGCGTGAGCTATCCGCTGCCGGCGCGCGGTAAGCTCGAGGCGACGGGCGAGACCTGCCCCGAGTGCGGCGCCCCCATCGTGGTGGTCAACACGGCGCGCGGTCCGTGGCGTATCTGCGTCAACATGGACTGCCCGACCAAGGAGAAGAAGCCCGCCCGCGGCCGCAAGACTGCGACCAAGGCGAGTACGGCGAAGAAGACCACGGCCAAGAAAGCCACGGCTACGAAGAAGGCTTCGACCGCCAAAAAGACGACGGTCAAGAAGCCGACCACCAAGAAGACAGCCGCCGACAAGTAACGGTGCAGCCGAAACATTGCCCAAAACAAAAACGAGCGAGGGTCCCGCGATCCTCGCTCGTTTTTTATCCGGCAGTTAGGGACGTTCCTTTTCTGCCGGCAGTTTAGGAACGTCCCTAACTGCCGGCTCGGGAACGACAAAGCGCTACTTCACCTCGACGGGCGCGGCGCCGGGGTAGCGGTCCTCAAAGTCCAGGCGGTACTTATTGTCGTTGGTGCCCGCCACGTTGTCGCGTGCCAGTGGCGCCACGATTTCATCCTTGTGGCTGGCCGGGCTGGAGTACTCAAGACTGATTTCCCAGGCATCGCAAATCACGTCGATGCGGTTCTCCAGGTCGTCGTAGAGCGTGATGATGTCTTTCCACGAGCTGTAATTCTGCGAGTCGATGGGAACGTCCAGGTCCTCGACCTCGTCCTTCAGGTCGCTAATCTGATCCTCGAGCGCCTCGGCGGCATCGCTGGCAGATTGGCGCGAGCTGCGGTCATCCTTGAGATAGTACGTGTTAAACGTGGTAGCGCAGCCGCGAACCTGCTGATCAAGATCGGAAAGCCTGCTGTAGTAGGAGCTCAGCTGGTCGTAGACGTTCTGCTCGCTTATGGTGGCGGCATCGTGGGCGTCATCATCATCGTCGTTAAGCTTGTTGGGGTCGCCCTTGACGGACACATCGTCGTCATCGTCGTCGATCTTGACCTTTTCGATCGTCGTGCCTTTGGAATCATCGGCACCCTTATCGAACGGCTTGATCATAAAGAACACGACGAGCGCGATAATCACAACGACGAGCGCGGCGATGATACCGATAAACAGGGCGTTGTTGTTTTTGGGGGCAGTAGGCGCGCCGGCCTGCGGAGCAGCGGCTGGAATCGGTTGCTGAGCCGCGGCGTTGGCCGCCGCCCATTGCTGCGTCGTGCCAACTTCGGGCTGGGGAGCGGGCACGGGCTGATGGGCGGACTGCACGGTCACGTCTGCCGGCTGGGGCTGGGTTGCGGTCGCATCGGCGCCGGAGACGGCATCGGGCGCGGGGGCGTTTTCGGCGAATGGCGTGCCCTCCTGCGCTTGCGAAACCTGGTTATCGGCGGTTGCGGGCGCCCCGCAACTGGTGCAAAAACGCTCGTCGTCTTTCAGAAGCTTGCCGCATTGGGTGCAAAACCGGGGCATGTCGGTTCCTTTCGTTTGGTGTGTTGGCTAGATTATAAGGTGGTTGAGGTGCGGATGGACTGTACCGACCCAACTGGTTACAAGAGGATGGTTGCGCCGCGCCATGTACCGTTGCATGCGTCACAATGAGTGCAAGGTGTTGAGCGTCTGGCATGTCCGCTTATCGACGGTTCAGCGGAATGCAATGGTAGGGAGTGAGTCTGTGTACTGTGGCGAGCGGAGTATCGGCAGCGGCGACAAGGTGGGGTCGGCTCGACTCCCACATGGGGGCGCATCCCTTGCCGCGCCCGATTGCTCACGTCGAGTGTTTTGTGCTGCCGCGGTGACCGGAGCGTTTGCTTTGGCGGCCGGCCTCGGCGGTTGCGCCGTACACCGTAACGAAGCGAAGGGCTCCGCTGGCCCTGCCAAACAAACGTCAAAGCGGTCGTCCACGACAAAAGCGACGGCCGCTCCTAAGTCTTCTTGGATCACCGCCATTCAGCAAGATATCGAGGCTCTAGTCGAGCCGTATGGCGACTCCGTCTCGGTTTACGCCGTGGCGCTCGACCCCCAAACGTTCGACGCACTCGATGGCGAAGCCGTCGTGGCGCCCGATGAGCGTCGCGTGGCGGCAAGCATCATCAAGCTCTCCATCCTCGCGTGCGCACTCGATGCCGCAGCGGCGGGAGAGCTGTCCCTCGACGAACGGATAACGGTGACGCAGCGGGATATCGTGGGCGGCAGCGGTAATATTCAAGCGCGCGGCGTGGGCGTGTCGTACAGTGTGGATGAGCTGCTGCGCGCCATGATCGCCCAGAGCGACAACGTGGCGGCGAATCTCATCATTAACCGGCTTGGCATGGATGCGGTCAATGAAACATGCGTTGCATTGGGGCTGACTCAAACCGTGCTCGCTCGTCTGATGATGGACACCGATGCCCAGGCGCAGGGTCGCGAGAACTATACGAGCGCCCGCGATGCCGCGACCGTGTTGCAGCGGCTAGCGGCGGGGACAATCGCAACGCCCGAGCTCTGCGAGCGGGCACGTGGATATCTGCTAGCTCAGGAAGATATGCGCGGTATTGTCGAGGGTGTTCCCGGTGATGTCTCGGTCGCGCACAAAACGGGTAGCCTGGCGAATGCTCAGCACGATGCGGCAATCGTCTATGCCGAACATCCCTATGTCTTGGTCGTCCTCACCCAGGACCTCGAACGCGAGCGGGCCCTGGCCTTGGAGCGCGACATCTCCTCCGCTATCTATGCCCGCGCCCAATCCTAACTTGCGGTGAAATGGGGACTGTTTTTGCTGATAAGAAGCCTATTCAGTCCCTATTTCACCGCAACTTAGAGGGTCGGCAGTTGGGGACGTTCCTTTTAATATGAGCAGGACATTGTCAAGAGGCAAAATCGGGCCTGGTCCCAACGATATGGGGTCA
>CAKTWE010000035.1 GCA_934630385.1 uncultured Collinsella sp.
AAGCGTGGTCTCTATCCTTTTTATCTCGTCGCAGCTGCCGTGAAGGGATTTGCGCAACGTTCTGGCGGTTTTAACAACTTCAGAGAGGAATCCCAAGATAAGCCTATTCTCATAGCTATCGTGAGTTTTCACCCTAACTTCTGTTCGAACCCTCTGGGGCAGATAGCTTTTTCCGTACATGGATATGCCTCTGCTTTCGGGAACCTCGCTCAACATGGAGAGATTCTTGGAAAGCCAGTCAAGCTCTTCATATCCAGCGCGGCGGACTCGGGAAAGCGGGACGATTTTCTGTGTCTTCACGATACGCGTGTATCCGTGGTTGCGAAAATATTCCCTCTGTAGCGAATATTCTGCAAGGACTCTCTTGATGAGGTACAACGTGGTGGAGAGGGACCGGGGAGAACGGTTTTGTATTGAGCCTTCAAGGATGGAATAAGGGGCCTTTTGGGATGTTGCATAGTGAGAGAACATCCAATTTGAGGCTTCGTTGTCGGAATCCAAGAGTTGGGTGAGCATGTCCTCGACATTGGCGGCATCGCCGAGGTTGCGTGACTGGCAGGGAATGTCCTTGGTGGAAAGTATGATTGACCTCTCCATCTCCACGACAAGCTCAACTTCAATGCGAGCAAATCCATACGTTAAAGAGAACAATCGATTATCAGCTAGTGAGCCAGTTTCGCTGCGTCCGTTAAATAGTGCGTAGATTGTTGCGCTGGAACAAAGGGGGTCAGGCTTTCCTTCATCTAGCGAGAAGGTAATTGTGTCTCCCCCATTGATGTTGATATCTGCATGAAGTGGCTTTATGTTGGATGGAAGTGAGACGTAGATGTCATAGGGTGCGGTGTCCAGCAGACAGCCGCCGGAGGCAATCGTGATGCTCTCTGGTATCCCCTCGACGGGATGTAGGTCGAAGCGCATCCCGCCCTCATAGCTATTCTTTTGCGAAAGGATTACTGCGTATAAGCTAGATAAAGTATTGGTAGTAACCATTGCTTTCACCGTATTCCCTCATCCGCTCCAAATGCTTCGTAGTTAACGTCAAGCTGCGGCATTCTTTGAGGAGAGCGTCTACAAGCGGCTCGATTGCCTCCCTTGAGCCGGATATGAGCGGGAGCACCTTTTGAGAAAAGGCGAAGTCCAAAGGAGTAAATTGATTATCCGTTAGTTGCGCCTTCATAAGGGGAGAAGCTGCGGCGACGTATCGTCTAACCATAAGCTGGGATCTTTGGGAAATTGGCAGCGCTTGTTTGGCGCAAATATTGACGAGCATTTTGAAAAGGCCGTCAACCTGCTCATCATCAATTCTAGTCGACTTGGAGTAGAAGGCCTTCATTAGCCTCTCATACGAATAAGGACACACATTGGCGAATAGGGTGTCGACATTTATGTCACACGAATCTTCTGCCAGCTCCTGTGATTCTAACGTGATAACCCAACTTCTATCTAGAAAGCGAGGCGATAATTCTTCGGTCGTATGGTCGAAGTTGACTGTCACAAGGAAGCGAACTGACGTGGGGAGCACCCAGTTCTCGTCTCTACCTAGGGGGACCTCAGCACCTTTTTTCGTGAATGTGTCGCAGGTGCGGAGGAATGGCGACCAATAATGCTCTATTGGGCTAAGATTTGCTTCATCTAGTAGAAAGATATACGGAAGCGCCTCCGAGTCGCTTTCTCTAGAAAGCTGCCTCATTGCATCGAAGACTCGAGGATTAGCTGCTTCGTAAGTATTCGTAATTGGGTTGTGGTAGCCAATATAATCTTTATAGGAAGTCCAGCCGTTCTCTACGTCAATTTCCGTGAATCGCGGTGCAGGATTCACATTGCCTCTCAGTCCAAGTGCGCCCGCTAAAATATTGCTCAGGCTAGTTTTTCCAGTGCCCGGTTTGCCTGCAAACGTTGTGACAAACCCCTGCATGAGGCATATGGCAAGATTGATTACTTCATTTCGATTCAGGTTGCGTCCAGCAAGGGAAACGATGCGCTTCTCAAGCTCGTCGACGACTTCTTCGTTGGAAAGCTGGTCTTCGTCGCATCTAGTTTCCCATGTTATTGACGGGGAAGCCGCTTCTTCTTTTTTTAGGTCGAGCTCTTTGACCGTGTTGACAACTTTTCTGAGAATCTCGCTTTCCAATATTTTGCCAGTGGAAGTCGCTTCGTCGTTGAGAGTGGAAAGAATGTCGTCAACCTCACGTTTCAGACGGTCGTTGTCGACAACTGCCTGACGATACTCAGATCTTTTCCTATCGGTGTCTTCGCAAAGCTGTTCATAGTCTTGACGCATTTTGTCAAGCTTTTCGCTTTCTGCGGCAAGACGTTCCTGAACAAGCGCGTCGGCGTCTTTCCGAGCGCGTTGTTCCTCCTGTCTAGCTTCAGATATCTTCCCTTGTAGTTCTTTTAGCTTTTCCTCTTCCGCGGTGGAACGCGCTTTGAGCGCCTGTGTTTCCTCGTTGATCCTTTCTTTTATTCCAGAGCTTCTTAGCAGGCGATCTTTGATGTAGGGATAAGCTTCTTCGCTAACCAGGAGATCTTGTAGGCGCTCGTCGCTTATTACGTTTAGCACTGAATTAAGGAGACCGCTTGCGTCTAGCGCGGCGCTTTCCATTTCTGATACTGCCTCGACAAGCCTTCCCTTTCTGGCGTCATCGAACATGGGAGATTGGTTTTGCGATGCCGAATAATCAAGAATTGCGCTTTTTAACTTTTGCAGTGTTCCGCGTTCGAATTGTTCCTTCATCTCTTTCGAGTCATTAATGATTCTCGAAAAGATTTGAGGAAGCTCCTTCTTCGGCAGCCAGTCAATGGAATCAACTTCACTGGCGTTTTCAATCAGAGCGTCAGCGGCTCCTTTTTCTATTAGCCGGCAGATGGGAGAGTAGTCGCCTTCTTCGCGTCGGAAAATCGGGAATTCATTCTCGAGGAGGTCGCTTGCGATCTTAAAAATATGAAAGTCATAGAATTTGGTCGCAGTTAGTTCAACCCTGCCGTCCTCTGTGGTGCAGTGCGCAAAAGGTCCGTAATAGCACGTGCCAGTTTTAGTCTCGTGCTTAACAAAGACATAAGGGCAGAACAGCTCAGTTTGAGCATCTGCGAGACTAACTGGCCGAGTAAAGGGCTTTGAAAACGGCTCCACCGTTTCAACCTCTATAACCTGATAGAAAAGCTGAGAGATTTCGGCATCTGCAAACCTCTCTAAAGTTATATCTGGTTGGGAATAATTTGGGTTGAAGAGGCATAACAGCCTGTCCTTGATATAGCTGCCATTATAAGACTCATTGCTCCTAAACCGTTTGGCTTTGGCGACGACCAGCTCGCCGTACTGTTTTGCGAAAGTTGATATGGAAATACTGCCTGAATCGCCGGTTGGCATCACGGTAAACGAGCCGTCGTCTTGAAAGATTGCGTTATCCACCTTTTCAATTTCGCCGTTGCGGAGGCAAAGCTGAGGGAAAAGGCTGAAGGCTCTTTGATTCGGGTAAAAAGCCCAGCAGAGCAAGTTGACATCCCGGTAGTCATCTAACCTCTCGTCAAGATCATACCCGTAGTCACTCATGGTGTTCCCTTCGTTAAGAGTCTAATATGGGGTTTAATTCATACTCAATATAAGTATAGAAGCTCACGGCTGACCAGACGTGTTTGGCAAGGACTTTTTGAACATTTGTGTCCAATTTAATTCTGTAATACACTGCCATCGCGAGGATGCTTCAAGCCACCCGTCTTGAGGTTGTCGCACACGGTCCTCTGCGGAACACCGCTCCAGAACTCGTACATGCGCACGTGGCGGCCGAGCCAACCGGTGGTGGAGGTGCTGTTGACGAACTATGAGCCGCAGTGACGGGGCTCGCCGTGCGGGACCTGATCGCAATCCCCCACCCCAGCCCATGAGAGGCGATTTGAGGGGCTATATCCGGGTTGGGCGCGGCAGGTAGAAAGGCATGTCTTTATCATCTAAAAAAACAGCCGGTGACCCATTCGTGACCCATCTGGTGACCCAGCATAAAATAGGTCAGGCACTAGGTGCCTGACCTGCAAACTTCTGGTCGGGACGACTGGATTCGAACCAGCGACCCCTTGACCCCCAGTCAAGTGCGCTACCAAGCTGCGCCACGTCCCGAAGCTTTTGTCTGTTGCTCTGCTCTCGCTCGCAACAGGGAGTATATTAACCCGAAACTTTGTCCTTGTGCAAGAACTTTTTTACAAATTTTGAAGCATGTCCAAAATTGTATCTGCGAGCTGGGGTTTTGTGAGCACGGGTAGTTCTTGCGTTCCCGTTTTACTCACAATCCAGGCCTTGTTGGTGTCGGTTCCAAAGCCCGAATCGGCACGCGAGACATCGTTGGCGATAATGGCATCGCAGCCCTTGCGGTTCAATTTGCGCTCGGCGTACTCGACGACGTTATCGGTCTCGGCCGCAAAGCCGATTACGAGGCGATCGCCCTTTTGGCGTGAGAGTTCGGCCAAGATGTCAACGGTCTCGAGGAGCTCGATTCGATCCAGGCGCTCGTTGGCCTTTTTGAGCTTATGGTCCGCCGGGGCCGCCGGCGTGTAGTCGGCGACGGCGGCGGCGCAAATGGCCGCGTCGGCCGTCTGGAAGGCGCTTAGCGCTGCCTTGAGCATGTCTGAGGCGGTCTGTACGTGCACGCACTCCACACCGCGGGGAACGTCGAGCGATGTCGGTCCCAGCACGAGCGTGACGACGGCGCCGCGGCGCGCGGCCTCCCCCGCCAGGGCGATACCCATCTTGCCCGATGAACGGTTGCCGATAAAACGCACGGGGTCAATCGGCTCGTGCGTGGGGCCGGCAGTAATGACGATGCGCTTGCCCGTCATGTCTTGCGGCACGGGATTGAGCACCTCGCAGACGGCCTCGACGATGTCCTCGGGCTCGCTCATGCGTCCCGTGTCCACATCGCCGCAGGCAAGGTAGCCGCTACCCGGACCCACAACGTGGACACCGCGCTCGCGCAGCGTGGCCATGTTGGCCTGCGTGGCCGGCGCCTTCCACATGCCATTGTTCATGGCCGGCGCGATCACGATGGGGCGCGGCGTGGCAAGCAGCGTGGTGGAGATGAGGTCGTCGGCGATGCCGTTGGCCATCTTGGCGATGATATTAGCCGTCGCGGGCGCCACGACCACCAAATCGGGCTCCTGCGCCAGCGAGATATGGTGGATGGGGTCGGAGGGGTCGTCGAACAGACCCACGGCAACGGGCTCATTGGTGAGCGCGCGGAAGGTGAGCGGCCCCACGAACTCCGTGGCATGCTCGCTCATGACGACCTTGACGTGCGCGCCGCGCTTTTGCAGCAGGCGCACGATATTGCACGACTTATAGGCGGCGATCCCGCCGGTAATGCCCAGCAGGATCGTTTTTCCCTCAAGTTGCATTGAATTGTTGGGTGCCGCCGCCATCGTTAGGCTTCCTTGCTGGGGAGCACGAGCAGGCGGTGGCAGTACGGGCAGTGCGTAATCTCACTACCGTCGTGGTTGAGGTCGCTCATGGATGACGCCTGCAGCGCGGTGTGGCAGACCGTGGGGATGTTGCCCTTGATGGTCTCGACGGCCAGGCCGCGGAACTGCTTGAGCAGACGCTCGTAATCGGTGAGCACGTCGGTCGGCAGCGTGGCGGCAAGCGCGGTGCGCTCCTTGGTGGCGGCATCAATCTGAGCCTGCAGATCGGCGGCCTTGGCGCGGGCAGCCTTGGTATCGGCCTTCACGCCCTCCTCGAACTTGGCGATGATGGCCTGCGCGCGAGCCTCGCGGTCAAGCGCTTCCTTATGGGCGACGACGACGTCCTTGCGGGTGTGCTCGATCTTATCCAGGCGCTTTGCCAGAGTGGCGAGCTCGTTTTCCAGATCATGGACCTCACGATAGTCAGAGCCGTCGACGTGGCGCTTCTTGGCGGCCTCGATGGCGTTGTTGGTCTGGATCTCGGTGGTGTTGAGATCGTCCAGCTCAATATCCAGGTCCTTGCGCTGGGCGTAGAGCTTGGTCATCTCGGACTTAAGCTTTACATAGGTTTTGCGCTTTGAGGCGAGCTCCTTGAGCTCCGGCATATTGGCAAGTTCGCTCTTGTTGCGGGCGAGCTCCAAATCGATCTGTTGCAGCTTGAGTAGCGTAGCGCCGGCGCTCATAAGTTCTCTCCTTTTGTCACAGTCCACCATTGGCAAGGGTTCAGTATTTTAATCGCATGACGGGGGTCGACCCCGGCGTCAACTGCAGAGTTCATCAAGATATCCACGAACGGCTCCTCTGAGCGATCGTGGCCGAGCAGGATCACCGGCAGCCCGCGTAAAGCAAGGTCTTGCGCCACGTGATAGCCCGCCTCTCCGGTCACGATGACATCCGCACCGGCGGCGATGGCAAGCTCACCAAAGTCGCCGAGGGAGCCACCCAAAATGGCGACGGTGCGGCACGGGCGCTCGGCATCGCCCCATACGCGCGGGTCGTTTCCGAAGGCCGTAGCGGCACGGGCGGCAAGATCGCGCAGCGTGCATGGGTCGTCGAGCGTTGCAAGCGCGCCCAGGCCGGTCGCCTGGGGGTCGTCCACGTGCTCCAGCGAACTCACGGGCGCGGCGCCCAGCAGCTCACTTAGGCAGGCACGTGCCTCGTGCGAGCGGTCCAGATTGGTATGGAGCGAAATAATGCTCACGCCGCAGCGGACGGCCTCAAACAGCGCTGCGCTGCACTGGGGACGCGAAGCATCCGCTGGGCAAAACGCCTCGGGTGCCTTGATGTAGATAGGATGATGCGTCAGCAATACGTTGGCACCGGCCTCCTGGGCGCGGTGCACGTTGGCTTCGGTCGCGTCGAGTGCGCAAGCCACGCCGGCAATCTCGGTGGCAGGGTCGCCCACGGAAAGGCCTACATGGTCCCAGGGCTCGGCGTCCATTTTGGGATAGCGCGCCAGCAGGGCACGCTCGAGATCGGCAACAATCATGCGGCACCCACGATCGACAACAGCGCCTGAGCAAAGTCGTCCAGGTCGCTCGGGTTCACGCGATCATCGAACGAGATGCGAAGGGCGCCGAGAGCCTGCTCGCGGCCAATGCCCATGGCGCTGAGCACATGGCTGGGGTCCATGCTGCCGCTCGAGCAGGCAGAGCCGGCCGAAACCTCAAAGCCGGCGGCGTCGAGCTTGATGATGAGCTCTTCGGAGTCCATGCCGTCAACGTAGATCGAAACCATGCCGGGCAGGCGATTGGCCTGCGCGTAGTCGCCCATCGTGGCATGAATGCGCGGATGGGCCGTGAGCGTGGCATAGAGTTTGTCGGACAAGGTCTGCAGCGTCGCGCGCTCCTGGGCCACGTGGGGCGCCAGCGTGCAGGCGGCAGCGGCGAAAGCCAGCTGCGTGCGCAGGTCCTGCGTACCGGCGCGACGGCCGGCTTCCTGACCACCGCCAAAGATGCGCGGACGCAGCGGCGTGCGGCTCTTAAGGTAGAGCGCACCGGATGCCACGGGGCCGCCGATCTTATGCGCGGCAACGGTCATGGCGTCGACGCCCAGCTCGGTGACATCGAGCGGAATATGTAAGTAGCCCTGGATGGCATCGGTATGAAACAAGGCGCCGGCAGCATGTGCGGCGGCGGCCAGCTCGCGGATGGGCTGCACCACGCCGGTCTCGTTGTTGGCGACCATAATGCTCACGAGCGCGACGTCGTCGCCCAACAAGTCGCTCAGCGCGGCGGGTTCTATGTAGCCTGCACGGCAGGGCTGTACCAGGTCGACGGTAAAGCCCGCGGCTCGCAGCAACGGTAGGTTGTCCAGGATCGAATCGTGCTCGATCGCCGACACGATCACGCGGTCGCGCTTGCGATCGCGCTGACGGGCGCCCTCGGCAAGTCCAAGGAGCGCCAGCTGGTTTGCCTCGGTGCCGCCGTTGGTCAAGATGATCTCGGACGGGCGGACGCGTGCGCCAAAGCTGCGGGCAATCTCGCGACGTGCCACTTCCAGGCGTGCGGCGGCCTTGCGGCCGAGCGAATGTAGCGAGTTGGGGTTGACGCCGGCAAGCTCGCTGTCGTCGTACTCGCGCTGCGCAAGGAGCGCCTCGGCGCGCATGGGCGTCGAGGCGGCATAGTCAAGATTCACGGGTATGCGGTTTTGACCTGCGGTCATAAGGGTTTATGCCTCCTGTGCGGCCTCATTGCCCAGCTTCTGCAGCAGCGCAACCTCGGCGGCGGGATCTTCGGACTTAAATACGGCGGAACCGGCTACGAGCACGTTGGCGCCAGCCTTAACGACCTCGGCGATGTTCTTGGAAGAGATGCCGCCGTCGACCTCGATAAGGGGCGAAACGCCGTGACGTTCGCACATGGCCTTGAGCTCGTGCAGTTTGGCAATGGTACCGGGAATAAAGCTCTGGCCGCCAAAGCCGGGGTTCACACTCATGAGCAGCACCATATCGACGACGTCGATGATGCTCTCGAGTACGCAGACGGGGGTGGCGGGGTTGAGCACCACGCCGGCCTTGACGCCGCGCTGCTGCAGATGGGTGAGCGTGCGGTGCAGGTGCGTGGAGGCCTCGTAGTGCACGGTGATCATATCGGCACCGGCTTCGGCGTACCAATCAACCGTCTCGTCGGGGTTCGACACCATCAGGTGCGCATCGACTGGCACGTCGGTGGAGCGCTTAACGGCCTTGAGGATATCGACGCCAAAGGTGAGGTTGCCGGTAAAGTGACCGTCCATGACGTCAAAGTGCACGTAGTCGGCGCCGGCGATCTTGTCGAGCTCGCCCTTGAGGTTGGCCATGTCGGCCGAAAGGACAGACGGAGCAATTTTGATGGAACCCATGGTAGAAGCCTTTCTGCGCTAGTCGGTGAGTCCGTAGAACTCTTGAGAGGGGACGCGGTCGGTAAGGATCTCGAGCGCCCTATCCAAAGTAACACCGTTGTAGAGCGTTTGCTCCACGGCAAAGGTGAGCGGAATGTCTACGCCCAGTGAACGGGCGAGCTCGCTCACGCTGCGGGCGGCAACGGCGCCCTCCACGACCATATGCGTGCGCGTCTGGTACTCGTCGAGCGAAACGCCGTGGGCAAACTCGTAGCCAAAGGTGCGGTTGCGCGAATGCTCCGAAGTACAGGTAGCGATAAGGTCGCCCATGCCGGCAAGACCCATGCAGGTCATGGCCTGGCCGCCGCGGGCGTGCACCAGGCGGCTGATCTCGGCCAGGCCGCGCGTCATGATGAGGGCAAGCGTGTTGTCGCCCGCGCCCGAGCCGGCGGAAATGCCGCACACGATGGCGATAACGTTCTTCATGGCGCCGCATACCTCGACGCCGGTCATATCCTGCGACAGGTAGATGCGGAAGGCCGTGGACAGCAGCAGCTCCTTAAAGGTCTCCCCTACCTGCGGATCCTCGCTGGCGATGACGGCGGCAGAGAGCCCGCCGCGGCAAATCTCCTCGGCATGGTTGGGGCCCGAGAGGGCCGCCACACGCCGCTCGTTGCCGATCTCGCTGGCAATGACCTCGCTCATGAGCAGGCCGGACTCGGGCTCGATGCCCTTGGTGAGGCAGAGGACCGGCGTCTCGTCCGCGATGAACGGCGCCGCCTGGTGGCAAACGTCGCGCAAGTGCGTGGAGGGTACGGCAAAGATGATCGCATCGGCACCGTCGAGCGCCTGGGGGATCTCGGTCGTTGCCATCACGTTGTCCGGCAGCTCGTAGTCCACCAGATACCGGGGATTGCGGTGCTCGCCATTGATGCCGGCGGCCGTCTGCTCGCTATGGGCCCACATGGTCACGCGCTCGGCTCGCGCGGCGGCAAGGCCGGCGACAGCGGTTCCCCAGGAGCCAGAGCCAATCAGCGCAACATTCATGACTCTCTCCTACTTATCGTCGGGCTCGGTGACGCGCTTGGTAAACGAGAGCTTGGACTCCTTACCGGTCATGAGCTTTTTGATGTTCGCGCGATGGGCCCACACTACGGTGATGCCGATCATCGCCATGCAAAACTTAAGGCCCAGGCTGCTGTACGGAAAGACCGCGCAGGCGGCGATGGGAAGACCGATGGCCGCGGCAAGCGAGCCCACCGACACAAACTTGGTGATGGCGACGGCCACGATAAACATGCCCAGCAGCGACAGGCCAATGGGCCAGTACCAGGCGAGGATGACGCCCAGACCAACCGCGATGCCCTTGCCGCCGTGGAAGTTAAGGTAGGGCGAGAAGATGTGGCCCCATACCGCTGCCAGGCAGATGACGCCGAGCATCCAGTCGCCGGCAGCACCGGGAGCCATAATGCTCGGCGGAAAGCCATAGCCCACGCTCGCGATGAGCGGACGGGCGATAAGGACACAGATGGCGCCCTTAAGGCAGTCGAGCAGCAGCGTGAGCGCGGCCACCTTGGGGCCGGCTACGCGCAGCGCGTTGGTGGTGCCGATGTTGCCGGAGCCCGCCTTGCGAATGTCGGTGTGGTTGAACACGCGACCCAGGATCAGGCCAAACGGAATCGCTCCGATAAAGAACGAGACCACGGCGCAGATGGCGGTCAGCAGAATCGGATTATGCATCCTTTTGCTCCTTCTTCCTAAAGAAGAGTCGAATGGGCGTGCCGGCGAAGTCGAATGTCGAGCGCATACGGTTCTCCACGTAGCGCTGGTAGGTGTCGTTGACCAGGTCGCTGTGGTTGACGAAGAACGTAAACGTCGGCGGGTTGATGCCCGTCTGAGTCACGTAGTGCATGCGCAGGCGGCGCTTGCCGTCCACCACGGTGTGGCCGAACTCGCGCAGGTCGGTGAGGAAGGTGTTGAGGCGCGAGGTGGTGATCTTTTGCGAGCGCGTCTTCTCAGCGGCGTCGACCATCGCCCAGATCTTCTCGACGCTGCGGCCGGTGAGGGCAGAGATGCGCAGGTACTGGGCCCAGGGAGCCATGACGCCCAGACGGCGGTCGACGGTCTCCATGCAGGCCTCGCGCTTGCGGTCGTCGTCGAGCAGGTCCCACTTGTTGAGCAGCACCACGATGGCGCAGCCGCGCTCGATGGCCAATCCCATGACCTTCTGGTCCTGCTCGGTAACGCCCACGGAGGCGTCGACGACGAGCAGTGCCACGTCGGCGCGATCGATGGCGCGCAGGCCGCGAACCATGGAGTAGTACTCGATGTTCTCGTACACGGTGCTCTTCTTGCGAATACCCGCGGTGTCGACCATGCGGTAGTGCTTGCCGTTGCGCTCCACGACCGTGTCGATGGCGTCGCGCGTGGTGCCGGCAATGTTGGACACGATGGATCGGTCGGCGCCCAGGATGCGGTTGAACAGCGAGGACTTACCGGCGTTGGGGCGGCCGATGATGGCGACGTTCAGCGCGTCGGGGAACTCATCAGCGACCTCGTCCTCCTCCTCGGGCAACAGGGCCACGATATCGTCGAGCAGGTCGCCCGTGCCATGACCATGCAGGGCCGAGAGCGGCGTGGGCTCTCCGATGCCGAGCGAATAGAACTCCCAGATGCTGTCGTTCTCGCGATCGGGGTTGTCGAGCTTGTTCACCAGCAGAAAGACCGGCTTGTCGCAGCGCTTGAGCATGCGGGCGACCGACTCGTCCTCCTCGGTGACGCCGGTGCGGCCATCGACCACAAACAGGATGACGGCGGCTTCCTCGGCGGCGGCGAGCGCCTGGTCGCGGATGGACGTGGCAAAGACGTCGTCGCTCTTGAGCGGCTCGATACCGCCCGTGTCGACGATGGTGAACTCGCGGCCGTTCCAATCGGCCGTGTGATACGAGCGGTCGCGCGTGACGCCGCGAGACTCGTGGACGATGGCGTCCGAGGTCTGGGCCAGGCGGTTAACGAGCGTGGACTTGCCCACGTTGGGGCGTCCGACGACGGCGACGATAGGTTTCATCTGCTCTCCTTTAATGGGTAGGGTCAGCGGAATTAGTAGAGTCGGCAGGCACAATGCCAAGGATGTGCTCCAGGGTATCGAGCAGCTCATGCGGCATGGTCGACACCACATGAACCTCGGCGCCGCGACTGGTAAGGCTTGCGAGTAAATCGTCACGATGATACTCGTCAAGCGTCATGCCGTCAGCGTTGAACATGAGCTTAGGCACAAAGAGCATAACCCCCGACAGGTCTTGTGGCAGCTGCTCCAGAATGTCACACGCGACGATGAGGCCGGTCACGTCCACGTTGCCGCCAAAGTAGCGGTTCTTGATGGCTGTGACGGTGCCGGCGAGACCATACGGCGACTCCACAAAGCGCGCCACGGTGTCGCGCGCGCTGGCGCCCGAGAGGCACAGCAGACGCTGGCCACGGGCGGCGATGCCAGCGCGGACGCGGGCCAGACGCTCGGCGTCGGCGGCAAGCACGTCGTCGGTTTCGTCCAGATACGAGCGGATCATGCCGATGCCGTCGTAGTACTGCGGGTAGCCGTCGTAAAAGTCCGCCTCGGGAGGATCGATGCCGGCGTCCAGATAAAACTCATCGCTCATCTGGAAGGTGTGGCGGCCAAAGCGCTCGTAGGCACGATCCTGGAAGGGACGGATCATGGCAATGGTCTCGCGCGCGAGCTCAGGTTTGTCGCTATATGACCAGGTAAAGCGATTCTGGTGCTTGGTAAAGCCCAGCGGCACGATGCCCAGGCTCGTGATCTGCTCGTGCTCCTCGCAAAAGCGCAGGGTCTTTTGCAGCTCCTCGCCGTCGTTCATGCCGGGGCACAGCACGATCTGCGCGTGAATCTCGATGTCGGCTGCCATGATGGCCTCGAGCACGTCCATACCGCGCTGGGCGTTGCGCCCCATCATGTGGCGGCGGACGTCGGGGCTCACGGCGTGGACCGACACGTTCATGGGGCTCATGTTGCGTTGGATGACGTTTTGAACATCTTCGTCGGTGAGATTCGTGAGCGTGACAAAGTTGCCCTGCAAAAAGCTCAGGCGGTAGTCGTCATCGCGAATATAGAGCGTTGAGCGGCCGCCCTTGGGCAGCATGGTCATAAAGCAGAACACGCAGGCGTTCACACAGGTGCGCATGCCATCGAAGATGGGACCGTCGAACTCCAGACCCCAGTCCTCGCCGGGAAAGCGATCGAGCTCGACGGGGGTGACGGTGCCGTCGCGTGGGTCGAAAACCTCGAGGTCGACGGTGTCGTCGTCGGCCTCCCAGAGCCACACGATCATGTCGGTGAGTGCCTCACCGTTGACCGTAAGCACGCGCATTCCCGGCTTGATACCCACATCCCACGCAGGCGATTCGGGACGTACGCTCTTTACGAGCGCGCCCTCACCCGGCTCGGGGTCGCGGCTGCGCCCGTAATCGGCCACCTCGGCGGCGTATGCGGGTACGGTCTGGTCCATGATTAGCGGCAAAGCTCCTTGATGCGCGCGACGGCGCGTTTGATGTGTTCTTGCGGGGTGGAAGCGCCGGCGGTGATACCGATTTGGCGCGCGCTGGCAAACCATGCGGCCTCGAGCTCGCTTGCCTCCTCGATATGATGCGTGCGGTCGCAGGCGTCCGTGCAGATCTGCGCCAAACGGCGGGTGTTGCCGGAGTTTTTGCCGCCCACGACGACCATACAGTCGCAGCGGTTGGCAAGTGCAGCGGCGGCCTGCTGGCGCTCGCTCGTAGCAGCGCAGATGGTGTTGATCACGCGCAGTTCCTGCACACGCGGGGTGATGGCAGCCACGACTTCGGCCAAGTTCTGTGCGGTCTGGGTGGTCTGCACAACCAGACCCACCTTACCCTTGAGCGGCAGCGCGTCCGCATCGGCGGCACAGCTTACGACCTGAGCATCATCGCCGGCGTGGCCCAGGATGCCCTCGACTTCGGGATGGCCCGGCTCGCCCACGACTACCACGTGGTAGCCCTCGCGTACCAGGCGCTCCGCCGCCACGTGGACCTTTTTCACGTAGGGGCAGGTGGCGTCGACCACGGTAAGACCGCGATCGTGAGCCGCATCGATCACCTGCGGCACCACGCCGTGGGCGCGGATGATTACGGTGCCCGATGCCGCATCATCCAGGGTCTCGGCTAAGCCAATGCCAGCCTCGGCGAGCTCACACACCACGATGGGGTTGTGGATGAGTGGCCCCAGGGTGTGGACCTGAGCTCTCTCCCCTGCCTGCGGCGCGGCGGCCAGCGCCATGTCGAGCGCGCGCTGCACACCGTAGCAGGTGCCGGCGTGGGCTGCAATCTCGATGGTGGGCGCGCCGTCCTGGTCGGACGCAGTCGCGGTGGTTTTCGTCACGTTCTCGCTCATGGTTAGAACCTGCCCGGATGCTCGGCGCATAGCTCATCGCGCATGGCGTAGACGCGGTTCATGGCCTCGGACTCAAACCAGGCCAGACGCTCCGTGCGCTTAAGCCCGGCCGGCGCGTCGGAAAGCGAGACGGCCTTGCCGGCGCGAATCCAGCACTTCTTGGGACGCATGATCTTTTTGCCCGCAGGCGTGATGTCGGACCAGCCGCAGATGGCGAGCGGGTTCACGGGTGCCTTGCCCATCTGGGCGATGAGCGCAAAGCCGCCGTGGACCTCGGGTTTGATCTCGCGCGAGCGGATGCGCGTGCCCTCGGGGAAGATCAAGACGTCCTCGCCGCGCTGCAGCGCATGCTGGGCGGCGCGCAGGCACTTCATGTCGGCGGTACCGCGCTCGACGGGAATGCCACCTACGCGGCTAAAGGCCCAGCGTACGATCTTGCTCTTGGCAAACTCGGACTTAAAAATGGGGCGAATGCGGCGGCCTCCAAAGAACAGCGCCGTCTCTACAGCCAGGAGCTCGGCCATCGAGGTGTGGTT
Source organism: uncultured Collinsella sp. (assembly GCA_934630385.1). Taxonomy (GTDB): domain Bacteria; phylum Actinomycetota; class Coriobacteriia; order Coriobacteriales; family Coriobacteriaceae; genus Collinsella. The sequence continues at coordinate 14,725 of CAKTWE010000035.1, forward strand.
GCAGATAACCACGCTGCCGCGGCCTTCCTGGCGCTCAAACAGCAGATCGGCGTCCTCCACCTTCCAGCGCCACATGAGCTTGGAGAAGGCCCAAAGGATTGCCATGACCACGGCGACGGTGCCGCGGATAAGCGCGGGGAACTCGGCATAAGGGGCGTTGTAGTAATCCTCGGGCGTCTGTTTGAACAGGCGCATGGGCTACCTCCTTTGGTTGATGAGGTCCTCGATAATGCGGACAACCTCGTCGATGGTGTGGGCGGTGGAGTCGACGTGCACGGCGTCCTCGGCGGGCACGAGCGGCGCAACCTCGCGGCTACTGTCGAGCTTGTCGCGCTGCTTGAGGGCATCGAGGGTCTCGTCGACCTCGGCCTCGAGCTGTGGCGTGGTGAGCGGCTGGGTGTCGTTCTGGTGACGCTGCAGCACGCGGCGACGGGCGCGCTCGCGCGGGTCGGCGGTCAGGAAGACCTTGACTTGCGCGTTGGGGAACACGACGGTGCCGATGTCGCGACCCTCGGCGACGATGTCGCGGTCTTCGGCGGCGCAGCGCTGATGGATGAGCATGGCGGCGCGCACGCCCGGGTAGGCCGAGACCTTGGACACGTTGGCGTCGACCTGCGGGGTGCGGATGGCAGCCGAGGCGTCCTTGCCGTCAATGGTCAGACGCGTGTCCTCGCCAGTGCCGTTGGTAAAGCGGATCTCGATTTGCTCGGCGAGGGCATCGATGGCCGCCTCGTCGTCCAGGTCGATGCCGCGGTCGAGCGCGGCGAAGGTGACGGCGCGATACATGGCGCCCGTATCGAGCTTGTTAAAGCCCAGCTGGCGGGCAATCTCCTTGGCGATGGTGGACTTTCCGGAACCGGCGGGGCCGTCGATGGCGACGATCATGCAATGCTTCCTTTCGGTGGTTGACGTGCTGGTATGATGCGCGGGCGCTGTTTTGGTTGGCGGTCTGCCTAGCCGGTGTAGCGCTCGCGGTAGGTGTTGCGCTTGGGCGCGGAGCCGTGGCTGCCGTGGTGACGCGTGCGGGCCGCGGGCGTGTTCTGGGACTTGCCGCTGTTGCGGTTGGAGCTGACCTGCTTAGGCGGGATGCCGCCGGCCTTGAGGATCTGCACCTCGCGGTCGGTGAGTTCGCGCCACGACCCCTTGGCCACGTCCTTGAGCTCCAGGCCGGCAAAGTTGCAGCGATGCAGGCGAATCACGGGATGGTGAATCTTGCTCAGCATGCGCTTGACCTGGTTTTTACGACCCTCGCGGATGATGACCTCTACGGCAGTGGTGCCGGACTTGACGCCTTGGGGAGCCACGGCCTCGGCCTCGCGTGCGGAGATGACGCGGCAGATTGCCGGCTGGCACAGGCCGTCGTCGAGCTCGATGCCACGACGCAGCGGCGTGAGGTCGCGGTCGGACAGTTCGCCGTCAACGAGTGCTTGGTAGGTCTTGTAGACGTGCTTGCTCGGGTGCAGCAGGTCCTGCGACAGGTCGCCGTCGGTGGTAAAGAGCAAGAGGCCCGTGGTGTCGCGGTCCAGACGACCCACCGGGAAGAGCCCCGGAAAGCGGTCGCGGGGAACCAGGTCCGCCACACAGGGGCGCTCCTGCGGATCGCTCATGGTGGTGAGGTAGCCGGTCGGCTTGTAGAGCATCAGGTACACGGCGCCCTGGTCGAGCTTAACGGGCATGCCGTCGACCTCGATATGATCGCGGTCGACATCGACCTTGGTGCCCAGCTCGGTCGCGACCTCGCCGTTAACAGTCACGCGGCCGGCGGTCATCAGGTCCTCCGAACCGCGGCGGCTCGCCACGCCCGCGCGTGCCAAAAAGCGCTGCAGGCGCATGGTGTGCGGGTAGACGGGCTGGGCGTCGGACTTGTGCACATCCGCGTTGGGCGCCGCAGCGCCGGCGCGCGTCTCCCCTGCTTCGTTAGTCCTCGTCATTCGTATCCTCCGCATTGTCGTCGGTGGCCAGAGATTCCTCGCCGCCGACAGCCTCGACATCATCAATATCGGTATCGAGCAGCTCGCGCTCTTCGTCCAGATCCTCGGCCTGCTCTTCGAGCGTAGACTGAATGCTGCGACCGCTCAGGCGCTCGCGGATAAATTGACGCGACTGCTCATCGGGGGCAAACTGCTCCAGATCGGGCAGGTCGCGGGTGGAGCGCAGACCGAATTTCTCCAAAAAGGCGTTGGTCGTGCCGTAGATGATGGCCTGACCGCGCTGGGGGTCACGGCCGAGCTCGCGCACCAGACCCTTGTCAACGAGCGACGCGATGACACCGTCGGAGTTGACGCCGCGAATGCCCTTGACCACCTCGCGCGTAACGGGCTGGTGATAGGCGATCACGGCCAGGGTCTCGAGTGCCGCCTGCGACAGTTTTTGCGTGTCCCAGCTCAGCACGTAGGCCTCGACCACGTCGTGATAGGCGGGATGCGTAAACAAGCGCCAACCGCCGGCGACCTCGCGCAGCTGAAAGCCGCGGTTGGCCTCCTCGTACTCAACTTTGAGCTCGGCGAGCAGCGATGCGCACTCGCCGGGGGCGATATCCAGCGCACCGGCCAGCGCGGGCGCGCTCACCGGATCGCTCGACACCAGCAGGAGCGCCTCCAAGGCGCCTTTGAGGCTGTTTACCTCCAGCGTGGAAAGGGTTGACATAGTTGCCGCTCCTATTCGGTGAGCTCGGGGCCCTCGCCGGGCACGTAGGCCTCGGCGCCCTCGACGCGGTTGATGCGGATGGTTCCAAAGATCTCGTCCTGGCTCAGGGTGAGCGAGCCACGTTTGGCGAGCTCCAACATAGCCAGGAAGGTGACGACGAGCTGCTCGGTGGTGGCGTCGCCGTCCAGCAGCTCGCGGAATGTGCAGGTTTGGCGCGCCATGGTAAAGCGGTCGACCGAGGCCACGGTCAGGTCGAGCGGCATGCGATGCGGTGCCACGTGCTCGGCCTCCAGCAGGAAGGTCTGACGCTTGCCGTCCAGGTCGGCACAGATGACGGCCAGGCCGCGCAGGGTAATGCCGGCCAGGTAGTCGGGCATGAGACCCAAAAACTCGGGGTCGGGGCCGGCCACGCGCGGGTGCATGCGGCTTTCGGACTGCATGCGGGCGCCAAGGGCTGCCGCTGCGCCCTTAAACTGCTTGTAGGCAATCAGGCGCTGAATCAGGACCTCGCGGAGGGCGTCGCCGTCAAGCGCACTGAGCTCCTCGAGGTCTTCGTCGTCCTCGTCATCGTCGACGGATTTGCTGGGGGCCTCCTGGGGCACCAGCGAGGCGGCCTTGATATCCAAAAGGGTTGCCGCGACTAGCAAAAAGTCGCTCGCCACGTCCAAGTCCAGCGCCTCGATGCGCTCGGCCTCGGCCAGGTATTGCTCGGCCACCTCGCTAATGGAAATGGCGCCGATATCTACTTTTTGGCGGGTTACCAGCTGCAGCAGCAGGTCGAACGGTCCGCTGTAGACCTGCGTCGACACGCGATACGACATCTTCGACCTCCTTTGACGGCGCCTTCGCGGCGCGGTTTGGGTGCATGTTGCGACCGTTTTGCGCGGTCGACCTGTAAGTTTACCTTAGATGCCGGCGATTGCGAAGTTAAGCAGCCACTCGGCCAGCGGATACACGGTAACGTCGAAATACCGGCCGATCACGTCGATACCAGTCCACATGGGCAGCAGGTACAGCACGATGATGAGGATGGGCATGGCGTATCGCTGCAGCTGGTAGTAGTTGGAGAGCGCCTTACCTTTGAGAAACGGCACGATGATCGAGGAGCCGTCGAGCGGCGGGATTGGGATGAGGTTAAAGAACGCGAGCGATAGGTTGACCACGATAAAGGCAGCGCCGAAGTTCATGATTTGCGACGCCACGCCAAAAGACATGCTGGCGTAGAGGTTGCCATAGGCCAGGTGCATGAGGGCGGCTGCGAGACACGCGAGCGCGATGTTCGATGCGGGGCCGGCCGCGCTCACCAGGACCTCGTCGCGCTTGGGGTGCTTGAGGTTGTTGAGGTAGACGGGCACGGGCTTGGCGAAGGCGAATACCGGGCCGCCGGCCGCGAGCATCAGCAGCGGCAGGAGGATGGTGCCAAACGGGTCGATGTGGTTGAGCGGGTTGAGCGAGACGCGGCCACGGGAGCGTGCCGTCTTGTCGCCGAGCGCCCAGGCCGCCGCGGCGTGCGCGCTTTCGTGGATGACGATGCCCACGATGACGGCGACGGCGCTCGCGAGCAGGTTCATGAAGTAGCTGCTAGACATGGCACTCCCCTAGCGGACGCGGCGCGAGGCGCGCGTGAGCAGGTAGTCGGCCACAAACAGAATGACGGCCACGATGGCGTAATCCAGGCGGAATACGCCGCCAAAGGGTGAGGTGATGACGCCGTATCCGGCGATGGAACTCGGCAGCGCGCGAGAAAGCTCGACGACAAAGCCGACGATCTGCAGCTTGGCGGTGAGGCCGCTAAAACACAGCAGCACGGTCATCGCGCTCATAAAGATGCCGCAGATGCGGCACGCAATGGCGATGATGCTCATCGCCACGGCAGCGGCCTTACGAGAGTTCACGCGCGGTCTCCTCTTCAATCTGGGTGGAAAGCTCCAGCCATTCGTCCTCGAGCTTGGGTAGTTCTTGCTTAAGGCCGTTATATTCCCCCAGCGCGGCGTTGAAC
>CAKTWE010000036.1 GCA_934630385.1 uncultured Collinsella sp.
TTCAACGCCCAAGCAACTGGGTATGCAGAGCAGGTTCATGGCATGACTCGGCCGCCCGCCCATGGCGTAGATATCCGACAGCGAGTTGGCCGCGGCGATCTGCCCGAACAGATAGGGATCGTCGACCATCGGCGGGAAGAAGTCGATGGACTGCACGAGACCCAAGTTCTCGCCAACGCGAAAAACGCTCGCATCGTCGGAGGTATCGAACCCCACGAGCAAGTTGTCGTTATGCACATTGGGTAAGTCGCCCAGGACCTGGGCGAGGGCTCCGGGAGCCAACTTAGCGGCTCAACCGCTCGCGGCCGTCATGGACGTGAGCCTCATGGTGTCCTTAGCCATACGAACCCCCTTCCAACAAATCAACGACTTTAAGTATACGCGCCAGACACGCTTCCCAAGAGACCGCCGACGGCCCGAACGTCGAAAGCGGAGCCGCAAGCGCCTGCGCGATAGCATCTGCCAGTGCGCGCTCAAACAACGGAAGGTCGGCCGCCTCGGGCGTGTCGACATCCGTCATACGCGGCGACGCCACCCACGTCACGGGAGCACCGGGAAGCATCGCCTCCATCCAGGGACGAACGCCGGGCAAATCGGTCGCCACAACTTTGCAGCCGCACGCTAGGGCCTCGATCGTCACGAGCGGCAGACCCTCGTAAAACGAAGGCAGCACAAAGACGTCGGAACTACGGTAGGCACGCACGAGCCCATCGCTATCCAAGCGCCCCGCCAGCGTCACCGGCACATCCGAGGCCGCGGTCAAGCGCTCGATACGCGCGTACTCGGCATCGTCCCCGCGGCCGCCCACAAGTACCAAGCCAGATGGGCGGACGCCATCGTCAATCGGCAATGACACGGCTCGAACCAGCGACTCGACGCCCTTTTTAAAGCAAATCTTGCCCACGTACACAAGCGATCCCGGCCGCCTCGCCACGCTTGCGTCGCGACAGAAGACGCGATGGTCGTAGCCCGTCCCAATCACGTGGATGCGATCGGCATCGACGCCGCACACCAGGCCAATCTGCTCAGCCTGCTCAGCATGGAGCGCAAAGACGGCATCGAGCCGACGAACCGCACTTACGATGCGATCGCGCTCGAGCGCATGCGAACGCAGCTGGCGCAGGTCGGTCGAATGGCACACGGCAACAACCGGCACGCCCCGGACGCACTCGCGCGCCAATGCGGTCACCAGATACAGGTGATGGCAGAGCACCAGATCGGGCCGAAACTCGGCCACCGCCCGATCGATTGCAGCAGCAAATGCGCGCTCAAATGCCTTGAGCATCGAAGGCGTCAAGTCGCGATAGCGCGTGGAGGGATAGGGCATGACATCGGACATACCGCAGATGGGAAACGGCAGCTCGGGCGACTCGAACGGTACGGCAAACACGGCAGCACGCCGGTCCAGCTCGCCTTGGGTATCACCCGGAGCCGCGCCGCAAAGCACGGCGGCGCGATGCCCCGTCTCGATCTGTTCGCGCACGAGCGCGGCAAGGTAGGTGCCGCTGCCGGTGCTATCTGGTTTTTGTGCCGAGATATTGAGGATGCGCATGCCGCGGTACACCCCTAGGCCAAGGCGGCGGCGCGGACAGCCGCGCCGATCGCTCCGGCAAAGCGAGCCTGGGGCGAGGTGGTCACCGGCGACCCCAGTAGCTCGCCCAACCGCTCCACCACGAAGGCGTTCTCACACAAACCGCCGGTCAGGTAGTACGGGGCGCCCGCGGCCTGCCCGGCCATGGTCGCCACGCGCGAGACCACGCTGTCGATCACGCCACGCGCAATGTTCTCGCGCGGCTCACCGCGACCGATCAGGCTGATAACCTCGCTTTCGGCAAACACCGTGCACATGCTGGAAATCTTGGTAGGCTCGCCGGAACGCGCGAGGTCGGCCATCTGCTGCTGGGAAATGCCTAGGCGGTCGGCCATGATCTCCACAAAGCGGCCGGTGCCGGCGGCGCACTTGTCGTTCATGGCAAACTTGGCCACGCGGCCACTTTTAAGCTGAATGACCTTGGTGTCCTGACCGCCCACATCGATCACGGTGCCATGGTCGCCAAACAGACGCACGGCACCGGTACCGTGACAGGTGATCTCGGTCACGACCTTGTGCGCATAGGGCACGGCGACACGACCGTAGCCGGTCGCGATCACGCGCACGTCGTCGGCAGCCACGTCATAGCCAGCCGCGGTAAGCTCGCAGCGCAGACGCTCGGCCGCATCGACCGAGGAGAACCCGGTTGGCTGCACGCACGTCCACGCCACCGAACCCGCCCCATCGACCACAGCGGCCTTAGCCGCCGTAGACCCGATATCGATCCCGATCCCTATCATGGCTCTCTCCCAATCTAAACATCAATGACGGCGTCGCGTTCAGGCGCCTTGGCTCTAGGTTTCTCAGGTGCCGAAGGTTGCCCCGAAAGAGGAGCGCAGCGTACTTTGGTACGCAAGCGACGGTTTGAGGGGCAAGATCCGGTGCCTGAGGAAGCTAGAGGGTTTCGATGAAGGCGGCGATACGCGTCTCGATCTGACCCATGTCGCCGTTGCTGTAGTCGGTCTCGATCTTCATATACGGAATACCCGCACCCTCGACAGCCTCCTGCATGCGCGCGCTCTCCACGTTAAAGGTATGGCACGCCTGCAGCACGCTCTCCACTACGCCATCGACATGATACTTCTCGCACATGGCCAGCGTGTTTTCCATACGACCGTCGTTGGGCGTCATAACCGAGCAGTTGATGTCCAGGTAGCGGTCGGCGATGGCGCGCAAGATGTCGGGAGCCTCCGGGTCGATCATCATGGCCGCCGTGCGCTCACCCGAGCAGTCGTCCATGCACACGACCACGCCGCCGTTGGACTCGATGGTGCGACCGATCTTGTTGATTACGCCGCCCACCGGGCAACCGGTGATCAGGATGCGCTTGGCATCCGCCGCAACCGGGCGCTCGCCCGCGTCGTAGGTCTCGCGCAGCTTGGCAACCTTTTGCTCCAGCTGCTGCGTATAGGCCTCGATATCAAAGCTGAACGTACCGGCAAACATAGTGCTCATCAGGTCGACGCCGCTCATGGCCGCCGGCTGGTTGGCCTGCAGCGCAAACATCTCGAGCTGCGCAGCACGCAAACGGTTGCGACGACGGACGGCGGCACGCAGGTCGTCGTCGGTAATCGTGATGCCGTAGAGGTTCTCGAGCTCCTCCTTGAGCAGGCGGCACTCCTCGTACCAGCCCTCGCGCTCGTAGGCGCGGTCGCGGCCCTGCGGCAGATGCAGAATGTGCGTGCGCTTGAGCTCGTTGAGAAGCTCGTACATCTTCTTCTTGCCGTCGCAGGTGGTCTCGCCGATGATCATGTCGCTAAAGTACGTAAACGGGCACTTTTGCGAGTAGGCAAAGCCGTACGTCGATTTGATGAGCGGGCACAGATTTGCCGGCAGCACCTTCTCGGCCTCGGGAATCACTTCGTCGGACGTGCCGCACAGCGCCACGCTCGCAGCCCCCGCGGCATCGATAATCTCGAGCGGCGTATAGCTGCACAAAAATCCGACCAGGCGATTACCCGCCTGCTTGTAATCCTTAACGCGAATAAACGATGCCTTGCGCTGCTCGTTGAACTCCTCAAAAGTGCGCGGCAGCGGCTGTTCCTCGATATCGACCATAGTAGTTCCCCTCTCTTGCACCGATATACCGACAATTAAACAACGAACCCACGCCATACCCAAAAGGAAGCATCCTCTAGGGAATAGCGTCGATAAGCTCCTGCGTATACGGATCGCTCGGGTGCGCGATCACGTCCTCGGCCGCGCCTTCCTCGACAAGACGACCGTGGTAGAGCACGCCAATCCGGTCGGACATATGCCGAACCACACGCATATCATGTGTGATAAACAGCAGCGCCACGCCCGTCGTGCGCTGCAGGTCGCGAAGCAAGTTGAGCACTTGGGCCTGAACGGACACGTCAAGCGCCGAGACCGGCTCGTCGCATACCACAAGGCGCGGCTCGCAAATAAGCGCCCGCGCCAGATTGAGTCGCTGACGCTGTCCCCCCGAAAGGTCATGCGGATAACGGTCATAATGCTCTGCCAGAAGACCGACCGAGGCCAGAGCCGAGAGCGCGCGCCCATGGCGCTCATCCGCATCGCGCACGCCGGCGATAATCAGCGGCTCCTCCAAAATGCGGCCGACACGGTTGCGCGGGTCAAAAGCCGTAGAGCTATCCTGGAATACCAGCTGGATCTCGCGGCGAAACGGCTTGCGCTCGCGCTCCGACATCGTGACGAGGTCGTGCCCGCGATAGACAATCGAGCCGGAATCCGCACGCTCGAGACCACAGATTAGGCGTCCAGTCGTCGACTTGCCCGATCCGGATTCGCCAACCAGGCCATAGACCTCGCCCGGCGCGATCTCAAACGACAGATCGTCCACGGCGGTAAAGGCCTGACGCTTAAAACCTGAGCCCGGCATGGGATACGCTTTAGTCAGATGTGAGACCCTAAGCAGGGCTTCGCTATCAACAGCCATGGCACTCCCCTTTCTCGACAAGCCAGCATTTAGACCGGTCGCACGCATTCACGGCAAACAGCGGAGGCTCCTGCGCGCGGCAACGCTCGTCCGCCCGGGCGCAACGAGGCGCAAAGCGGCATCCACAGGGTATTGCCGTAAGCGGCGGCACCGTGCCCGGAATATCCGCCAGCGTGTCAACTCGCTCGCCTTCGAGCGGCGGAATGCTCGCGATGAGCCCCTGGGCATACGGGTGGCTCGGGCGCTCCATAAGGCCGCAGGCGTCGATCTCTTCTACGATTTGGCCCAAATACATGACATGCACGCGCGAGCAGATGCTCGTGACGACACCCAAATCATGGCTGATAAAAAGCACCGCCATGCCCTCGGAACTGTTGAGGTCGCGCAGAAGATCCAAAATCTGTTTTTGAGTCGTCGTGTCGAGCGCCGTGGTGGGCTCGTCGGCGATAAGCAGGCGCGGGTGCCCGGCGAGCGCCATGGCGATCATCACGCGTTGGCGCATGCCGCCGCTAAAATCGCTCGGATACATGTCGAAGCGGGCCGCGGCATCTCGAATGCCCACACGCTCCAACAGCGATAGAGCCTCGTTGCGGGCTTCGCGTCGGCTCACCTTGCGGTGGGCCCGCACGGCCTCGATGACCTGGGCCCCGACCGTCATGACGGGGTTAAGCGAGCTCAAAGGGTCCTGGAAAATCATAGTGATGTCGCAGCCGCGCACCTTGCGCATGCGCTTGAGCGGGCGCGCGAGCAGGTCCTCCCCGTCAAAGAGAATCTGACCGGTATAGGCCATCTTCTGCTCGTGCTCGAGCAGGCGCATGACCGACTGGGCAAGCACCGACTTACCGCAGCCGGACTCGCCGACAACACCAACGATCTCGCCGGCATCGATATGTAGGTTGAGTTTGTTGACGGCTTCCGGCGCGTTGCCATCGCGGCCCACAAACGAGATGCAGAGGTCGCGCACGTCCAAAAGATGTTCGCTCATGGGCTAGTCCTCCTTGGTCTTGGGGTCGAGGGCGTCGCGCAGGCCGTCGCCGGCCAGATTGAGCGAAAGCACGCTCGCGATGATGGCCGCTGCCGGGAAGAAGATCATCCACCAGGCCTTACGGATCACATTTTTACCCGCCTGCAGGATGTTGCCCCAACTGGCATCGGGCGCCTTGATGCCCAGTCCCAAAAAGGAAAGCGCGGCCTCCGAGAGCACGGCCTCGGCAAAGATGAAGGTCGCCTGCACCAGGAAGGGTGCCATAACGTTGGGCACGATATGCAGCCACACGATGCGCGCGGTCGAGGCGCCCTGCACGCGCAGGGCCTCCACAAAGGGTTCCTCCTTGACCACCATCGCACGCGAGCGCACGATGCGCGCCATGCTGGGCGTATAGACGACGGAGAGCGCGATGATGACGTTCCAGACCGAGGCGCCCATCATGGCCATGAGCGCGATAGCCAAAAGCACGCCCGGAATGGACATAAGGCCGTCGCAGATGCGCATGAGAATATGATCGAGCCTCTCGTTGTAGCACGCATAGGCGCCGATCACCAAGCCGAGCGCACTCGTCACGAGCGTGACGGCGATGCCAACGCCAAGCGACACGCGCGCGCCCGCGATGACGCGGGCAAGCAGGTCGCGGCCAAAGTCATCGCAGCCAAAGGGATGCGCGGGCGAAGGTGCCGAAAGTCGCAACGTCATCTCCTGCGCATTGGGATTAACCGTCCACACCAGCGGACCGACGAGCGCGATCAGCGCAATCGCCAGGAAAATGCAGCCGCCGACCACAAACCCCTTGTTGGCAAGAGCCTTCTTAAAGTTTGTCATCATGCATCGCCCCATTTGCGAGCGCGCGGGTCAAAAGCGCCGTAGGCAAGGTCGACGGCCAGATTGATCACCGAATTCAACAAGGCGATGACCAGCAGCACGCCCTGAATCACCGGATAGTCGCGACGCTCGATAGAGCTCGTGACCAGCTGGCCCAAACCGGGGATGTTAAAAATGGCCTCAGTCACCACGGCGCCCGTAATCAGGGCGCCAAAAGAATAGCCGACCGAGGTGAGAATCGGCAGCGCTGCGTTGCGCAGGGCATGGGCCAGCACCACGCGAACCTCGGAGACGCCCTTGGCACGCGCCGTCTTGACGCAGTCGAGCTGCATGGCCTCGATCACGCTCGCACGCGTCATGCGCATGAGCAGCGCGGCCTGAACGCATCCAAGCGATATAGCCGGCAACGCAAGATAGCGTAAATGGCTGAACCAGCCCTTCGATAGCGGCGCATAGCCGGCCACCGGAAGCACACGCAACGTGACGGCAAACAGCCACATAAGCATGAGCGCCATCAAAAAGCCGGGTATCGCCACGCCCAAAAGAGCAACGACACGCAAGACCGCGTCGGTGCGCGACCCATGTTTGAGGGCAGCAACGACGCCGCAGGGCAGTGCAATCAACAGCGCGATGAGCTGCGCCAGAAGCGCGAGCGATAACGTGGGGCCAAAGTGCTCGGCGATCGCCTGCGTGACGGGCTGGCGCATAAAATACGAATCGCCCAGGTCGCCGGTAAGCACGCCGCCCATCCACTCAACGTAGCGCAGCGGCAGCGGCTCGTTGAGCCCCAGGCTATCGTTGACGCGCTCGATCTGGTCGGCCGAAGCCTCCATGCCGAGCATCGAAGAGGCCGGGTCACCCGGTGTGAGATAGATAATCAAAAACACGACAACCGAGATGATGAACATCACCGGAACCATCGCGCCTATACGTTTGAGCGTGTACTTCAACATGCGAGGCGTCTATTTCCCCTCTGAACGTGGACAGGGCGCGGCGGCCACAGGGGACCAGACCCCTCCAGCCGCCACGCCATCTATTGCATTACTCCGGACGCTTGGCGTTCCAGATGATGGCGCCGTCGAGCACCTCGACGTCCTCGACGTCTGCCTGGGTGCCCGTGATGGAAGCGTAGTGGCAAAGCGGCTCGATGACGGCGATCTCATAGAGGCGCTCCTGAGCCTCGGCCCACTTCTTGGCCGCGGCGTCGGTGTCCTTGGCGGTGCGGGTCTCGGCCACGAGCTTGAGCGCCTTCTCGTCGGACAGGCCATAGAAGGCCTTGGAAACCGAGAGGGACTGGGCCGGGATGGGCTTGTAGTTGGTGGAGGCCACAAAGAGGTCCCACTGCTCGGGCTTGCTGGAGCGGATATCCATGAAGGTCGCGAACTCGTAGCTGTCGACCTCGGTGGTGAAGCCAGCCTTCTCGAGCTGCTCCTGCAGCGCGACGGTGGCGTTGTACATATCCTTGTAGTCGGGGGTGGTCAGCAGCTTGACCGTCTCACCGGCATAGGAGGTCTTGGCCAGGGCCTTCTTGGCGGCCTTGGCGTCGGCCTGGTTGAAGTACTTCTTGCCCGCGTCAGTCGACCACTGAGTGTTCTCGGGGTTGCCAAGGTTGGGATCGATGTTGAAGAGCTCCTTCTCGCCATAGGCGGCAAGAGCGGCCGCCTCGCAGTCGATAGCCATGAGGGCGCACTTGCGGATCTCCTCGTCGGCGAAGACGCCCTCGTTCATGTTGAGGAAGGCGGTCAGAACGCCGGCGTTATGGGTGTAGAGCTTGACGTCGTCGTTGCCGTCGAAGTCGTGGTAGTTCTCGGTGGGAATCTCGCCAGCGATATCGTACTCGCCGGTCTCAAACCCGCTCACGCGCGTGGAGGCCTCGGTCACGAACTGATAGTAGATGTCCTTGGTGGGCGCGGAGACCTTGCCGGTGTAGCCCGAAGCCTTGCCGTGGGCGGCGACATAGTCCTCGTAGCGGGTGAGATGGATGTACTGGTCCTGCTTCCACTCCACAAACTTGTAGGCACCGGTACCCACGTACTCGGTCACGCCGGTATCGCCCGCGGCCTCAATGACCTCGGAGGGGAAGATGCCCGGATACTGGGAGTGGTTGCCCAGGATGATCAGAAAGTCGATGGCGGGCTCGGTCAGCGTGCAGGTGACCTCGTGGTCGCCCGAGGCGGCGAAGGTGGCGCCGGGCAGCAGGCTCGTGGCGCGGTCGTTGACGGTGAGCCAGCGGTTCATCGAGGCCACGACGTCCTCGGAGCCAAACTCCTTGCCGTTGTGGAAAGTGACGCCCTCGCGCAGCTTGATGGTGTAGGTCAGGCCATCGTCGGAGACCTCATAGCCCTTGGCCAGCACAGGCTGGGGCTCGTAGTCGCTATCGAGGCCAAAGAGTGGCTCGACGACGTTGCAGATGATGTCCATGGTCACAAGCGACGACGTGGTGTGCGGATCGAGACCGTCCGGGCTCGCCGGGAGCGCGATCTGCAGCTCGTCGCGATACTCCACATCCTGGCCGGAGGCAGCGGCGCTACCGCTCTCGGCGCCCGAACCGCCGCAGCCGGTGAGGCCGAGGCCTGCCATGACGCACAGGGCAGCGGAGCCGGTCAGAAAACCGCGACGGGAAACGCCCGCCTTGAAAAGGTCGTTGTTCATTGAGTTCCTTTCGCGTCTGAACAAACGGACAGAATCTGCCGGGACGGCGGAAATCCCCGCCCCGGCAGCTATGCGAAGCCGATCGGCGCCCTGCGGTGCATCCGGACACCGACCGGCATGGCAACAGAGAAATCCCTATCGCGTGGATAGGGATACCAAGCGGCACAGCTTAGCGCAGGTGCGGCTAAATCGTCTCGAGGAAGGCCTCGATGCGGGTCTGGAGCTGACCGGCATCCTCGCCGGCGTAGTCGGTCGTGATGTGCATAAACGGAATGCCCGCCTCCTCGGCGGCCTTCTCCACGGCAAACGACTCCATCTCATAGAGCGTGCAGAACTGCAGGGCCACGTCGACGATGCCGTCGGCATGCAGGTCCTTGGCCATCTGGACAATGTCCTTCATACGCTGGTCGTTGGGCGTAAAGACGGCGCAGTTGATCTTAAAGTAGCGCTCGGCGATGGCGTCGAGCATCTCGTCGACCGTCTCGCCGGACTCGTCGACCAGGTCCTTGTAGTAGCGCGAGCCCGTGCAGGACTCCTCGCCGACCACAACGCCGCCGGCCTTCTCGATAAGATTGAACAGCTTCCAGTTGGGCACGGCCATGGGCGTACCGGTGTACAGGATGCGCTTGGTCCCCTTGGGTGCCACGCCCTCGCCGGCCTCGACACGCTGCTCGCACTCAGCCGCCATATCGTTGATGGCTCCGGTCAGACGCGGCGTGTCGTCCATAAAGGCTGCCTGAACGGTCAGCAGGCTGTCCAGACCGCTGACGGGCGCTGGGTCGGCAGCGCGCGTGGCAGCGAGGCGCTGCAGGGCACGTCGCTTCTCATTTACGGCGTGGATAGCGGCCTTCAGACGCTCAGGCGTAATCGTGACGCCGCACTCTTCCTCGATCTTGGCAGCGAGCTTCTTGACTTCGGCCTTCCAGGTCACGAGCGTCGACTCGTCGTGTACGTTGGGAATATCCATGACGTACATGTTCTTTTGCGTGGCAAAGAACTCGTAGGCCTTCTTCTTGCCATCGCAGGTGTTCTCGCCTACCACCAAGTCACTCGACTCAATGTAGGGGCAGACCTCGCCCAGCTTAAAGCCGGCAAAGCTCTTGATGAGCGGACAAGTGTTGCGCGGCAAGTGCTCCTCGACCTTGTCCGTTGCCCAGTCGGCACCCGAGCACAGACCAACGGGAATGCCGTCACAGGCAAGCACGATCTCCTCGGGCACGTAGACGCAGAACGAGCCCACGATCTTGGTGGCCTCGCCGGCCTCCTTCTTGTCGAGCATCTCCTTAATGCGGCCGCTATGGATGTTGGTGGCCACAAAGTCCAGGTAAGACGTGGACTTGGGGCGATTATTCTGCGTCAGGAACATATCGCCGTACATCTGGCCCACGGCGCCCAGCAGCATGTCGTGGTCGGCAAGATTCATACCCAGGCTCTGCCACATCGGATGGAAATCAAACTCTTCAGCCATAACGGTTCCCCTCTCGAACCAAAAATGAATAGCTACGGTATTGCTGCACGGTGGGTGGCAAAAACCCGGCCGTGCTCAAACCCGGAATTTTAGGGAACCTGCTTAGCGGTCGATTATTTAGTTGTGCGTCGTCTCTCCCGGAGCCGTGAACATACCTGCTCATATGCGGCTCCGAGCCATATACAGGGCGCGCGCGGCAACGCGGCGAATATATGTCGTCTGCGGCATGTGCGCACCCTCCTTAACCAGTTAAGGTCAACTATATCAACGGTCATCGACCATGCGAACACCGTTGACATTCGTACGACAGCGTCGTGTGCCGTCTTTTAATAAATAATTATCTTGATTGATAAGAGTTTGTCATCTCTCATTTGACGAACGGCAAACAAAGCCGCAGAGGCTTATATCCCCGACGGCATTACCCGGCGCTATCGACAGACCAAATGGATCCTGCTGGCATCAAAATGCATGCGCAGCGTCTCGCCTGCTTGCGGCAGCTCGTCGACAGGCATGCCCACCTTGTTGACCTTCCACTGCAGGCGCGTCGGCGCGTCGGCACGCGGCACGTCCAGCAGCACCAGGCGCTCAAAACGTGAATCGCTCACGCGGGCCACGTGCAGATCGTAGCTGTTGCGGCCCCGCTCAGCACGATTGTCAACATGGAAGTAGCTCGCGCGAATACCCAGGTACGCCACGTTATCGGGAACCTCACGGCCCACGTTGAAGGTCATGCCCCAGTCCAGGGCTTCAACTTCCTGAGGCCCGATCTTGCGCGCGCGACTCGTATTCTTGCAGCCCGTCAAGCGCAACGCCGCCAAGGTTTGCGGCCGGCGGACCACGTCCTCGACGGAGCCAATCTCCTCCACATGCCCGTCGTGCATCACGCAGATGCGCTCGCACAGGCGGCACGCTTCGTCGATGTCGTGGCTCACGTAGAGCACGGTGCGGTTGCACACGTCGAACAGGTCGAGCATGTTCTGCTCGAGCGCGCTCTTAAGATAGGAATCGAGTGCGCTCATGGGCTCGTCGAATATAAAGATGCCCGGGTGCGCCGCCACCATGCGGGCAAGCGCCACGCGTTGTTGCTGACCGCCCGAGAGGCGTGCGGGATAACGGTCGGTAAAATCGGCCAGACCGAAAATGCCCAGATAGCGCTCGGCGAGTTTTTTGCGCGCGGCGGCGTCGCCCGCACCCTTTACGCCGGCGCACACGTTATCGGCCACCGTCATGTTGGGAAACAACTGATAGTTTTGGAACAGTAGGGCGCATTTTCGCTCCTGGGGCGACAGGTCGATGCCCGCGGCCGAGTCAAAAAAGGTCACGCCGTTGACGACGATCTTGCCCTCGTCGGGCGTCTCTACACCGGCAATGCAGCGCAGCGTGCAGCTCTTGCCGCAACCCGAGGCGCCCAGCAGCGCCACGCGCTCCTCGCCGGCCTCAAGCTGCATGTCGAGCACAAACCCGGGGTAGCGCTTTTTGATATCCAGGACAAGCGACATGGCCTATCGACCTCCCGTCGAGACGGCGTCATCGCGCATGAGCTCGGCCAGCGCCTCGCGATCGATACGCAGGGCATCGCCGCCCACCGGGTCAAGCGAATCGCCCTGTCCGGCGAGCTCTTTGGCCTGCTTGCGCTCCGCGCGGGACAGGCCGCGCTCGCGGTACTTTTGCGAATGCGCCGTGTACATGTTGATGAATAGGATGACCAGGAAGCTGAACGCTATTACGACCACGACCCAAAAGAGAGCCACCGACATATTGCCTCCCATCCACTCAAAGTAAATCGCAATGGGAATGGTCTGCGTAATGCCGGCGTAGTTGCCCGCAAAGAACAGCGTGCAGCCAAACTCGCCCATCGCACGAGCGAAGGCGAGCACCGTGCCCGCCGCGATCGAGGGCCAACCAAGCGGCATCATAAGCTTGGCAAAGATGCGACGTTCGGACCATCCCAAGGTTCGCGCGGCGTCGAGCATCTGCGTGTCAAGGCTCTCGAAGGCTCCGAGCGCCGTGCGGTAGACCAGCGGAAACGACACAACGACGGCCGAAATGACCGCCGCGGGCCACGTAAAGACGATCGAGATGCCGTGCGCGATGAGCCACTGGCCCACCCCGGTCGAGCGGCCAAACAGCATGAGGAGCAGAAAGCCGCAGACCGTGGGCGGCAGCACCATAGGAATCGTAAAGACCGAGTCGAGCAGGCCCTTGATGCGACTCGAGGTACCCATAGTCTTCCACGCGGCGAACAGGCCCAGCGCAAAGGCGATCAGCAGGGCAAGACCACTCGTTTTAATGGACACCCAAAACGGGCGATAGTCGATGTCGCCCAAAAAGGAAGCCAGAGAGGTCAAGGGCCCCTGCTCATCCCGCAACACGACAGACGATGCCTCTACCATTTGAGCGCTATCAAGCCAACGTGCGCCGCCCTTGGCATCACCCGAGGCTGATGCAATCACCACATAGCGATCCCCATCCGCACCGCGCTCGTCAAAGCCATAGGTATACCCACCGGCATCAAACGTAGTTTCCTCCGTGACATACCAAGGAAGATCCACGTCCCCTAGCTGCGCACCTCCCATGCAGTTTGCGCTGTCGAGCTTACAGACGAGGGCCTTGAGACCCGATACGCACTCGTTGTCCTGCGGATCCAATCCATACTTCTCGACCGCTTTGGGCGATATCCACACCACAACGCGATCGGCAGCAGGCGCCACTACAAGGTCCACGTCCTCGTCAATGGGAAACCGGTAGCCCTCAGGCTGGCCCTCCATGGCACGAGAGGTCCCCTTGGCCAACCGCTCAAAACCCTCAATCCCATAGGAAAGCCCATGTGCGGTCGCAGCATCCTGCGCCCCGTCCTCAGCGTCCCCAGCAAACGCAAATCCTGGCACCCAGCAAAGCGCGAAGGTCAAAGCACAGGCGACAAGCATGCGGAATCTATTAAGCACAAAAAGCTCCAAGAGAATACAAGGACGGAGTGAAACACAAAACGATGGAATTATCGCGCCAAGCCGCACTACGCGGAAAGCTCAAAGCCGTATTTGGCCCAAATCTTCTGGGCCTTCTTGTTGGACAGGCAAAAGTCGATAAACGCCTTGGCCTCGTCGGCATGTTCGGAGCCATCGGCGACAGCGCCGGGATACACGATGGGCTTATGCGAGTCCTCGGGACACACAAAGGCCTCCTCGATGCCGTCGTAGCGGTAGATGTCGGAGCTGTAGACAAAGCCAGCCACGCAGTCGCCCGTAGAGACGTAAGACGCAGCCGTGCCGACCTTGTCGGCCAGGGCTACCTTGTCGGCGATCTCGGGGGCGTACTCGCCGTCGTCGCCCTCGGTGCCGGTGTAGAGGCCCACGGAGGCCAGGGCCTGGTTGGCGTACTTGCCGGCGGGAACGGTCTTGGCGTCGCCAATGGCGATCTTGCCGTCCAGATTCGCGACGTCGGCGATGGCCTCGACCTTGGTGTCGGAGCCCTCAGCGCGAATGATCACGAGGTCGTTGACGAACATATCCTCACGGGTGTCGGCGTCGACGAGCTCGGCGGCCTCGGCGTCATCCATGGTGCCCTTGGAGGCCGTGATGAGCACGTCGACGGCGGCACCGGCGCGCATCTGCTCTACGAGGTCGCCAGACGCCTTAAACTGCGTGTCGGCAAACGTGGTACCGGTCTGGTCGGTGTAGAGCTCTTGGACCTCGGGCAGAGCCTTCTCGAGCGAGTTGGCTGCAAAGACCTGCAGCTCGACAGCTTTCTTGGAAGATGCCTTAGCAGAACCGGCATCGGATCCGGCCGGCTCGGACGTATTGTTGCCCGAGCAGCCGGCAAGACCAAGGCCGGCAGCGGCGACAGCAGAAAGCGAGACGAATCCGCGGCGAGAAACCATATCGAACATGTTCAACCCTTTCGAACGCCATACCCGGGCACCCCGCCGCGAGCTTTATTCTGTAATTAGATTATACTTTCGTGCGAATAATATCAGTGATAAAGATTTCTCGTCTGATAATTTTCTTTTACCAATAACCACGAGACGGCCCGCACTGTCGCTGTATAAAAAAGGCGGAGCAGCCAGTAAGGTCGCTCCGCCGCAGGTAGTGCGCTTATTTGGCGTGCCCGCCGCCAGCCGTCATTTGGGCCGCATGCTCCAGCTGGTCGCTCACGGCCTCCCAGCTTTCGCGGGCCGCTTTCGTGGATCCCGGAAAGTTGATGACAAGCGTATACCCACGCTGCATGCACACGGCGCGCGAGAGCATGGCGCGGCGCGTCTTGGTCATGGAGTACGCACGGATTGCCTCTGCAATACCCGGCACATCGCGCTCGCAGACGGCACGCGTCGCCTCGGGCGTCACATCGCGCATCGAAAGCCCCGTGCCGCCGCAGGTGAGCACGACATTGGCGTGGCACTCATCGGCGGCTTCCACAATGGCATCACCGATCTCGCTGGCGTCGTCGCGCACGACCACATGTGAGGCGACCGTCCAGCCCTGCGTCTCGATAAGTTCCTCGAGTGCGGCACCCGCCTCGTCCTGGGCGAGATCGCGCGTATCCGAGCACGTCACGATCGAAATCTTCAGCTCCATAGCATTCCTCCTACAACACGGCGCCCTCGGGCAGGTCGACGCGAACAACGTCCACGACATCGCCCACCTTGAGGTCGCACGGTCCCTCGTCAACACGCAACAGGCAGTTCGAACGCTGCATAGTTCCAAGCAGCGCCGAATTCTGCGTCTTAGCCTCAGTAACCAACAGCTCACCGGTCTCGGGGTCGCGCAAAACCGTGGCGCGATCGAAGAAGCGGCGATGCTGTCGCTTTTTCACGCCGTGCGTGAGCGTCGCCTGCTGCACGGGACGCACGCCCTCGGCAAAGCCGCGCATCTTGCGAATCGCCGGACGCGCAAGCATCTCAAAGCCTACATACGCCGCGGCCGGATTGCCTGAAAGTCCCAGGTAGGGCTTACCCCCAAGCAAGCCAAACGTGATGGCCTTGCCCGGACGCATCGAGATGCGGTCAAACAGCACCTCACCCTCGCGCCGGACGAGCGCCGTCACGTAGTCGTAGTCGCCTGCCGAGGCGCCACCGCTCGTAATGACAAAATCGCACTCCAGCACGGCGCGATGCACCAGCTCGGCAATCGCCTGCTCATCATCGGGCGCAATGCCGTAGAACACGGGCTCGGCGCCGGCATCGAGTGCTTCGGCCATCAACGCCGACGAGTTGGAGTCGCGAATCTGCCCGCGCGCCGGCACGTTGCTCGGTGCGACCAGTTCCGTGCCCAGCGAGATAATGCCCACGCGCGGGGCAGCGTGCACCTTCACGCTCGCGTATCCGGCGCTTGCCAGCAGACCCGCGCCCGCCGGAGCAACGACCTCGCCAGTACGCATCACGACGTCGCCGGCATGGGCCTCCTCAGCGGCAGAGCGAACATTCTCCCCTACCTTGGCAGGCGCCGAGAACCTCACACGCGAACCCTCGTTGCCGTCGCCATCGAGCACGTCGACGATCTCGTATTTCACCACGGCATCGGCACCTTCGGGTACCGGCGCGCCCGTCATGATGCGGACCGTCTCGCCCGCGCCGATTGTGCCCTCAAACACATGGCCCGCAGCCTCGTGTCCGATAACGTCGAGCGTCACCGGCGCCTCGTCAGATGCCTGCGCCAAGTCCGACGAGCGCACGGCATATCCGTCCATAGCGCTGTTGGCAAACGGCGAGATGTCGATATCGGCCACCGTATCCTCTGCCAAGGGAAGACCGGCGGCCTGCCACACGGGAATCTCGACGACTTCGGTGCGATTCACGTGCGACAAGACGATCGCCTGCGCGTCCTCCAACAGAATGAGTTTCTCAGCCATATACACCTCTAGCATGCTGCGGCGCACATCACGGGCGCCGATTCTTTATGTTTATCTCAGTATAATCCCCGCCGCACGACGGCGACTTGGCCTGTACCCGCAAATACATCTGTCGGCCGCAAGCCGCGAAACAAAACCAAAACCAACCCACCGGCTCGTCGCGTTTACCGCGTTTTATAATGCTCGTGTTGCAACCCAAAAGAGGAACGTATGACTTTTACCGACAAACCCGAAAGCGCAAACGAGGCGCAGGATCATTCCCAGTCGCTCGACGACGGCGGCTTTTTCTCCCTTGACGACGTCATCACGGCAGGCAGGCATCAGATCACCCGCTCCGAGCATCTCTTGGCTGCCGACACGCGCCGCAACGCCCGCAACCTACTCGCGAGCGCCAAGTTGCTCGTACTCGTCGTCGTCGTCTCACTCGCCATGGGTGTTGCCGCTTGGGCGTTTTTGGCCTCGCTGAATATCGCGACCGACTATCGCGAGCACCATGCATGGATTTACGCGCTGCTTCCCGTTGTGGGCGTTGCCACCGCATGGGTGTACAAAAACCACGGCCTTGCCGCCAAGCGTGGCAACAACCTGGTCATCGACTCCGCCCTGGGCACACGCCTCATCCATATGCGCATGGCCGTCCTCACCTTCGTCTGCTCCACGCTCACGCACCTAACGGGCGGATCGGCCGGTCGCGAGGGAGCCGCGGTGCAGATTGGCGGCACCATCGCCAGCAACATCTCAAGCCTCGCCCACCTCAAAAAGCATGACCACCACGACCTCATGCTCGCCGGCATCTCGTCGGCCTTTGGCGCCGTATTCGGTTCGCCCCTTGCCGGAGCTTTCTTTGGCATGGAGATGTGCTTTATCGGCAAGATCGACTACACTGCGGGCATCTACTGCCTGGTCGCCTCGTTTACCGGCTACTTTACGTCACTCGCCCTGGGTACCGAGTACGAAGCGAATGTCATCGCCAGCGTTCCCAACATGACACCACGGACGGTTGTCATCGTAGTCATCAGCGCCATCATCTTTGGTCTCACCGCACGTCTCTTTGCCTGGTCGGTTCGTACCGTCAAGAGCCTGTACGGCCGCTTTATCACCAATTACCTCGTTCGCGCACTCATAGGCGCACTCGTGGTTTTGGCCGCCTACGCCCTCCTCGACGCCTGGGACTACGCCGGCCTTTCCACGTGGCTTTCCGGCGCCGGGTTTGCAGGCAACACCACCCTGGCGGACGCAGCCATCAAGTTGGTCGTCACAGCGCTTACCCTGGGCGCCGGCTTCCAAGGCGGCGAGGTCACGCCTCTGTTTGGCATCGGTGCGGCGCTCGGCGGCTGGATCGGTTGCCTCGTCGGAATCGACCCCAGCTTTCTAGCGGCGCTGGGCATGCTCGGCGTGTTCTGCGCCGGCCTTAACGTGCCCATCACCACCTGCATGATGGCCATCGACCTGTTCCACGGCACGGCCGCCGGCTTCTTCGTGATCGTGGCGTTTATCAGCTATCTCGCCGGCGGACACCGCGGCGTATATCCCGCACAGCGCATTGTCTCGCCTAAACGCCGTTCGCTTATTGTGGACGAGGGCGGCACGGTGGCAGAGGCTATCGAGCGCCACAACGACCTGATAGAGTAGACGTTAGTATTCGCCGTGCAGCCACAATCGGGAGCAATTCGACCCGAGCGCGACCGCACCGTCACGTCATACGCCGGGAGTCGCCCCATGCACGCAACTGATTTTGGTCGCACGCTCATCATCGCCAACCCAGCCGCCCAGTCGGGTGCGGCACGCGAAGTTGCCGAGCGCCTACAACGCTTTTTGGACATGACTGCACGCGCATCCCAGTTTGACCTGGTGTTGACCGAGCGTATGGGACACGCCAAGGAGCTGGCCGCACAGGCACAGGGCTATCGCACCGTTATCGCCCTTGGCGGCGACGGCGTGATTCACGAGGTCGTCAACGGGCTTATGACGCAAAAGGAGGACGCCCGCCCCGCCCTTGCCGTCCTGCCCGTGGGCTCCGGCAACGATTTTGCCCAGACGCTCGGTATCGAAGATTTCTCCGGCAAGGATTTTGGCGCGCTGCTCACCTGCGAGCTGCAGCGTCAGGACATCGGGCGCATTCGCTCGTGGAACCCTGCGAGCGGCAGCGGCGATGCTACCGTTGAGTACTACGACCAGACGCTTTCGGTCGGCATCGATGCCGCCATCGGCCTTGGCACCACCGAGTTGCGCAAAAAGACCGGCTTGACGGGCGCGCCGCTCTACACCCTCTCGGGACTTGAGCAGTTTGGACTACGCTATCGCAACTACCCCATGACAGCCAGCTTTGACGGCGCGCCCGCCGAGCGCGTGAGGGCGATCATCATGGCGATTCAGCTGGGCCCCACGTATGGCTCGGGCTATCGCATCTGCCCCGATGCCGACCCCTGCGACGACATGCTCGACGTCTGCTACGCCTGCGGCCCCGTCCCTCGCGCGGTAGCCCTGCCAATGTTCCTTTCGGCCAAAGACGGCCACCATACCAAACTGCCGCCGATTCACATGCGCCGCTGCCGCCATGCCGAGCTCACCTTTGAGGAGCCCGATTACCCCATCCAGGCCGACGGCGAGCCCGTTGTCGCCTCGCGCATCGAGGTCGACATCCTCGCCGGCGCCATCCACGTCTGGCGCCCCACCCGCTAGCCACCCCTAAGT
>CAKTWE010000037.1 GCA_934630385.1 uncultured Collinsella sp.
TCGGCTCTGCCGTGGGTGCGGCGCTTGCCGCCTTCCAGGGTATCGACTGCTACGTCCCGCACGGTGGCTTTATCGTCGCCCTCGCCACCAACAACGTCGCGCTGTTCTGCCTGGACATCGTGATTGGCTCCGTGGTCGCCGCTGCAATCCTGATTGCCATGAAGCCCACGCTCGATAAGCAGGCCAAGTAAACCTTTAAGGACTCCGGTTGTGCGGAGGGATGGATTTGACTCCGCACAACCGCCCCTACACAACAAAATCCATCCGTACTGATAGGGCCCACATCTGGGTCCCAGGGAACTTTTGTCAAAAATCCTCTGGAGAAGGAGAACAAAATGTCCAACCTTACCATCCGCCAGGCCGTTCAGGGCATGCTCAAGCTGCAGGATAGCGGCGATCACGCAACCATGGTCGGCATTGGCCCCATGAGCCCCAACCTGATTCAGGCCGTGTTCGAGCTTGCCAAGGACGAGGATTTCCCGCCCATGTTTATCGCCAGCCGCAACCAGGTCGATATGGACGAGATGGGCGCCGGCTACGTTAACGGTTGGGACCAGAGGCGCTTTGCCGCCGACATCAAGAAGGTTGCCGACGAGGTGGGTTACACCGGTCCGTACTACCTGTGCCGCGATCACGGCGGTCCGTGGCAGCGCGACGAGGAGCGTAACGCCCACCTGCCCGAGGACGAGGCCATGGAGCTCGCCCGCAAGTCCTTCGTCGCCGACATGGAGGCAGGCTTTGACCTGCTGATGGTCGACCCCACCAAGGACCCCTATCAGATCGGCAAGGTTATTCCGCTCGACGTGGTGCTTCGCCGCACGATCGATCTTATCGACTACCTTGAGCAGTACCGTCGCGAGCATAACCTGCCCGAGGTCGCCTACGAGGTCGGTACCGAGGAGACCAATGGCGGCTTGACCTCTACCGATAAGTACGAGGAGTTCATTTCTCAGCTGCAGCCCGAACTCGAGAAGCGCGGCTGCCCCATGCCCACCTTTATCGTCGGTCAGACCGGTACGCTCACCCGTTGGACCGAGCAGGTTGGCCATTACAACTTTAAGAACGCCCGCGAGCTCGCCGACATGGCTAAGCGCTATGGTGTGGGCCTGAAGGAGCACAACGCTGACTATCTGGATGACGCGACGCTGCTCGAGCACATCCCGGCTCACGTGACGGCCTCCAATGTCGCCCCTCAGTACGGCACCGAGGAGACCCGCGCTTACCTCAAGCTCTGCGCTACCGAGCAGATTCTGGTCGACAACGGCCTGTGCGACGATCCCTCAGACCTGTATCACACGCTGCTGGTCAAGGCTATCAAGACCGAGCGCTGGCGCAAGTGGATGACCGGCGACGACGTCAACCTGCAGGTTGACGACATTCTGGCCGACGACGAGCTCAGCCTGAAGATTCTGGATGTCTCCGGCCACTACGCCTTTAACGATCCCGAGGTCAAGGAGCAGGTCGAGAAGCTCTACCGCAACCTCGCTGCCCAGGACATCGACGGCAAGCGCTTTGTGATCGAGCACATCAAGCGCCCGATTAAGCAGTACGTCGTCGGTCTTAACCTCAAGGGCGTCACGAGCCGCATCGAGAAGGCTCTCTAAGTAGCTTTTCCTACACGACGCCGGGCCTGGGGCATGTCCCAGCTGCAGGCCCGGCACATAGGACAAAGGGACACCCCCTTTGTCCTATTTTTTGAGTTTTGGATTCCCTCGAAGGAGTTTGCACCATGAAGTTCTTTATCGATACCGCCAACCTTGACGAGATCGCCGAGGCCAAGAGCTGGGGCTGCCTTGCTGGCGTCACCACCAACCCGTCCCTGTACGCCAAGACCGGCGGCAAGCTTGCAGACTTTGAGCCCCACATGCTCAAGATCGCCGAGCTTTGCGAGGGACTGCCCGTGTCCGCCGAGTCCACCGCGACCACTGCCGAGGGTATGATCGAGGAGGGCAAGCGTCTTGCCGCTCTGGCTCCCAACATCGTGGTTAAGCTTCCCGTGTGCGAGGCCGGCCTCGCCGCCTGCCGCGCCTTGGCCGATGCGGGCGTACGCGTCAACATGACGCTCGTCTTCTCGCCGACCCAGGCCTTGATGGCCGCCAACGCCGGTGCCCGCTATATCAGCCCGTTCGTCGGCCGCTTTGACGACATCGCCGAGGACGGTATTTCGCAGCTCGACAACGTTGTGACCTGCATCAAGAACTATGACTGGACCGGCAAGAACGTCGACGACACCGTCGAGATCATCACCGCATCCGTCCGCACGCCTAATCACGTGACCCAGGCGGCGCTGCTCGGTGCCGATATTGCGACCGTCCCCATGGCTGCTCTTAAGAAATGCCTGCATCACCCGCTGACCGACCAGGGCCTTGCCTCGTTCGAGGCCGACTGGAAAAAGGTCGTCGAGGCACAGTAACGATGGTTCTGCCGGCCCAGCATTTGTTATGCCGGGCCGGCGTGCTCAAGAGAGGAAACTCCATGACCGATCAGGAACTGGCCAAGATTGCCAATGAGGTTCGCCGCGGTATTGTCACGGGTGTCCACGCCGCCAAGTCGGGGCATCCGGGCGGATCGCTTGGCGCTGCCGACATTATGACCTACCTCTACTTTGAGGAAATGGATGTCGACCCGGCGAATCCGAGCCGCGCCGAGCGCGACCGCTTTGTGCTCTCCAAGGGACATTGCGCTCCGGCACTCTATGCCGTGCTCGCCGAACGCGGGTTCTTTTCCAAGGAGGAGCTCGAGACGCTCCGTCATATCGGCAGCCGCCTGCAGGGCCATCCCAATATGAATGACACGCCGGGCGTCGACATGTCTACCGGATCGCTCGGTCAGGGTATCTCCGCCGCGGTTGGAATGGCGCTCGCCGCAAAGCGCTGGGGTGACAGCTACCGCGTCTACACGCTGTTGGGCGACGGCGAGTGCGAGGAGGGCCAGGTGTGGGAGGCGGCCATGTTCGCCGGCAACCACGACTTGGATAACCTCGTCGCTATCGTCGATCACAATGGCCTGCAAATTGACGGCAGTATCGACGAAGTTAACTCGGCTATGCCGCTTGCCGACAAGTTCCGCGCCTTTAAGTGGCATGTGATCGAGCTTGCCGACGGTAACGACATGGCGCAGATTGCCGCCGCCTTTGCCGAGACTCGCAAAGTGAGTGCCTCGCCCGTGGCTATTATCGCCGAGACGGTGAAGGGCAAGGGCGTCTCCTTTATGGAAAACCAGGTGGGCTGGCACGGCAAGGCGCCCAACGATGAACAGTTTGAGCAGGCCATGGCCGAGCTCGCAGCAGCAGGGGAGGAGCTCTAATGGCAGACGTCAAGAAAGTCGCCACGCGCGTTAGCTATGGCGAGGCACTTGTCGAGCTGGGCAATGAGCGCGATGACTTTGTAGTGCTCGATGCCGACCTGGCCGCCGCCACGCAGACCGGTAAGTTTAAGGCTGCGCACCCTGAGCGCTTCTACGACGCTGGCATTGCCGAGAGCAACTTGATGGGGCTCGCCGCCGGCATTGCGACCACGGGCCACGTTGCCTTTGCGAGCACCTTTGCCATGTTCGCCGCCGGCCGCGCGTACGAGCAAGTGCGTAATTCCATCGGCTATCCGCACCTCAACGTCAAAATCGGCGCCACGCATGCGGGTATCTCGGTCGGTGAAGACGGCGCCACGCATCAGTGCTGCGAGGACATCGCGCTCATGCGCACGATCCCGGGTATGACGGTAATCGTTCCCGCCGATGACATCGAGGCTCGCGCTTGCGTGCGCGCCGCCTATGAGTTTGAGGGGCCGGTCTACATGCGCTTCGGCCGTCTGGCAACACCGGTCATCAACGACCGCGAGGACTATGAGTTCAAGATTGGTCGCGGCGTGGTCGTGCGCGAGGGGTCCGATGTGACCATCATCGCTTGTGGCCTTATGGTCGCTGAGGCGCTTGAGGCTGCCGAGGCGCTCGCTGCCGATGGTATCGATGCCGAGGTCATCAACATGCATACGATCAAGCCGCTTGATGAGCGTCTGGTGGTTGCCAGCGCCAAGAAGACTGGTCGCGTGGTCACCGCCGAGGAGCATTCGATTATCGGTGGTCTTGGCGAGGCCGTGGCCTCGGTGCTCGCGGAACAGCATCCGGTGCCGATGCGGCGCGTCGGCGTGCGCGATGTGTACGGCGAGTCCGGCCCTGCGGTCGATTTGCTGCACAAGTACGGTTTGGACGCCGACGGCATCGAAGCTGCGGTCAGGTCCGTGTTGTAAGGAAGGTTTCCATGGGATTTGTATCTGCCAACCAAGTGACGATCGGGTATACCGCCGCCTCGCGTGAGGACGCCCTGCATTATTTGTCCGAGCAGGCCGTCGAGCTCGGCTTTGCCGATGACGCATCTGCCGTAGAGACCGCCTTCATTGCTCGCGAAAACGAGGCCGAGACCGGCCTTGTCGCCGGCTTTGCCGTTCCGCATGCCAAAAGCGACGCGATTCACACGCCGGGCGTTGCCGTGCTTAAACTGGCCGAGCCCGTTGAATGGCCGAGTTTCGATGGCGTGCCCGTCGATGTTGCGCTCGCGCTGTACGTGCCCGCCGGCGAAGCCGGAACCACGCACCTGCGTCTGCTTTCCAAGGCTGCCGTGATGCTGATGGACGCCGGCTTCCGCGACAAGGTGCGCGCGAGCACCGATCCCGTTGAGATCGCGGAGCTCATCAATAGCGGACTCGAAGACTAGAACGGTCATTCCGTTCAATCAATCGATCCTTCTCCAAGGAAAAGGGCCGCGACGCCATATAGGTATCGCGGCCCTGTTTGCGTTTCCCCAGATAAAACCTGCCAAAACAAACCTGTCTCCTTTTGGCAGGTCTGCGGGTCAATGCCCGCCAAACGAAGGTGCGGTGGAATAGTTCCTGTTTGTGCCCGATAGGCTGCAAAACAGGAACTATTTCACCGCAACTTAGGGTATGGTTGGGATGTATGAGCTTTAAAGAGCGGGGCCCATGGTTAGAGAGAGATTGCGCTCGTCTCTCTAAATGTCTCTCTAAAGAGAAAGTCGGTTAGAGAGATAGCTTTAGGTAATCTAGCAGCGAATTCGATACATCTCTCTAAATATCTCTCTAAAACAAGACGCTTATCTCTCTAAATTTAGAGAGATATACTAAACTTTAGAGAGATGAATCTATTGCTTTAGAGAGGCGGAATGCCAATGCTGCTGGATGAACCTCTTGGCCTTATCGTTGAGCGCCTTCGCAGGTGGGGGACCGATGACGCATCGGTAGAAGTTAAAGCCTGTACGAATAAATTGAGCGCAGACGTATGGGAGACAGTGAGCGCTTTTGCGAACACTGCGGGTGGGCTCATTATTTTGGGCCTGAACGAAGCCGAAGGATTTGTTCCTTCCGCCAACTTTGCTATCGACAGGGTGCGCGACCAGTTTGTTTCGGGTATCGGAGACGGAGGCTCAACGGCGGTGGTAGCCCATGCGCCGCGGTATGAGCTTGATCGAGGCGAGGTCGACGGGCTCCAGGTTCTTCTGGTGCGTATCTTTGAACTTGAGCTTAAAGCGAAGCCTTGCTATATCGGCGCGCGTGGCGTGCAGAACGGTAGCTACAAGCGCGTGGATGATAAAGATATCAAGATGTCGCCCGCTGAGTTATATGAGCTGCAGAGTGCGTTGCTTCCGAGCGATGCAGACGGTGCGGTGGTTTCGGAGGCAACGGTCGAGGATTTGGATCCAGATGTCGTGCGGTCTATTATCGCAAATCGCCGGCTGCAGACCCCGCGCGTTTTGCGTGGGGCCGATACGCTGGAAAAGCAGCTGACCAGACTCAATATCACTACAAAGGACGGTGCCGTGAAGCTCGCAGGGCTTCTGTCGGCGGGAATTTACCCCCAGCAGTTCTATCCCAAGCTGATGATCGATGTCGCCGTTCATTCCGATGTGGAAAAATCTGCACCCGGGCAACCCCGGTTTATTGACCGCCAGTTGTGCGATGGCCCGATTCCGGCTTGCATCGAAGACGCCCTCGCCGCGATTGGACGAAACTTGCGCAAGGCGGCGATAGTGCAAGGCGCTGGTAGAAGGGAGGACTGGGAAGTACCCCAGGAGGTTTTGCGCGAGGCCTTGGCGAATGCCTGCATCCATCGAGAGTATTCGCCCATGTTTGTGGGGCAGGCCGTGAGTGTCGATATCTACCCAGACAGAATAGAGATCAAAAACCCCGGCGGGCTTTGGGGCGGAAAGACGGTGGACAATCTTGCGGACGGGGAATCGCGCTGCCGAAACCCAAAGCTCATGAGCCTGATGGGGGCGACGCCGTTAGAGCATGCCGAGGGGGCTGTTGCGGAAAGCCAGGGATCTGGTATTCCGGCTATGATTCGCGAGATGGAGTCTCGTTCGCTTGGCAGGCCGAAATTTATCGTTAAGGCCGATTCGTTTACGGTGCTGCTTTCCCGGCACGGGGCGGAGCTTGCTGAAAACCGCATGTGGATTCAGGGCCATGTGGGCACCGAGCTGACGGATCGCGAGGAAACATTGCTTATGTTTATGCGGGAGCACGGGTGCGTATGCGATGTCCAAAAAATACGAGAGGCTCTGAAGTGGGATTCGGATGACATTCGTCTGATCTGCTGGGACCTTGTCGATAAACATGTCCTGTCAAAATGTGGTAAAGACACGTTTGAAATTATCGATATGAGCAGAGAATCGTCAGCCTCGACGGCGGATAGGATCCTGGAGGCCCTCAGCGGCGGAATGGATATGACGGCGCGAGAAATAGCGGTTGCATCGGGGGTCAAGGTTTCGTCCGTCCGTTACCATCTGCCAAAAATGGCAGATAAAGGACTCATTGAAGTAATGGGTTCATCGACGAGCCGCAACCGCCGCTATCGGAGGAAGTAGGTGCGGCCGAGACGCCTCTCCAGTGCCTCCCGAAGTTAGAGGGGTGCTAGAGAGGCGGCTGCCTCGCGATATTTCCCCAGATAAAACCTGCCAAAATAAACCTGTCCCTTTTTGGAAGGTGGCAATTTATGTGGTTCAGGTTGAACCTGCGCAGCGCCGAGCGGTTACGCCGTTTGTAAAACGGCGTAACTTAAAGGTTCATGTTGCCGTGGATGTAGGGGGCAACCTCGGGGGAGATGTGGCCGCAGCCCAGGTTGCGCAGCGCGGACTCGATGGCGGCGGGCAGCGGGGTCTTGCCCTTGTCGTCGACGGCGGTACCGCCGAGGGCGGCGATCTTGGCGACGTCTGCCGGAGCGGCCTCGATATGCATGCAGCCGCCGACCAGGCGTGCGCGGACCTGTGCCAGGCCAAGATCGTGCAGGTAATCCTCGCAGGCGCGGATTAAATCGACCTTTTCGCGCGTCAGCTCTTCGCCCGTAGGGACGCGTGTGGCAAGACAAGCTCCCGCCGGAAGGTTCCAAACGGGATAGCCCCATGCGCGCAACAGCTTGCGTTCTTCGTCCTTGGTAAAGCCGACCTCCATAAGCGGCGAGCGTACGCCGAGCTCTTCTGCCGCGCGCATGCCAGGGCGGTAGTCACCGCGATCGCTTGCATTGCTGCCGTCGATGACGGTGGGAAAGCCGAGCGACTTGGCGTGGTTGACGATGGCGGTGAAGCCGGCGCGCTTGCAGTGGTAGCAGCGGTCGGCATCGTTGCAGGCTACCTGGGGGAGCTGCAGCTGATCGACCGAAAGATTGAGCACGGGGAGCTTAAAATGCGGCCCTTCTTCGGCTTGCCCGTCAACGGACCGCTCAAACGAAGCCTGCTCGGGCGTGCCGATGAGCGGCGTGGTGAGATGGACGAGGAGGGTATTGGTAGGCATGATGCGGGCGCATACGGCGGCCAAAAAGCTGCTGTCAACGCCGCCGGAAAACCCGATAGCCACGCGCCCGTATGCCAAAAGCAGCTGTTCGAGCGCCGATAGCTTGTCTTGAAGCTCCTCTGCGGGTGCCGTGGTGTCTAAAATCATGAAACGATCCTTATCGTTGAGTACTCGATCGAAAACTATAATCCTACTGGGCTGCTTGTCATAAGACTTCTATCTATGTAACGAAAGTGCAATATGGTATATACGTTATATACAAGTTGCCAAATGCGGTAGAGTTGCGGCAATGCGACAGCGAGAGTCGATGGGGGACCGATATGATCAAGGCTGTTATTTTTGACATGGATGGAACGCTGGTCGATACCGAGCGTTTGGGGATTAAGGCCTGGAAGGCAGGCGCCTCTGAGCTGGGGCTCGCGATTGATGATGCGCTGATTCATCAATTTATCGGTCGCACGCTGCCCGATGTCATGGGCATCCTAGAGGAGCATTACGGCAGCAGAGAAACCGCCGAGGCGCTCTATCATCGCCACAAGGAGATTCGCGACGAGATGGTCAAGACCGAACTGGAGCTTAAGGCCGGCGCTGCCGAGTGCCTAGACGAGCTGCTGGCTGCGGGCTATCACGTGGGCCTTGCAACCTCGTCGCGCCATGTTACAGCGGAACGCAACCTTAAGATGGTCGGACTCTTTGACAAGTTTGAAACCGTGACCTGCGGCGAGGACGTCGTGCACGGCAAGCCCGACCCCGAGATGTATCTGCTCGCCTGCGAGCGCGCGGGCTTTGCTCCCGAGGAATGTGCCGTGGTCGAGGACTCACGCAACGGCTGCATCTCGGGCATCACGGCTGGCTGCCACGTCTTTGCCGTTCCCGATATCGTGCCGCTGCCGCAGGACGTGGTAGATGGCTGCGAGGCCGTGCTCGATTCGTTGTTCGATCTGACGGCGGCGGTCAAGGCCGCGCGCTAGCGTTCACCCCCGAGCCATTTCAACGACATTTTAAAGATGCGGTCAACCGCTTAGCTGGGTGGCCGTATCTATATCCAAGATCCTGAACGTGTCCGTGGACGTTGTTTGCCGCTAACGGTGACGACGGCGGCGCCCGCGCGGAAGCGCCGATACAGCCAGCCCCTCTTATCTCGCCAAGGCTACAGTTTTGGCCGATAAGAGGGGCTTTGTGCTTTAAGCGACCGAGGCCGTAGCCTTGGCAAGAGGTTGGCGGAGCTTTGGACGGTACGAGTTACTCCAAGAGCCAGTCGATTACGTTGCGCTTGCGAACTCCTTCGTAGTTTGCGTCAGCAAATAGCGTGTCGAGCGTAAGAAGCGTCTTGGGATAGTTGTCTCGGACTTTCTTAAAGGGGGCCAACTCGCGGTTGAGGGTGGTTTCGTCGAGCGTGGTGGCTGAAACCTGAAAATAGGCCGTCTCGTCTGAGCCTAGGGCAACAAAATCGATTTCCCCATCATCGATATCGCCCACGTAGACGTCGTATCCGCGGCGTAGGAGCTCGAGATAGACAACATTTTCGAGGATATGACCGATGTCGCTGCTCTGAGTTTTGACGAGAGCGCCTCTAAGTCCAAGGTCGACGGCGTAGTATTTGCCGTTTGTTGTAAGAAGCTGTCGACCGCGCACGTTGTAGCGCGGCGCTGAATACAGCACGAGACTGTCTGTTAGGCCTTTGAGGTACTTGGCGACGGTTTTCTGGTCGGTTTTGTTGCCGTTGGACGAGAGCGTGTCGGAGATTTTTTTAACCGAGATTCGACTTCCGACGTTATGGAGTAGGAACTTGGTGATATCGCGCAGGGTCGAGACGTCCGAGACCTTCAAGCGTTCGATAACGTCGCGTATGACTATGGTGTCGTAGAGGCTCATAAGGTAATCGCGCGCCTGGGAGCCCTGGATACCCGTTTCGGCGATAAAGGGAAAGGAGCCCCGGGTGATGTACTCGTCAAACAGCTGAGTAAGAGCCTTTCTGCCGTTGGTTTTTGCCGAGCAAAACTCTTTAAAGGAGAGGGGCAGCATCTTGAGCTCTACGTAGCGACCAGAGAGCAAGGTTGCTAGCTCGCTCGAGAGCAGATAGGCGTTGGAACCGGTTATGTAGAGATCGACATTGTCCCTGATAAATAGGCTGTCGACGGCTTTTTCGAAGTGCTCGACATGCTGTATCTCGTCCAGAAAAACGTAGTTCATCTTATCGGGGACGAGTCTGGCGGAAACGTAGTCGTAGAGTGCTCTATACGACGTAAGAGACTCGAACTCCAGATCTTCAAAGTTGAGGGATATAACCTGGGCATCTGTGGTTCCATGGTCGCGCAAATGACCACGGTAAATCTCGAATAGCTTCGATTTGCCGGACCTACGCACGCCCGAAACGACCTTGATAACATGTGAGTCTTTCCACGAAATGAGCCAGTCGAGGTACTGTTTGCGGTCAATCAAATCCATAAAGCCTCTCCCTGGGTCTAAACACATTGGAACAAAATCAATATTTATATGAAATTACAAAAAACATGGAACCGAATCCATTTTATCAAAACAACTCATGAAAATATGGATTGCATTCCATAAATATCCGTAGCTGCAGCCTTGGCTAATGGGCGTGGGGCCAGTAAAAAGCGCCACAGCGGGGCTGTTTCCGCTGCGGCGCTTTTTACTACAGGTAGGCGCCGAGGTTGATGGCGGTGGCTTCGATGTGACTGGTTGCCTGGGTGCTGGCGCGTTCCAGCAGAAACGGGCGTACGAGCTCTTGGCGGTTGATGTCCTCGATGGCCGTGACCGCGGTGACGGTGCGCGCGGCAGAGCCGATGCGGACGTGTTTGGTCTTGGTGGCGGGCTTGTTCTCGATCTGCTCCATCAGCAACTGAACGCCCTTGCGGCCAATCTCGTAGCCCGGAGGCGCTACTGTGGTCAGTGGGACCGACCCGCTCCAGGCGAGCGGATTGCCGTCGCAGCCTGCCACGCGGACCTGCTCAGGGACGGAGATGCCTTTATCGACCAGCGCTGAGATGACGCCCGAGGCCAGTACGTCGGTGAGGCCGATGACAAAATCGGGGCGCTCGTCGCCGGAACGCTCGGCGATTTGGGCACCGATGCTGTAGCCGTCGGCTGCGGTATTCCACTCTCCAGCGTCAATGACCTCAATTTTGATATCGGGATGCAGGGCGAGGGCCTTGTGGATGCCAAGTACGCGCAGGGTGAGCTGCATGAATGCCGCTCTGCCAACGACGGTGATATGGCGCGCGCCACGGGCAACGGCGAGCTCGGCGATAATGCGCCCCTGTGCCTCGTTATCGGCAGCCACGTAGTAGCCGGGCTCGGAACAGTGGATGTCCAGATGGACGATCGACACGGGCATCTTGGCCATTGCGGGGTGCCAGTCAGGGGACGCCATAGGCTGAACCATGACGCCGGACATCTGCGTGCCCATAAAATAGCGCAGGTAATGGGCCTCGAGAACGTCGTCGTTATCGGCGTTGGCGATGAGCAGGTCGTAGCCGTGCTTGCGGGCCTCGTTATGGGCACCGCTGGCAATTTGGAGCGAGAAGCCGTGGTCGAGACGGGGGAGGACCAGGCCAAAGGACTTGGTGGTGCCGCCCGCGAGCTGACGGGCGCTTTGGTTGGGCAGATAACCCAGGCGATTGATGGTCTCGTTGATGAGTTTGAGGGTCTCGGGGCGCAGCTTTTCGGGATGGTTGAGCGCGTTGGATACCGTACCCAGCGAGACCCCTGCCTCGCGCGCGACGTCGCTGATTTTTACCTTTGCCATACCGGCCCCTTTGATGCGTTTCAAGTACAAGCCAGATTGTAGCATCGCCCGCCCCTAGGGTGTCGGTAGGTTTTATCTGGGCAAACGCCGGAGTCCAAGCCACCACAAAGGGGACAGGCACCTTTGTGGTGGCTTTGCCGCACAACTCGAGTTCGGCCCGGCGCGTCTGCCGTTCGCCGGCGGATTTCGACCGTTTGCCCGCGCCGCACATGTTGTGCTTGGCGCGCACTTTGGCGCCCGCCTATGCCCGTGCAGCCCGTTACGGTTATCAAAACAACCAATCTACCTGCGCAAACGCTAGATAGGCTCATCTATTTCACACGGTTTTCACCAATCCGCAAAAAACGATGTGGCAAAAAATCGACCACTTTGCGGTTAACTGATAGTCGAAAGGAGGCGCCATGAAAGCCACGAAGCGACAGATCGATATGCTCCGCTATCTCAACGATTGCGGCCACGTGGAGCTCAAGCAGCTCTGCAGCGTTTTGGGCGTGACCGCGCAAACGGTCCGTACTGAGCTCCGCACGATCGACGAGATGCTCGAGGCCTCCGGTGTCTCCATCCTCTTGACGCCGGGCAACATCGTTGCCG
Source organism: uncultured Collinsella sp. (assembly GCA_934630385.1). Classification (GTDB taxonomy): domain Bacteria; phylum Actinomycetota; class Coriobacteriia; order Coriobacteriales; family Coriobacteriaceae; genus Collinsella. The sequence goes on from CAKTWE010000037.1 coordinate 12,157, forward strand.
TCGAGGGTGCCCAAAATCTCCCCAACTTACTCACCGAGCTCGCCTCGTCTGCCCCCTTGGGCACCGATGAGCTCATCGAGCTCTACCTCGTGTTTGCCGAGGACTTTGTGCCCATGCAAGAGATCGCCGACACGCTCCACGTGAGCAAATCGCTCGTGGAGAAGCGCGTCGCGCGCATCAAAGCTGATGGCCCTTTGCCCATCCGCACCGAGCGCCGCCTGGGCGTGGCGTTTGGCGGCACCCCTTACGAACGCGCCGTCGCGGGCGTCGACCTGCTCATGCCCTATGTTCCCGGTGTGGACTTCTTGATGGAGCTCGCGGTGGTCGAGGGCGAGGGCGTGCCGGTCTTCGAGGGCTTGTCGCGTAAACGCATCGAGGCCGCGATGGCCTTTGCCCGAAGCCTGCGCAGCGATGCCAACGAGAGCCTCACCGACGATGCCTACCGCCGCCTGCTGCTCTCCGCCATGTTCCTGCTCGTCGACGGCGCCCCGGGCGCAGATGACCCCGCGGTCTTTGAGATCGGCGCCGCTGTCGCCACGCCCCAGCCCTTTGACCTGGACGGTCCGTTAGTCCAGCTGGCATCGCTTCCCGATGCCCTGCCGTACCGCCGTCGCGTTGAGTGCGCGGCGCGCGAGAGCCGCGCGAGCTTTACCGAGTCTCAGCTCCGCTACCTCACGGGGCTCATGGCTTCGGTGCGCAAGTCGCGCAAGCTCGACCTCGACCAGGTTGCCCAGCAGATGGACGGCTTTGTCCTCGGCCTTCTCACGCAGATCGCCGACACGCTCGCCGTGGACCTGCGCGGCGACCGCAAGCTTCGCGAGGGCCTGGCGCTCCACATCTACACCACGGTGATCCGCCGCGACAACGTCGCGACGGTGCTCGATCCCTACCAGGAGCAGGAGATCAAGCACCGTTATCCGCTCGGTTTTGAGATGGCCACCATCGCCGCCGACCGCATCGCGGCGACCTACGGCTACCTGCCGAGCGAGACCGAGATCGTCTATCTTGCCCTGCACTTCCAAGTCGCCCTCGAGCGTCAGCTCTCGAGCCGCCGCGAGATGTCGGCTGCCGTGGTCTGCCACTACGGCCAGGCCGCAGCCAACCTCATCGCCGGAAAAGTGGGGCGCCTGTTTCCCACGCTCAACATCAAGGCGGTGCTCTCGCTCCAGGACTACCTGGCATGTGACGATACCTTCGACATCGTACTCGCAACCGAGCGCATCCCGCCCTGTGATGCCGAGGTCATCTACGTGTCGCCCGCACTTCGCGGCAACGAGTTCGAGCGCATCCGCTCCTGCGTCAACGACCGCATCGTGAGCGACATGATCAAAAAGCGCATCGAGGAGGCCGATATCCTCGAGATCCCCAGCGGCTCCACGCGCGAGGACGCGCTGCACCTGCTCGTCGATCACCTGGTGGACATGGGTTCCGTCGATCCGGACTTCTACGACTCCGTTGCGGCGCGCGAGGAGATCAGCCCCACGAGCCTCAACTACATCGCCGTTCCTCACGGCAATCCCGACATCATCAAGGAAACGCACCTGGTGGTGGGACGCTCCGCAAACGGTGTGGAGTGGGGCGGCACTCGTGTCTCGTGCGTCTTTCTGTTTGCCTGCTCTCTGTGCGTCCTCGGCGACCAACCGACGGTGTTCTCAAGGTTTTACCGTAGGCTTGCGAGCCTCGATAAACAAGGCGTGATTCGCGATCTTACGAGTGTTCCTGCCGAGCTCTTTAGACAGAAACTCATCGCGGTCATGTCCGATAACGACCGGTAATTCGATAGATAAGGGAGGATCTGATGCTTGAAACCATGATGGGCCCGGGCGACGTTCATATCGGCGTTGCGCCCGTGGCTGTCACCAAGCAAGATGCCATCAAAGCGGTCTCAGGGCTGTGCATGGATTCGGGTGCGTCGTTTGACGAGCTCTGCGCCGCATTCAATAAGCGAGAGGAGGAGGGGTCAACCGGCTGCGGAGGTGGTATCGCCATTCCGCACGCTAAGATCGCCGGAGAGGTGACGCCTAAGGTCGTGGTGGTTCGCTTTGCCGAGCCCATCGATTGGGAGGCCATCGATGACGAGCCTGTCGAGGTTGCCGTCTGTCTGGTGATGCCCATGGTCGATGAGGGCAATACCCATCTGGCCGTGGTGTCGCGCTTTGCTCGCAAGCTGGCGTCGAGAGACTTTATCGAGAAACTCAAGACGATTCCGAGCGAGGCTGAACTGTATTCGTATCTGATCGAGAATGTGGAGGACTGACATGAAGATTGTCGGTGTCACCAAATGTCCAACGGGTATCGCACACACCTATCTTGCAGCCCAAAAGCTGGAGGAGGCCGGTAAGGATCTGGGCTATGAGGTCAAGATCGAGACCCAGGGCTCCCAGGGAACCGAGAACAAGCTCACGTCCGCCGAGATTGCTGCGGCCGACTACGTAGTCATCGCCGCCGACGTGGCGATCGACGAGAAGGAGCGCTTTGCCGGCAAAGAGCTCACCGAGCTCGAGATTAAGCCGGTTATCAAGGACGCCGCCGCCGTGCTCAAGGCGCTGCCGCAGACGTCTGTCAAGATGGGCGGCACCGCTGTCGCCGCGTCTGACGACACCTCCAAGGTGAGCCCCGTCAAGGCCCTTATGAACGGCGCCTCGCACATGATCCCGTTTGTCGTGGTCGGCGGCCTGTTCATCGCCCTGTCCATCGCGCTTGGCGGTACCGCCACGGCCGACGGCATGGCGGTTGCCGAGGGCTTCTGGAGCACCATGAACGCCATCGGCGGCGCTGCCTTCGGCCTCATGTACCCCATCCTCGCGGGCTACATCGCCTATTCCATTAGCGGGCGTGCGGCACTCGCCCCGGCAATGATCGGCGCTCAGGTTGCAGTGACGCCGGCCATTCTGGGTACCGAGGCGGGTACCGGATTCCTGGGTTGCATCGTCATGGGCTTTGCCGCTGGCTACCTCGTCAAATGGTTCAACAGCTGGCCCGTTCCGCAAGCCATTAAGCCTATTATGCCCATTTTTGTTATCCCGCTCGTCGGCACCGGCCTGATTTCTGCCGTCTTCATCCTTGTTCTGGCACAGCCCGTTGCCTGGCTCATGACCTCGCTCAACGCGCTGCTCGCGAGCCTCGCTGCCGATACCTCCACGAGCATCCTGCTCGGCCTCGTGCTCGGCGGCATGGTCGCCGTCGACATGGGTGGCCCAGTCAACAAAGTCGCCTTCCTCTTTGGTACCGCCGCTATCGCCGAGGGCAACCCCGAGATCATGGGCATGGTCGCCGCTGCCATCCCCGTGCCGCCGCTTGCTTGCGGTCTCGCCACCCTCATCTACCAGAAGGGCTTTAACGACGAGCAGAAGAGCTCCGGCGTCTCCGCCCTGCTCATGGGCCTCATCGGCATCACCGAGGGCGCTATTCCCTTTGCTGCTGAGGATCCCGGCCGCGTGCTCCCGAGCATCATCGTCGGTTCTGCCGTCGCAGGCGCCGTCGCAGGTGTCTTTGGCATCACCGACGTTGTGCCTCACGGCGGCCCCATCGTGGGTGTCCTGGGCGCCACCAACAACCTGCTGCTGTTCCTGGTCGCCATCCTCGCCGGTACACTTGTTGCCGCTGCGCTGATCGCTGCCTTTAAGAAGGCTGCCGACAAGAAGGCAGCTGCGGCTGCCTAATCTGGCCTGCCGTCTAGAGCAACACGCCCCTTCCGCGTTAGGGCCCCGCCGGTACTTCCGCCGGCGGGGCCCTTTTTGTCGCTTCTTAGGATGCCCCGCCACCACAAAGGTGCCTGTCCCCATTGTGGTGGTTTGGACCGGCTGGACGTGTGTGCATCGGGTGGTATCTAAGTTGAGATACCACTTCTGGTATATCAGCTTGCGTTTGCGTGAGTACAATACTCGAACGTCGTACGTCTCAGCGCCCCTTGTGCGTGGACGTCTTGCAGTCACGCGAACGAAGGGATTTATCCTATGTGCGGAATTGTCGGCTACACCGGCTCTGATATTGCAAAGAACATCCTGGTCACGGGTCTTAAGCGTATGGAGTATCGCGGCTATGACTCCTCGGGCGTCGCGCTCGAGGTGGGTGAGGGCGCCGCGGCGCACCTCGACGTCATCCGCCGCGTGGGCAAGGTCGCGGGCCTGGAGAGCGAGCTTTCCAACATCGACAGCGACGCTACCTGCGGTGTCGGCCACACCCGTTGGGCCACCCACGGCAAGCCCTCCGTCGTTAACGCCCATCCCCACACCAGCTGCGACGGTCGTATCGCCATCGTCCACAACGGCATCATCGAGAACTTCGCCGAGCTGCGCGAAGAGCTGGAGGGCCGCGGCCACCACTTTAAGAGCGAGACCGATACCGAGGTCTTCGCGCATCTGATCGAAGAGGCTTATGCCGAGACGCACGACCTGATGGCCTCCGTGCGCGAGGCTTGCACCCACGTGGTCGGTGCCTATGGTCTGGCCGCCGTGTGCGCTGACGAGCCCGGCGTGATCGCCGTGGCCCGCAAGGATTCCCCGATCGTAGTCGGCGTGGGCGA